>JBBSTN010000084.1:0-10577 GCA_038235845.1 Gemmatimonadales bacterium | reverse complement strand
GGATTGTACTTGTGTTTTGAAGGGTTCGAGAAAGTCGCGCACAAGTTCCTGCACACGCGCGGCGACGAGAGCCAGCGTCACGCTGAGCACCTTGCTGCGCTCAACGACGCGAGCGCCCATGTCGTCGGAGTGGAGAAGGACAAGATCAAGGGCGCGATCCGCACTGACTTCGTGCTGTCCGCCGAGATCATCGTGATCACGCTTGGTACGATGGGAACTGCGCCGATTGCGCAGCAGGTGCTCGCGTTGAGCGCCGTAGCAATCGGTGCAACCGTGTTCGTCTACGGGCTCGTGGCCGGCATCGTGAAGCTCGACGATCTCGGCATGTCGCTGCGTAGCCGAAGTGATGCGGCAGCGCAAAGGCTCGGTGCAGTCATTCTGCGAACTGCACCGCTGTTCATGAAAGCGCTTTCAATACTCGGAACGGCCGCCATGTTCACGGTGGGCGGAAGTATTCTCGTGCACGGTATTCCGCCGGTCGAGCACCTGATCGAGGGAATCGCTGCGCCCATGGAGGCGCGCAGTCACGCGCTCGCGACCATCGCGACGACGCTGCTCGATGCCGTTGTCGGTGTCGTTGCCGGTGGACTTTCGGTGGGGTTTTTCACGCTGGTGCAACGCGTGCACGGTTCCAGCCTGAAAGCCGGAACGACGCACGCGAGATAGGGAGCCAAGATTGTTTTGGGGACGTCGCCCTCATTCTCCCAAGCGTTGATGAGCGACCCGTTGACGAACAACGCGATGCGCCGAGCGAAGGATCAAGCTCACAAACGCGTCGGCATCATCTCTAACGTGCGTTCGCGGTCGACAAAAGCGTGGTCTGTTCGATCGGGCCAGCGTCGTTGGAGCTAGATCCGCTCGGCCGCCACGCGAGTAGCAGTCCGATGCCTAACAGGAATGCGTTGGCCATCCACATTCCAACGAACGGCGATATCACCTGCCGGTCGGCGAGTGCCTCGCCTCCCACAATGGCGGCGTAGTACGCACTGAATACGATGAGGCTCGCGGAGATCACCAGCCCCACGCCCCCACGCGGGAAACGAATCGCAGTCCCCGCGCCAACCAGCGCAAGCACCATGCACGCGGCGGCAAGCGCGAACTTCTTCTGAATCTCCACTTCGTATGCGACCGCGCGGGCAGACGCCTCCGCGCCGTTAGCGGTGCGAGCGATAAGCGCCGCCTCCCGTAGTTGGTTTATGGTCATCGATCGATCGGACGCTTCTCGCGGCCCGCCCGCAAGCAGTTGCGCGAGCTGATCATTCGCGCGCGGCAGCAGCTGCGTGTTGGCGACAAGCGCCAGCGACGCGATGACGGCGGCTGCGCCCAATACGGGAGCGAGCAGGCGGCGTATGCCGTTGCGTTGGCGCCGAGCGGATGCAAGAGTACCGTCCGCCCCCAGACGCATGAACACGAACGACACGGTAATGAATACCGCCATCGGGATCGTCAGGGCCATAATGAACGGCAATGCGAGGAAGAGCGACTCGGTGATTACGCCAGCGGAGGCTCCGTTCGCCATCAGGTTGGGCACCTGCTTAACGGCATAGTTTGCAAGAATGACAGCGGTTAGCGTGGCGAACGAAAAGGTAAAGTTGGTGGCGTGACGGCGTAGAAGCAGCCGGGTCGTGAGCGTCGACATTGATGGGGCTCCGGGGGGTGCGCTGTCGAAAGGTTGGCCGATGCCGACGCATCGGCCCAGGGCTTGGAGGGTGGACCGGCTGTATCCTCGGAGCGACAGGTGAGCGATCGCGGTGATGGCACCCAGTGCGAAGCTCGTGCGCTCGGCCGGATCAGCGATCGCATTGAGTTCGGCCACCATCCCCCGCACCAGCTCGTGTTGGGGCGCCGGCGCGAGTTTCGCCAGACGCTCGACGATGTGACAGAGTGTGACTTGAGCGCGTTGCCGCATGATCACGCCTCGCGAGCACGCAGCGGCCGAAGCCATGAAGCCTGCGCGCGTTCCAGCGCATGGCGCGATTGCAGGCGACCGCTGGGGGTGAGGCGATACAGCTGCCGCGGTGGGTTGCCGGGCAGCTCGGACTCCTCCCATCGCGACTCGAGCCAGCCGTCGTCCGCGAGTCGGGCGAGGAGCGGGTACAACGTGCCTGAGGAGAGCTCTGCGACCTTCATGAGATCGTAGCCGTAGCGCCAGCTCCTTGGCGACTCCAGAAAGGCAAGGAGCGCGCGCGTGGTGGATTTGGTGAGCCGTTGCATGGCCTTATTCTACATATGTCGCCTTGGCCGCGCAAGACCGGGAAAGAAGAATACGCTCTAATGAAGCGACGTTTCGGAACTAGAGCCATATGGCCACACCACCGTGCCGTGAACATGTTCCTTGCCGCGTCGCACTGAAACTGTATGGGCAAAGTCGTGATCTTCGAAGCAGACTGGCTTTGCACTGGCGTCGCCGTCATCATCATGCCTGCAATTCCCAACCATCCGAAACGCAAGTTCACTTGACCATTGGTAAAAATGGTAATGCCACCTAACCCCGTTCAACTGCAAACGCTCAAACTGAATTAGTTGTGAACGGAGCCGCGAAGCTATGGAGTTAGGAAGCGCATCTCATCGCGCTTCCTGCAAGTCTTCGATTGCGCCGGCGTGAAAAGAAAAACGCGACGTCATTCGCCGCGTTTGAAGACCTGCATACACCTTGGCCCAAGGCACGCCTGCCCGGATGCGCATCGGCGTCGAGCGCACGGCGCCGCAACTCTGTACTCTGGGCTTCGGACAGTGGAAGTGCGTCCGGGCGAGCATTCGCTTCGAGCGGTCTAGCGCCTAGCATTCTGCTGCGGCGCTAGCTTGTCCAGCGTTATCTGAAATACCTTCAATTACGAGTTCAAATTGCCGCTTCAAGTTCTTGAGTAATCCAGGTTTTCGCTGCACCGGACCCGTCAAAATCATGATCAATTCCGGAATGAATGCCTACTGCAATACTCAGCACTTTACCGTTCTTGCTGATCTCAAGGGTCGAGTCTTTCTTTACAGTGAGAATCAGTTTGTCGAAAGCACCCAGAGCCTCCTGGCCCATACTGTCGCTCAAGATATACTTGAGACTCTCTTCCAACCCAACCAACGTCGCTCCCATGGATCGGTTAGCATCGGGATCGCCTTCCAAGCCTGCCCAGTCGATCGACATTCTCAAATCTTTCCAGCCGGACTTCTGTGCCGCGTTCTGAATTTCGGGGACTTGTCTCTCCAAGCTAAGCCGCGATGGCGCATCACCAAGGTTTTTTCTATAAGCTGTAAGCAAATGCTGCGGGCGTGCCTCCTGTGAGCGTGCGTTGTCTAGTCGCACATTCACGCACTTACCGTTCAGATAAAGCTGCGCGAGAGTCCATTGGCCCCATGGACTCTCGGAAGTCATGCGCGTCTTTTCGCGCCCGGCAGACCAGTAATCGAAGGTCTGGCCCCTGCCGGCAGGAACAGTGAAATAACGCACGACCTTGCCGTCGATCCCAGCCTGGTAGGCGGCCGAGCCTGACAATTTTATGAGTACGTCGTTGAGGCCGTGGCTATTCTTTTCATTGAACTCCGCCACTTCAGCGCTCAAAGCTGGCGCCGCATGCTGAGCGGTGATTAGCGCCAGTTCTATATCTGACGTGGCAGGGCCGACGAAGACTTGACCGTAAGGATTTACTTCCTCGTCTTGTTTACCCATTAGAGCTTAGCCTCGATCATCTTTCTCCATCCATTCACCCGCCCTTCTTCCGCGCTGATATTGCTGAATTGATGATTGATCCTGAAGACGCCATCGTCGAATTTTGAATCTTCGGGCCGGTCGCCGGTACTTCCATCAATAATAATTTTCTTCAAGCCGTCTTTAACGGCCTCTTTCCCCATATCGTCAGAACAGATTTGTTTGAAGACCTCAAGGAGCGGACTGAAGTAACCGGTTTCCCACCATTCGAAATATTGTTCACGACCATAAGAATATTCATTCGTATGTAGAGTATCCCATTTGACTTCGACATTTGATTCAAAACCTAGAACCTTGTCGAACTTGGCTTTCCACGATTCGTAAAAGCTGGTTTGGAATTCCTTAAGGATCTTTCGTTCAGCTAAACCCATTTTCCATGCTCCTGGTGCGGATTTTGTTTGCGAAATAATACCCATCTTCTGCGCGAACGCGGATGCGTTCTTGCGACAACAATTTACAGATCTTCTGCAACCTTAGATAGAGGCTTTTCATTGCCCTCTAGATGTTGGATTATCTGATAAGTGTTGGTCTAGAGCACGTCAGCGGCAGTGCACGCTCGCGCCGAGATCATCGGACTACACTGTTACAGATGAGGTCGTGAAATAGTACGTATAGCGCGATTGGGAATTGCATCAAAACAGGATCACAGTCTTTCCTATCGACTTGTCCTACTCGTGAAGTACATGCGCGTTCTTCAAGTTGTCGGCCGTGAATCCTTCCAGAGTGGTGGTCAACGTAGACTTTATCGTCCCGTCATCATCAAGCAGGTCGGCAACAGGGTTCAGGATCTCATGCTGACGCGCGATGTCGTTGGTGTTGAACATGGAGCGCGTTTACATCAATTCCCAGGAGAACGTAACGCTCTTGGCATTCAGGATGTCCAGGTTCAAGGGCTTGCTGCCGCCGCTGATCGACAAGATATGTCGCTGTGGCTTGATGATCTCCGCGGCCAACTCCCAATAGTCTTCCAGATCCACAAAAAGTCGAGGATGTAGTCAACCTGGCTGTGACCGATTTTATCCAGGTTTGCCTTGAGATCGCGGTGGTTCACAAAAAAGTCAGCACCCACCTTCTTGCACCAGGCGATCGAGTCAGCTCGTGATGCGGTGGCGATCACGCGATTCGGAACAGGCGAAAGCACCAACATATTTTAGGCGGCGATGGCTTGCACGCAGGACTCTACAAGAATTTCCTTGGACAACGCGCTGTCGAGGCGCACGATGCGGATCGAAGTTGGCAACTGTGCGAGCCACTCTTCGTGCGCTACCAGGCTTCGCTGCTCGGGTCCGGCGACGTCATAGCGCGCGGCCCACAACATGAATTCCACGTGGGTTGCGTGCAGATCACCAGACGCGCGCAACCGATTCGCACCGTAACGCTCAACTTCGCGCGCGCGCAAGCGTTCGAGTCGCACGGCGGGTGCGAGTGAGAGAAAAATGACGTGGGTGAAGCGCGGCACCAGCGTGTCGCCCCAGCTGGCGAGCGATCCAGACAGTACCCAGCTCGGATTATGCGCGAGTTCTGGCTCAAGCAGCGCGAGCCGTTCCGTCACTGTCCGTTTATGTTGAAACGGAGGATCGCTCGGTAGCCAATAGAAAGCGTCGGCATCAAACACCGGACACTCAAGACGCGCGGCGAGATGCCTACCGAGGGTCGACGTTCCGGATCCCGAAGCGCCAACGATGTGAACGCGTTTGGAAGTTGGCATGCCAGTAATTGTATGGCGTCGTTACGTAAGGTGCACTCGCGCGTCCAATTACTCACTCGTCATCAGTGCGGACATCTTTTCGGCGAGCGACGTCGCAACGAGTTGACGGGTTGAAATGCTTTCTTGCTCCGCGAGCTCGCGTGCTTGACGATGGAGCAGCCGCGAGTTGAATGTGCCGACGCGTGAACATTGCCCTTTTACCGCGACCTCCAACACCATATCATCGTTCACATCGCGCAGGAACGGACGCTTGAGAGAGAAGATCTGGCGGTGATGCTCAATCGTGAGGGCTTGCGCCACGCTTGGGTCTACGGCCGCGCCACCGTCTTCGAATCCCCGTCCGACACGTAGCGCCCGCCCGGGCCCGGTTTGTCCAGCTGGCTCAGCACAACCTCGAGTCCGTTCTTGTACATGATCTGCCGGTTGACGCTGCGGAAGTCGAACTTCGGATCGTTCGGGCTTTCGTTGGGATTGCCCGAGACCTCGAGTACCGCGTCGTACTTATAGCGGATCGTCTTCTTCGACTTGGGGTCGGTCCACGAGCCAGCGACGGCCAGCGAACGATCCTGCGGCCACATGCCAAGCGGCAGCGCGAAGGTGCGCACCTTGTAGCCGGGCACGGCGGAGTCTATGGCCATGTCTCCGCGAGCGATGAACTCCTGCACCCGGTTGCCGGCTTTGTCGAGGCGCGCATGGTAGAGCGTGTGGTTGCACAGCTCATAGCCCTGCTTATTCAGAAACTGCAACTTCTGGAAGCGCCACTCGGTCTTCTGTCCCTCGATGCCCTTGTCGCCAAAGAACGAGCGTCCGGCCTGCGCGGCGGGCAGCATGCAGAAGACGGCCTTGCGCGGCCAGTCGGGATTCTCGATCGCAAATTTTTCCAGGATGCCCACGGCGCTGGTTGGGTCGATCACTAACGAGCCGCTCTGCTCAAGATACCGGAACTGCGACGGCGACGCATCGTCGAACACGAGCACCACCGGCGACATGCCGCGCGGCAGGTTCTGGATTTTCTTGTCGATCACATCGGTCATGTTCACCGGCACGTATCCGCGCCGCTTGAGCTCCTCGAGGTCCTTGCGCAGTCGCTCAGGGGTGCGCGTGAACTCCCCCTTCTCCTCCGGCACGATGAGGTGGTACTCCAGCACCGGGATGCGACCGAGTTCATTGGGCGTGCGTGCCTGCGATTCGGCGTCAGCGACTGGCGCCGCGGCTGCCTGCAAGGGGGCGGAGCTTTCGACTGGGGCGCCGTCGAGCGAAACACCAACAACCGGCGCCGAGTCGCTCAGGGTGGTGGCCCCGACGAGCGCGTCTTGCGCGACACCCGTGCTGTCGGTGCGATCATGGGCCGCGTCAGCCGAGCAAGCGGTGACGAGCGCGAGTGAAGCGGCGAGGGCGAAGCGGGCGGCGTGCGATGGCATGACGACAGACCTGAAGCTGGAACGGTTGGAAACGGGAAGGCGAATTATAGTGGAAATCAAATCAATGGTCGTCCTGATCCACGTATCGTTAGCGGCTAGCGGGGGGCAGCGGCATGACGCCGGCTTTGAGTTCGCGTATCACGCGATCATCGCCGGTGAGCTCCAAGTGATTGAGTGACGTTGGAATCAAGCCCGCGCCGTTCACTTCGTGGAAGAATCGTTGCATGGTGAAGGCGTCGCCCAGCTGTCGGGCGCGTTCGGCCATCACAGTCGACCGCTGGTCACGTGGGTGCAGCAAGCAATGCCAAAGTCGTCCTACTGCTTGGCGAGAAAGACTGCGACGAGCGCGTTCGCGTGACCATGTCCCATGGCGTGCTTCGACTTCAAGAGGGTCACGAGTTCCATGTGTTTCCGTGACCCGGCCCGCTGCAGCACATCCATCCAATGCGCGATCGGCTCGCCGTACGTCTTCTCAATCGACGAAAAATACGACGCGGGACCTTTGACCTTCGGGGGTCTGGCATGGGACGAGGGAGGAGGGATGGATAAGTATGCAGCGAAGGTTGAGCGACGGACCAAGCACGCTGTCGTCCGATCGACGCCTTGTCTCGGCAACCACCGAAATCATTTCGTCGGCTTCCGGCGCGGCCGCTGCGTCGCGGCAACGACCGAATGACGACTTCGCCCCGGCGGTGTCGAGGTACGCCACGTCAAAGAGTGAACCACAGCCTATGTTGCAGCAACATACATGTTAGACACCGATCCGCACCCATGTCCCGGGAGTTGCGATAGGAATGGCGGTCAACAATTCCGGCACGAGCGGTCAGAGGTCGATGAGCCGATTCGAATGCGCAAGCACGACACTGACGCCAAATGAGAGCGCAGGAATATTCTGTTGATGCGGGAGATTTCGATCCATCGTGACGAACACATCGCACACGGATGCGGCCCGTCGCATCAATTCTCGTCAATAAGAACGCGCACCAGCGAGCAGCAAGCAGCGTCCAACGCCGCTTGCTCTTTCGACACCGCGGGGAATTGCCGCAGAAACTCGTTCAGCGTGTCCCCTCCTTCGAGATAGTGGAAGAGCGACTGGACAGGAACGCGGGTCCCGACAAAGACCGGCGTACCGCCGAGTGTGTTTGGATCAATGTATATCGCATGAGAAAGGTCCATGACGGTGACCTCAGGAGATAAGTCTCCTCCAGCATACACCAAAGCCTGGTGAGGAGTCTGACGTCTGCAGCGGCGTGTCGTTATGTGGCCGGGGCTGCGATGCCTGCTGAAGGCTCCGTCATTTCGTATCTCGCGAAGGCGAAGTCGTGGCAGCGCGCGGACTATCGCCTCGAGCATCGTGAGTCGAGTGACTACGGTAAGTGCAGCATCGTCGCTGCGATCCACTCTGACGACGCTAATGCCCCGGACCCCGGCGCGGGATGGTCCCTGCTGCTGCGCGTCGATGCACATACTAACGCAGTCCTCCGCGAGATCGCATCGCAGTGAATCGTTGGCCGCTCGTGCTGCTCGGCGTTCTGCTGTTCCGAGATACGAGCGCGACACCCATGCTCGACGGGCGAGGTAGCGCTGCTTGATCCCCTGATACTGAGAATCTGTCGAAGGATATCGATGGGTGAAACCCTTGTGGCACTACCCATCGTGCCGTGAGCGACGATCGAACCTACGCGCTCGCACCGCAGGTGCTCTGTGGGCCCCAAGCCAAGGGGGCGGCGTACTACCGGCGTCGCGGCTCGCCCAGTGCGGCGGCACGCCGGACATACTCTGCGGTCTCGCCATGGGTGGCAAACCACACCTTTCCCGCACCCTTGGCTTTCATATGCGCAATCAAGAGCTCGAGCGCGACGATGCGTGAGCGATGTCCCGACACATGCGGATGCATTGTGAGAATGAAGGTGCCGCCCTCCGCGTACGCCTTGTCGAATTCGTCCATCCAGACGCGCGCAACATCTCGTGGCGCGCTGTAACGCTCGCCCTGCGGGCTGAATAGCGGCGCATCGTCGAGGATCCACTCCACCGGAAGCTCTACCATGCCTGTGGGCTCACCGTTCTGCAATAGTTCGTACGGCTGGTCGTCGGCCATCAGGGAACTCTCGTACCTGAACCCCATGTCCCGCAGAATCGTGAGTGTGTTCGGGCTGAAGTTCCAGCTTGGTGCACGGTAGCCAGTCGGCTTGACGTCGGTAAGCTGTGTGAGCTCAGCGACCGCTTTGCTGAGTAGCGCCCGCTCGACGGAATCGGGAAGCGTCACGTTCAGCTCGTGAATCCAGCCGTGAACGCCGAACTCGTGTCGGCCGCTTCGCTTGATGGTGTCCGCCATGCCCGGCGTGAGTGCCAGACTCACCGACGGGATGAAAAACGTCGCAGGAATATGGTTGTCATCGAGCAGCCGAACGATCCGTCCGAGGCCTCGACGGGCACCGTATTGCCCCTGCGACAGCGCGCCGACTGTGGGCTCGCCGTAACGAATGGCGATGGTTTCGTTATCCACGTCGAATGAGAGCAGCACGGCGACTTTCGCACCGCCAGGCCACGTACGAGGCAGCAGGTCGCGACCGGCACGGACGGCACCAACCACCGTACGCACGGAGTCCATCGTCCATTGCCAGCCGGGCTTTGCCGACGTCTGGGGCACGGGCTGCGCTTGCGCAGCGAGTACCGCGGGCACGAGCGACAACAGTAGCATGCGATGCAGCATGGAAACTCCAGTTGGTGGTGTCGATAGCAGACAGGAACGCGCGACTTCAACGGAAACACGAAAAGACGACCTGCCGTACCTCTTCCGTGTGCAGTACTTTGGTGGACGTCAGCCCGCCCATTTACGCGACTCGTATTAGCGTCGAAGCCGGAGCACGGGCACGCACTCGCCGACAACCTGGTTCTCGCTCCAACATTCGCCCATCGTGGAGGAGTTGTAAATGCAGCCGTCCCACATTCGTACAACGATCGCGCGCGCCTGGCTTGCGATGAGTCTATTGCTTGTGACCGGCTGCGCCGGAGCGAGACGCGGTTCGGTCACCACGGGGGCCGCGGCGTCGGACGCAACACTCGCGCAGGTATACCTGTGGCGCGCGCGCCCGGGGAAGTTTGAGGAGTATTCGCGCTACGTTCGCGAACACGCCGAGCCGATCGATCGCGAAGCGCAGCGCGCGGGCGCATTCCTCGACGTCACGACGTTCGTCGTGAACGACACGACAATGCCGTGGACCCACATGCGTGTCTTCATGCTCCGCGACTCAACACAGTTGCGGGGTCTGAGTGCAGCACTGACGGCAGCTGGCGTGCGACTCGAACCTGATAGCGCACGCCGGCGTCTGCAAAGTGAATACTCGGCGTCGTTGCGGGATCGCGTGGGGAGCACGATCACCCAAGTCTTGAAGTAGCATCCGCGAAACTCAAGCGGTATGGTGCGCTGTTCTTGGGGGTTTGACGGATGATGCGCGATGGTCGGTCAGCGCGTTTCGCGACTAGATCAGCGCGGGGATTTGCTCCGCGGCATCCGATCAGGGAGAGGGAGACCGCCAAGCCGAAGGCCGGTAGACGATTCATGGAACTCTTTGAAAGTCTCATCTTCGGTGCAGCATAACGCTGGCTTCTGCAGCGGGCGATCAAACGAACGCGAGCGCAGCGAGCTTCCAGATCGCCCGTCCGCAGCAAGCATCGTTATGCGACGATGCGATCGTACTCCGCGTGCGTGCCGATCCAGAACCACAGGAGTCCGTCAGGGGCATCC
>JBBSTN010000083.1:0-10599 GCA_038235845.1 Gemmatimonadales bacterium | reverse complement strand
TTTTCGTCGTTGTCGGACGCAGTATGACTTTTGACAGCTGTGAGCAAACTGCCGTCACACGTGGATACGTGACAGTGTAGACGTGACAGTGCGTTAACTGCCGTTAAACGTGTATTCGTGACAGCGCACAGGTGACAGTTGATTAACTGCCGTTACGAGTAGATACGTGACAGTTATGAGGGTGGGAGTCGATCGATTTCGGCTCCCCGCAATCTTGTGAGTGCTGCACTCTTTGCCTGCCTGAGTTGTGCCGGCACCGATGAAAAGAACTGGTAAAAATCGGCTGATACAAGTAGGCCATACCGACCCTGACCGCGTTCGCTTGGCGATCGTACGAAGATGTAGCCAAGCTTTACGTACTGTCCAACATGCGCGATTGCACCCAGGCCGGCGCTCCGGTCACCCGGCAAGCTCACAACAGCCGAAAGCCCGTAGTACAATGCGCGTGAATCGGTATAACGAATATATCCGAACGGTTCGATGGCAATTGTGTTGACACGCCGGGTCTTATCCAGCTGTGAAATGCTCGGCGCGAGAAGTTCCACTCCTAGCGACGGGTGCAGAAATATCAGCTGTGATTTTGGTGGATCGACCGAGCTGCGGCTAAAACCGGCGCTGTTCAATGCAAGTTCCCAGGGAAACTGCGAGTAACCCTTGTTGCCGTAGTTGTCCCACCGAGTGGAAGCTTCGCGCAAACGTGCCGTCGCATCGGTGCGTGCAAGTGCGCCGTAAGCCGTGAGCATTCGGGCAACCGCGATCGCACGCCAGCAGACAGCTCGGCGAGTGTCAGTGGAAAGAGTGGAATCGACGACGACGGAGTCGGCTGTTCCCCGGAACAGGAAATAGACTCCGGGGCGAACTCTACTCGCCTCGATGCGAAAGCGGCCAAGACTGATGTTTTGCGCGGTACGGCGCAGAACATCACTGTTGGGCCCCGCATCCACGAACGCTAGTTCATCCCGCAAACGACGAACGTTGGCCGCAAGGTGAACGCGTTGCGGTTCCGCGAGGCTGCTGTCGTTCTCTACGCCGAGAGCAATCGAATCGACGAGTACCAACCACTCGTCGTTTGCCATTCGCGATTTCATGTTTTCGTAAGCGACATCGGGGTGCCGGTCGCGCCACGGCGATGAAAGCGTCGACGGAGTGATGCCGCGCACCAAAGTTTGCTCGCAGTCACGGTCGACTGCACCCTGGGCGTGCAAGCGCTGGGGAGACAACGTCACGCAGATCGTGAACGCCAGAAGGTGGGCGCTAACCGCGCGCTGAACCATCCGCCTAACCACGCGCATCAACCGCACGCATCAACCGCATGCATCTGTCGCCGCCTTCACAGTCGACAAAAACTTCGTTCCCTCAATGATCATCGCCTCCACATCGCCGCCCTGACGGGCGAGCGTAACGAGCGCTTCAGCTTGAACTCTGAATGAATTCAAGACTTCTACGCAGGCTGGACCAGGCAACGCATCGTAACGCTGCTTTGCTGCCTCGAACTCCGCGTCCGTCACACTGAACATTCCAAACATTCCCCGCAGCAGTGGCACATGCACTCGGGGATCCTCAAGGCACACCGTCAATGCATGCACATCGAACTCGAGAATCTTCCTGCAATCCTCGATCGATATGTAATTCTCTCCCCACCCATCAGGCGCGAACGGTTTCACTAGAGGAAAGGGGTCAAGACAGTGATGAAAACTGTAATACGCTTCGGTATACGCCGGGCCAACGCCACCGGTGCTCGGATGAACAACCGAGTCATAAACCTTCTGGTCTGTCTCCAGTGCACGACTCACATTTGCGCACATGAAAATATTTGCGAACTTGAAGTTGTCGGCCATCCAGGCGTGGTTCGGGCCGGCGTCGGTATCCAGCGGACGCGATCCAAGCAACGCGAGCGCGTCGTGAGTAACCGCCGTGCCCAGAGAATGAGATAGCACAGAAACTTCGGCCAGTTCGCCGTCCTGTTGAGCGCGCAGCAGCACTTCGGCAATCTGGTGCTGCAAACGCAGGCGAACCTCCGCCGTCACGATTGGGAAAAAGCGATAGAGAAGGATGTCGAGTACGTGCGTCCAGAAGAAGTTCTTCTCGGTTTCAGATGCCTTCTGGAGCCAGCCAAAGATGCGTGGAATTCCAACCCCCAGCTTGGACGATGCCTGCTCGAGTTCTGCAGCACTCCGACCCCAACTGTCGGCATGCCGCGAGAACACATCGTCGTATCGAATCGGTACGATCGACACGAGTTTGCCCAGTCCGCCCGCGTCGTGGAAGAAGCGATAGCCGTTGTCAGCCGGCAGCGCCATCAATCGCGCAGTTACGTCTTTGGCCCACGAGGGCTCGAACCTGCCCATTCCGTGAACCAGAAACAAGAGTTTTGGCATTGCAGCGATTGTACCGAAAATTCTGTTCTCGCGCCAGTTGTCAGCGCTGTTCTTGACGACTGCGACCGGCGGAGCTACTACAAGGCATGTTTGGATCTGACATGCTTGAAGTTGCAATCGGCGTCGTCTTCGTCTTCCTCCTTGTAAGCATCATTGCATCCGCAGTTCGCGAGGTTCTGGAAGCGAAGCTCAAGACCCGGGCCGCATACCTCGAACGGGGGATTCGGGAGCTACTACATGACCGCCAAGCCCTTCCGGACGGGCTCGCGCGCGCGATGTACGCTCACCCGCTCATCTACAGTCTGTATTCCACGACCTACGAGCCTCGGGAAGCGACCGATAAGGCGCCGATATTTCTGACTGGCAGAAATTTGCCGTCCTACATTCCGGCGCGAAACTTTGCGCTGGCAGTCATGGACATCGCAGCACGGGGAACGCTTACCGACGACGTGTCGGGCGACCCCGACGGCCCGCCGTTCACGCTCGAATCGATGCGACTGAATATCCGAAACCTCGGTAACCCAGCAGTGCAGCGGGTGCTCCTTACGGCGATCGAGTCTGCTAACGGCGACATAGTTCGCGCGCGATTGTCTATCGAGGCGTGGTTTGAAAGCGGAATGGATCGTGTGTCCGGATGGTACAAACGGTCGACTTCGTGGATCATCTTCTGGATAGGTCTTGCAGTCGCGGTTGGACTCAACGTCGATACCATTACGATTTCACGATTCTTTTATCACGACCATGCCGCACGCGCAGCGGTCGTTGCGAGTGCTGAAAGGGCAGTGAACGATTCGGCCTTCCTGTCACAGGGGTACACCCGGGCTCTCTCGGAGCTGGATGATTTGAAGTTGCCCATCGGTTGGCCACTTCGCGGGCTCACTGCAGCTAATGCATTCAACGGCGCACCTGGCTCTGTCGGCTCCTCGCAGAGCATGATTGCTCGTAGTCGCCCGCCCCTGTACGAGATACTTGTCGGCTGGCTGATTACTGCGCTTGCAGCGACGATTGGCGCACCGTTCTGGTTTGATTTGTTGAACAAGTTCATGGTTATCCGCTCCACTGTCAAACCGCACGAAAAGAGCAGGGAGGAATCGTCGGAGGACCGTCAAACCTCCAACGATGCCAAGGGTTCTCCGAACGGAATTCGCACCATCGAACTTCATACCGAAGAGCAAAGGTCTACCTGGGTTCCACGTGCAGCAGTCGCTTCGACTCCTCGTGACGCTAGCAGCAGTATAGACGGATGTGACGTGGACATGAGTGGTGAGCATTCACATTCAGCCGCAGATTCCGGCGTACCTGTGACGGCCGACGAAGAGTTGCCGCCAGCAGAAGGAGGTGTTGCCTGATATGACTTTCTCGTTGATATGGTTGCCGCACGTTCTCAAGTCGGCGGGATTGAAGGTGGCAACCGTGCCGGGATGGGAGACCCGCGGACGAGCGGAGATGGGGCCGATACTCGGCGTGATCTGCCATCACACTGCCGGGTCGCGCAACGGGAATATGCCTACTCTCAATCTTCTGCGAGACGGTCGCCCGGCTGCGCCCGGTGTGTCAGCGCTGTCCGGCCCGTTATCGCAGCTGGGGCTCGGCCGGGATGGCACCTTCTACGTGATCGCTGCCGGGCGTAGCAACCATGCTGGAGCGGGAATATGGAACGGTGCGGTCAACGGCAATTCCAACTTTATAGGTATTGAAGCCGAGAATACGGGCGGGTCAAACGATTTTCCATGGCCGGCGGCGCAGATCGATGCGTATCATCGCGGCGTTGCAGCCATACTTTCGCATGTCGGTCTGCGCGCGGATGCGTGTTGCGCGCATAAGGAGTATGCGCGTCCGCCTGGCCGCAAGAGCGATGTTGGGATGGATATGATTGGGTTCCGAACTGCGGTGCATGCAATCATGGCGGGCACTGCGCCGCCTCCGGTTCTCATCCCGCATACTGAACCGACAGCAACTGCGCGGCCGACATTGCGTCGCGGAGACAGGGGTGTGTTTGTGGAAGAGATGCAGCGAAAACTTGGTGTTCGAGTCGACGGAGATTACGGGCCGAAAACCGAAGCGGCCATCAGGGAGTTTCAGCGGCTACGTGGCATGGTCGCCGACGGAATCGTTGGCCCCAGGACGTGGATGGCGCTGGACGCAGCAGGGGTGACGTCACCAGGGAGCTTTAGCTTTAGCTTGTGAATAAAGCATGGATTGAGACACATGCACACCCGTACAGCGCAGCTTCAACTGGACTGCTAGCGCCGAACCGTCTGCATCCAACCCACCAGCACCAAAACTACAGCCACCAAACCTACTCCCAGCATCGGTAACAGTGCGCTCATCGGTGCCAGGCCTCGAGTGGCAAAGGAAACCACGAGGGCAGCGACCGTTCCCACCACATAGCCGCTCTTCTCGATCAACGGCGTGGGAGCAGGTAAAGCCACCGGACGCTGGGTTGGCTCGAACACTATCGCACGCAATCGATTCCAGTCCCAACACAACAGGAAGAGCGACGCCACTAACATCATCGCGGTGATATACGATGTGCCTTGGAAGCCTACGGAAAGGGTGATGACGGTTAGAAACCACTCCGATACATTGCTTCGAAAAAAAAGCCCACGGGATCGTCGAGTGACAGCACAGTAAAACGCTCGCCCATCAGCTTCACCATTCCCGTCGGAATGAATGCGATCGCCAGCAATATGCGCGTTATTATCGCCAGCCTGTAAAGCGGAGGCCACGATCGGGCGCGCGCGTGAAGCCTGTCTAGAAAGTCGGTCATCAGGAAGTATGCTTCAGAACCCCTCAGTCCGCAGCCAGCCACTCCAGCATTTTGCTGCCGGTCTTTTCATAGCCAAAAAGTGTCGTGTGAATGACTCCCTCGCTGCCAGGAATGCGAAGCAGTCGGTCGTCATGGATGGGGAATGTGGGACAATCGTCTACACCAAACACTCCTGGCTCCGGTACGACAAGGTCGTTCGCAACGTCCTGAAACACCCGATCGAGAACTGCGTTGGCCACTGTCCCACGCAACAATGCTTTCAGACCGTCGTTCGCTGGTTCGTAGTCGGCGCCAATCGCGAAATACTGCGCGCCAGCGGCGACCGTTGCAGAACCATTCCCGCCGTTTGTTGCAATACCAGCATTGAGCATGGAAAGAAACTTTCCACCCGGCTGCATAGCTGCAAGCCCGTCAAGGCCTTTAAGCCCGCCGTGCGCAAACACCTTCACCGCCGTGATGATTGCCTCGAGTGTTTCGGTTACCGGGCCGGTTGGAAAAAGGTTGAGCGCCGTCGTGAGGCGGTCTAGCATCTGCACCATGTGGTCGGCGTCGGCCAAGGGCGTGCCTGCATTTGGCACGCCAACAAATACAATCTTTTTTACTCCCATCTTATCCCGGCCAAGATTCATCAGCGCCGGATGCTCCGCGAGAGTTCGCGCCACCAGACCGCCACGACTATGACAGATGATGTCGACTTCCATCCCAACGTCGGGGCTGTTCGCCAATAGCCATTTAATATTCTCTTCGGGGTCGTGTGACAGCGAGAAGTGATTGAACGCGAAGACCCTGCCATCGTATCGCGCATGCAATTTCGAAAATATCGCATCGGGTATGGCATTGAATGCTCCGTGCGCCGTGCTGAACGTGCCATGCACAAACATTAGAGCACGTCCCGCTTTCAGCCGATCCCAATCGGAAGTAGCCAGCGAATGGTTGCCCGCATCCCGGAAATTATCAGGGGCGAAATCACGCAGCCCATATGGCCGGTTGCGCGTCTCCCATTTACCGGCAAAAAAGTCGGTAAGCTTTCCAATGACCGGGTCTGTTATTGGATAAATCAGAACCTTGAGAATCTTTCGGCCAATGGCACCAAGAATGCCGCGATTGGCGGTATCTCCTTCTGGAGCCGGCCTAACGACTGTGGCGGGAATGAGGAACCGTTTTACGCTGCCACTTCCTCGGGTACCCCGGGCTTGAACATCGCCCGGTTCCTCGATTGGCAAATGCCATGTAAGCACACCGCTTTCGTCGCATGAAAGCACGAGCTGACCATTCTCGGGGCCAAGATCGGGAACGGCTAGCTCCACGACATCCTGTTGGCCGTCCATACTACGCAGACGCGCGCCGCCCGTCACGACGGCTCCCACAGCGGGTTGAACGGTGAGTTCGATTTGTCGAACTTCGGTAACGTTGGTTGCCGCAAGCGCGGCGTCGAGTTCCGCAGTGCCGTCTTCTATCGTAGCGGAGCGGGAGCGACCCGTTCCCGCTGGGCCCGACGAGCTCATTTCCGCATTGCCACGAACTCCGGGAGCACGGATCGAATATCCCTGCCCGAGGCTTACAGGTTGAGACGATCCATTCAATTGTGGCATTGAATAGCTCCGCAAATTTGTCTGGTGGACTTCAAGTTTTTAAACACGATGGAGTGTCAACCGCGGGTGACCGTAGTACACATACGCCAACCATGTGTGAACGGGAATATCCGCCGTGGCGTCGAAATGTTTTCGGAGATCGCGCAGTATCTCACCAACCTCCTCGGGCCTGGTGTCGCTATCCGTCGGCAAAGCTCGCTTCCAGAATGCCACCGCAAAGTTGTGGGCTACGGTGTCATCCACTTCCCAAAGCGCGCCGAGCACGCCACCAAAGCCGCCGCGAAGACAATTGCCTGGAAAGCCACCCATATCGCCCAGAAGCTCTCCGCCAATACCGATCATGCAAGCATTCAGAAAAAAGAACGGCTGCTGTTTTCCACCATACTTTGCGCTCCGAAAGAGAATGGACGGTAGCGGACGGGAATCGCTCAGCATCAGCATCGAACCGTCGGCAACGGAGGGGTCGACATCTCCGTGCCCAGCAAAGTGGATTGCTTCGACTCCCCCAATTTGCTGGAACTTGTATGACAGGTCTGCATTGAGCAGTCGTCTTACATCCGCCGTTGTCGCTGCGAGCTGCACGGCGTCATATGTACCCGCAATTGAAGTCGCTTCACTCTCCGCTTCAGGCAAATTGCGCAACCCGGAACTCGCCTGATACATGCCCGCCATAACCGCCATGTGTTTGACGCCCAACGTCGACGGGGGCTGGGCAGGTGGGCGCGGCGGTGGCGCTTCGACAGAAGTCGATGGTGCGCCTCCCATCGAGTCCAGACCGGTAGCCGAAGAATTGGACGTCGAGTGTCCGTCTGAAGGTTGCGAGTCTCGTAACCATCGGCCCAGCACAACCTGAGCGCCAAGGTACGGGGGCCTGGTGCTGTCGATTGGCGGGTCTAGCAACGCCAGCTCCCACGGAACATAGGGATCGGCGGACACCAGCAGCACGGCGGGCGGCTTCGGATGAGTGAGCTTTGCAATCGCACGAATGGCATTTCTCGCTTCGACCGGAAGCTTTCCACCAATCACGTCTCCCCACGCGCGCAACATGTTTTCGACAAGTGGATCGCCCGCGTAATTACGAATTTCGCGCACCACTGCCTGCGAAAAAGTTCGCGAGTCCTGTCCAAGATCAAGCATGAATGGGCCGGCTCCATCTGGCAGCGGATGCGGCGAAAACAGCTTGCACTGATAGGTGCCGTTCGCAGAGTTTCCATTGGGCTTTGCAATCTCGATCGTCAGATCGGCGGGATTCGTTTCCGCTTGAAGCACGATCGGCGTTGCAACTGCGGGAGTGTCGCTCCACGACGTTCCAAACTTGTCGGAGTTTTCCGAGAGGATGGCTTGATTTGACGCGCCAATAACGAGAGGCCGAGATGAAGTCCCACAGATAGTGCCTTTCAGCACATACCTGACTTCGAGCGTGGTGAGATGAAATGGTTCAGGGCCGTCAGGCTCGTGTCCCACCAGCACGAACGAAACCGAGTTCGCGGTCGGATTGGCAGCCAGCACACGTAGCGATTGCGACCATCCATTTTTTGCGTCGAGACCATCGGCGATAAGCTCGATGTCAACGTCTACATGCTCCGACCCGGCTGGTATTTCAACGCGAACCTCGGCACCCACAACGTTTTTCTGCCGTGCCTTTCCGAGACCTACCGTGAGCTTGAACTCTTTGTTCGCTGGCACATAGTCGGGCGCATCCATGCGAGGCCAGGCGCGAACTATGGTGGGTGCGGCCGGTTTGGGAACTGCATGTGCTCCGCTATGTCCCGCGCCGTCACTGCCGGTTGGCGCCGACCCTGCTGGCGATGGCGCCGGCGGTGATGAAGACGGAGGCCTGGGCGTTCCGAAGCCCGCGATGCCGCCGATCGATCCGCCTCCTCCACCGCCGCCGCCGCGACTTGCACCGCCGCCGCCGGCAGAAGCCGGAGAGGGCATCGTCGACGCGCCGCCACTCGTCGCGGCGGCATCGTCGTCGACGCCCATCATCAGTTCGGTTCTGTTTACTCCGACAGGGCGATCACCTAGAAGCACGACGCCTTCGTCCGATGGTATCGCGCCATTTTCATCAACCTGCAGGGGCATGTGACTGTCGGGCTCGTGAAGGCTGAACAAATCGATGAGGGCTAAATCGTCGTTCTCCACCAGCCACACGGTGAGGAGATCGCGGACAGACCACCTGCTGTACCAGAGTATCTGTGTTCGCCACTGACGCCGGAGCGCGACCTGAGTGTCGTCGGGATCGCGTTGCAGCCGCTCCGCAACCTCAAGAAAATCACCCTTGATCCGGGCTGCACTCTCCTCCAGCCACTCGCGAGTTCCCGAAGCGTGCGGATCGTTCCAGAATCCGTAGCGCGCAAGTCGCGCCCTCGCTTCGGTGACCGTCATCGAAGCCTCAAGCACTACCGTAGGCAGCAACATCTACAGACTCCTCGTCAAGTGATCATGTATCGCATGCATCGCATGTATCGCATGCATCGCATGTATCGCATGTATCGCATGTATCGCATGTATCGCATGTGTCGCATTTGTTGGTCGTTGCCCATAGCCGCATATGCTATGTCTTGAGTGCGCCGGAGACCTTAAGCCAACCTTCGCTTAGCAGCGCAGGTACGTCTGGAAGCAAGGCGTCCTGTGTTGCCTTCACCACTGGATCTTCCTGCCAGGTTGTAACATTCACCTTTCGAACCCAGCTCCATCCACCTTTTATCTCCGCAGGTACGGGCATTCGAATGGTATCCGGATCTACCAGCACCGGCCCCACGCGAAATGTCAGCGCCATCGCATCGAGAGCGGGTGCTATATGTTCACGCATTAACTCGATCTTCTTGCGCGGTACGATTCCACTTGTTGCGTGTACGGCGCCGCGGGGATCAACAAGAAGCGTCAGCACCACACTCTGACCCGGGCGAATGCTCACCAGTGGCGCACGATCGATATAAGGATGTTCAACCGGTACGGGCGACATGTCCGGCGTTACCGCCGCCGAACCGAGGAAACCCTGATTCGGCCCGGAGGGACGTGCCTGTTTGGCGAGCGATTCGTGCACCGGATAGAAGCGAGAGTAATCGTCGTTGATGAAATAACCCATCAACCCATCGTCAAGCACAAGAAGCTCGCCAAGTCGTACCGAAAGTGGTGTTCGCTCGAGTTCCGCTCGAACGGCCTCGTACAAGGCTCGTTCATCGTCCCCACTCTGCACCTCGAGCCGCAACTCCGCCCGCACGAGCGCGAGCGGATGGCCAATGATCACGGACAGATGTTCATTTCCCGATCGCCCCACCGGGTCGTTCGTCCACAGTGTCGCGTCGATCATACGCAACAACGCACCAAGCGCCGTTTCGCCTGGTGGATTAGGTCCACTCGCCAGTTCCGGATCCCTGAGCGCCCACTGCAAAAGACCGTTCACAAAACCCGCAGTTTGTGGAGATGAAATGTCGGGCGGTGAACCCAGTGGAGCCTGTTGACCTGGAACACCCTGCCATTCAAGAGTGCGCCCGTCGTCCGCCGGTTGCATCTGTCCAAGTGAAACGCCGGACGCGTCGAATATTTCCAGCGCTTCGTCGAGATGATCTGGCACTACCCATCCACAGACGGGTGAACGATCACGTGTCGCTTCGCGGCCGTTGTCCGCGGGGTCGAGAAGGCGAAACATCAATCGAGTCGATTCCTGCACACGCGGCGGCATTAGCAACATGGTCGTTGCCGCGCTCGACTTCATATCTTCTGCAACAATTATCCGATCTAGTCTTGACGATGCAACGTCGCAAAACTGTCCGAACGTATCGATAATGCGAGCTTTACTGATCTGCATATGACCGGCGCGCAATAGCCACATCACACTCTGCGTCTCGATCGG
>JBBSTN010000082.1:0-10694 GCA_038235845.1 Gemmatimonadales bacterium | reverse complement strand
TTCGCACCAAGACTGCCTAAATATTGCGCGTCGTCCGCGATGGACAGTGGCCTGTCCCGATTGTTGGACAGCTTGCTGGCGCCACTATACAAGTGATTTCGTAACAGGTTGCCAGCAGCACACTTACGCCCGCAGCTCACCCTCCCCGACTGTGGTGCAGCGTCTGCAATGAGCATGACTGTCTCTTTCAGGAGCTTTAATGCGCATTACTCGTTTGTTCGCAGCAGCTGGTCTTGCATCGCTTCTCGTCGCGCCCGTCGCCCTGCAGGCACAGTCGGGTAACGGCGCATCGATTACTCCTTACGCTGGCTATCTCGTGACGGGCAACTGGTACGAAGGGCCACTCGGCACGAACATTTCCGCCAGCAACGCTCCGATGCTTGGCCTTGCGGGGAGTCTTCCAATTGCACACCGAGTGGCGCTCACGGGAAGCGCCGCGTACGCAAGCGGGGATCTTCGCGTCGGACTTCCCATCATCGGCGGCATCAACCTTGGCAAAGCGACATCGTATCTGTACGACGCAGGGGTAGAGCTGGGAGGTCTGAACACTCGAGCGACGGGAATTGCACCGTTTCTCCAAGCCGGAATTGGCGGCATAACCAACGAAATCAAAAAAGGCGCTCTGTCCACACGTGCAACGAACCTTGCATATTCAGCCGGGGTAGGAATTGATGTCGGCGTGACTGGCGGATTCGGATTGCGAGTTCAGGCCAAGGACTGGATTGGAAAGTTTGATTCAAAAGAAGCAATCGGGTTCAACACCGACAGCAAACTGACCCATAACTGGGCGTTGACGGCGGGAGTAAGATTTTCTTTCTGAGCTGAGAGAATACGTCTTCGCCATGGTTTCGCGCCGCGCGGGAATTTACCTTCGCGGCGCGCTGTCGTTCGACCCGCATCAACTGTGCGGCCTTCCGGAGACTATTTGTTGTTTACAACCTCGTTGTACCGACCGGTCGCATTTCTCAGTGCGGCAGTTTTAGCACTAGCTTTTCCCGCACCCATATATGCGCAGACGTCGGGTGCTGGTGATTCGACGGTCGCGGACACGACGGTCAGAACGACCATCAGTGGTCGTAGCAGCTCCGATCCTCTCAGAGGAAGCGGTCGTCCGCTTGGAGCGCTGTCAGCTCAGGCCCGGTCAGCCCAGGACTCCTTCGAAAGAAATCATCGAGTAGGTCTTCGTTTTTACAACGGTGGTGCCGACGCGACGTGCGAAGTCGAGATGGGACGAATCTGCTATTGGAACAACAACGGCGACGTTCCTCCACCTGCCGAACGGACGGACGCGAAGATAGAACGTGATCAGCTTATTGCAGTGCTCAATCGGGCCCACGAGGCAGATCCGTCGGACGACTGGGCGAACGGTATGCGAGTACGCTATCTCATCGAGGCGGAAAAAAGAGACAGCGCAATTATTGCTGCCCGCGAATGCTCCGGTACGGCGTGGTGGTGCGCCGCACTCCAGGGGTTGGCATTGCACAACGATAACGAACACCTGAAATCCTCGCAGGCGTTCGATCGCGCGCTCAAGGCAATGCCGGAATCCCAGCGATGTACCTGGACTGATTTTTCGTGGTGGCTCGAAGCATCGGAACGCTCGTCGTATGCGCAACATCGATGCGGTCCCTCGCGAGATACTGAGAACACGAGAATTCTCCGTCTGGCGCAGCCGCTCTGGATGCTTCCGGCAAACGACCTCCAGAACGAAGGTTATGCTCGCCGCACGATGTCCCGTATACACTCGCTCGGGCGAATCCCGTACGACCTCCAGTGGGGCGACGATCTGCTCGAGTCGCAGGTTCGCTTTGGATGGCCGACGGCATGGTCGGTTCAGAACGGAGGCGTGGCAGATCCAAGACCGCCGTCTGTGATTGGTCATGAACCAACGCCGAGCTACGACTTCATGCCCGATCCAAAGGTGCTGGCTTCGCCTGTTGGAGCAACCGACGGTGATTGGGATCTGAATAGAAAGAAGGCGCGAATGCGATATTCGCCACGCTATGCTTCAGGATTCGGCACTGTTCCGCATCAGTTCGCACGTTTTCGACGGGGAGATTCCACCCTCGTGGCAGGCGCCTACCGACTGGTTCGCGAACTGGAAATGGGACGTGCTCCGTATACGTCCACCCTGGTGTTCGATGCTCTCGACTCCGCCCCACCTCGCTCGGTTCATCGGGACAGCGCGGCTGCGGCAAGTGCGCTCCTGCTGCCGCTCACGAAACCCTCCCTTGCCAGCCTCGAGGTATACGGGGAGCGCGGAAAACGTGTCGCTCGGGTTCGTACCACGGTTGAGCCACTCCCGTCCGATGCGCGATTATCCGATTTCCTGTTGCTTCAGAAGGGAGATCCAAGCCTGACGCCGTCGCTGGAAAAGAATGCGCTTCAGGCCTATGGCTCTATGGAGCTGGAGAAGGGAGCAACAGTGGGGCTGTACTGGGAAACGTACAGACCTTCGACGCCGTCGGCACCTCTCCAGATATCCATCCGAGCCCTGCGACTGGACGCCAGCTTCGGCCAGAAGATAGGGCGGTTCTTCGGTCTCTCAAAAGCGATCGAACCAGTGGCCATTCGTTACACCGACAATGGTCGTCCCGACGGCCAGGCGGGACGCAGCATTACGTTGAACTTTCCGCCCGTTGCAAGCGGAGATTATCAGCTGACGCTGGTGGTTTCCGGAGCGGGAATTTCCGACAGCACCTCTGGAGTGATCCGGGTGCGGGGCGAGCGCTAACGCTCTACAGTTTTCCTCGCACCACGATCATCCCGACTGGGCTTCCGTAGTCGTCATTGCTGACCGGAAGACCGGGCGGTGCGATCCATTTACCGCCATCAGCTCGGACAGTGATTCGATGCAAGCCCGGGGTGAGCTTGAGTTCGGCGCGCCACCGATTGCTGTTCCTGCTTTTTTGCATTTGTGTAACGACCCACTGCGTGGCATCTCCCATCAACTCCACCGACTCTGCTTTCGGCGCATCGATGAGCAGCAATACCCGAAGAGTGTCGCCGTCATCCTGAACGGAGTTGCGCTCGGGAGCTGTCTGGGTTACCATCGCGGAATCGATGCCGCCTATAGTGCGCGTTTCGAATGAGAGGATGCCATCCGGCGTGTCGTCGTTGCGCGAGCCAAACGGGAGCCGGGCAATCCTGAAGCCGAGTGCCACGACAGGGGCAAATGCGTTACGCTTTCCCGCGATGTCATCGCGAAGAACAGTCGTTCCGACTGAAGCCGAGCTTGTGCTGGCTGAGCCGACGATAGAAATCCACGTTGCCAGCGGCTGAACGATCGCCAGCGAGGCAACAGTGGGCGGCGCAATTGGCTTGGGCGACAGCGCGTCGTTCGTGATCCAGCTTGCGACAGGCGCGGTAACAGAAACAAGCCACGACGCCGAGCCGGTGTTGAAGCCCATCGCCGCAATGCCGGTAGCGATGTCCCGTCTCTGCAAGCCACGTATGGTGCGAACGGTGATATTGCGATCGGCGCCTGCAAGCGCAGGCGGTCCACCGTCATCGGTATCGATCGTAAGAGTCTGCGTCGTAACCCTGGTGGCACGTTCTACCGAGAATCCGAAGGACAATTCCACACCGGAAACATTCGTGAACATTCCCGCTTCGGCCCGCCCGATGTTGCCGATGTCAACCCGATTGGATACAGTGGTATCGGCTCGAGCTGCGTCGAGACCCACGTTGGCAAGCGATGTTAAGCCTGGAAGCAGCCCGCCACCGGAAACGCTCGAAATGTTGGCGTGACCATAAGACACGGCGCCCCAGGTGCGCATAGAGCCGAATCGAACTCTCGCTCGCATGGCCACCGTACCTTCCAACGCACTGTTGTCACCCACAGCATCGCGAACTCGCACATTGCCACTTCCGATGGCCGCGAGCTTAACCCTTCCAAGCTGGCCAAGTGGCTGTGTGGCGCCGAGCCAGAGCTCATTGTGCTGAGCGAAATGGTTGCCGTCCGGCAGTGACGCCAAGCCCAGTACGGACAGAGTTTGCGCGTCAGTTACCGGCCCTATGGTAGCAGCAGGTGCAACCGGCGATTGGCCGCTTTGTGCCTCGGCGCGGTCCGGAGCTGTGAAGACGGCAGTAGTGCCTGTAAAAATAGCAAACGCCAAAGCTCGGGACATCACTGGCGTCCCGGCAAAAGCGTTGGGCGACCTGCAAGACGAGCGTGGAGTTTGCGTCACGGTGGCGGTGGGCGGATCGGTTTGCGATCCGTCGTCACAGGTGTGGACGGCGGAGGGCCTCCCGAAACCGTACCCTTAACGTAACGGTTTAGTGCCTGCAGGGCCATACCGGGGCCGCGAAGCGAGTTCTTGGCAACGGTTGACTGGAGCCCCATCAGCGCCTCGTCGGCATTCTGAGGGATGCGCATTATCCGGGTAACTGCGTCTCTCGCCTCATGTCCGGGCACCCCTCTGCCAACAATGTCGGTAAGTACCACGAGAGGCAGCTCAATCGTGCGTCCTGGCCGGGACGCACGGACGCTTCGCAGGGTGCTTTCATCGATACCAGCCCGAAGCGCACTGGCTCCAGCCTTGAGTTCATCGAGCGTCGACTCCGCACCGAGTGCTTCCCGTGCATCGCTAAGAGCGAGGGAGAGTTCGCGGACGGCGTTCAGGATCCTGGCACCGCTCACTTTTCGGGCTGCCCCTTCGAGGGCCCGATCCACGAGCGGGGCGGTCGGAATGCCCCGAGCTGCTGCGCTGTCGAAGATATCGCTTAGAACACGCGCCGTCAGCGTATCGAACCGCGCCGCGTCAAAATGTACCTGCGCTGGCTGTGCCGCCCAAACCAGCGCTGAACCGAACTGACCGGACCACAAGAGACCCGTTACAGGCTCGGCGGCGCTGAGCGCGCCACCGGTAAGACCGCCCATAGCGAAGCAGAGCAAACTGCCCACTAGCTTGCGGCGCATTATCGGGATCCTTCGACCATCACGGCGTTCGCCGGCCCGTACCCGGCGTCGGGTACCTGAGGAGCAAGCGGATCAACAAGCCAGCTCTCTCCATTTACAACGAACGCGTATACGTGGCGACCAGGGGCAAGCTCTACTTCCGCGCTCCAGGTGCCATCGCCCTTGCGGCGGAGCATCGGGGTTGCGCGCTCGTCCCAGCCGTTGAAGTCTCCCACGAGTGCAACGTCCAGAGCGACGTCAGCTCTCGAGCCGGGAAGACGCAGATCGAACCTTACAGCATCCTCGCCCTTAAGCTGAGTGATAGTGCCCTGAGCTTCGGCCAGCGCCACGCGGGGACCTTCAGTGACAGCGAACGCCGTTTCCGCACCTCGGGTAAACTCAGCCACCCGCCACGGACGCATGGTGACCGCAACAACCACGGCCGCAGCAGCTGCTCCCCACCACCAGCGCTGCCGAGGAATATGCGATTTCCAGTTCCGGGGGCGTTCGCCATGAACTTCGCCCGCTTGCGCTAAAACAGAGGTGATACAGCGCTCGACGTCCGCCTGTGAAAAAGGAGGAACCGACGAATAAGACGTCAGAATGCGCTGCTTGAGCTCGTTGTCATCCTCGCTAATGCGCGGGGAAAAATGAAGCACGTTGTCACCTTCAGCCATTGCTGACCTCACTATTGGCGTCGAGCAGCGCACGTAGCCGCTCGCTGCCACGCTTGACCCGCATTTTTAGCGCCGACTCGCCCACGCCAGTCATTGCCGACATCTCCGAGTATTCGAGACCCTCAGCGTACTTGAGCAGCAGTGCCTCCCTCTGAGCGACGTCAAGTTGTGCGAGGGCGCGTTTGAGTGCGACATCTTCGACGCCAAACTGAAGGCCGACATGCGGCGCCCGAGCTGTTTCAATGGCGATTTCGTCCTGAACGAACCGACGTGTGCGTCGGCCGCGGGAGGTGATGGCGTTGCGACATTGGTTGGTCAGAATGCGAAAGAGCCAGCCACGAAACTGATCACGCTCGTCGTACCGACCGATAGCGAGATAGGCGCGCAAAAAAGCTTCCTGAACAACGTCATCCGAATCCGCCCTCTCTCCCATCATGTGATAAGCGAAACGCCAGCACTTGTCGTAGTACCTCGACACCAGAGCACTAAAAGCCTCGGTATCGCCCTCGCGCGTCCTGGCGACCAACTCCGCGTCAGTCATTGTAGTACAACAGCGAGGATGCACTTCGCGTCACTAAAGCTGCCCCGGCGGCCGCGCATGTCTACAAATACGGCGCTATGCGCGTAGAGTTGCAAGAATTACCACCAGTGACAAAGCGACAAACAGCCAGGGGCCGGTGCGACTTACGCCCCCCACTCGCCCCAGCAATGTTGCCGCCTGGGGCGCAGGCATCTTCTGGGCACTAACCAGCCGGATTGCAGCTCTGGCTCGGCGAAAGAGCAGCCAGTTGGCTGTACCTCCGGCAGCGATGACTGTGGAGATGAATACCCCTGCCTTTGTATACACCAGCCACGCATTTTCGGGTTGCAAGGCGGCCGCAGGAGTCAGCTGGAGATCCGTGCCAGTCAAGCCAAGAAAAGCGAGATTAGGAAGGATGAAAAACGCGGCGAACGCGAGGAAAAGCTTTCGGTAGAGAAACCACACCGGGCAGGTGAGCGCCGCCGCCCAGTTCCATGTGGGTACGAACCCAGGATCTTCGCGGAAAACCGCCAACTTTCGCTTATAGGTTTCCCATCTTGGCCCGATAAAAAGGGCGAGCTTCTCATCAGAAAGGTCGCCGTTTACGCTGGGGCGAATCGTCCAGGGTGGCGTGTACGGCTCCGGCACGGAAGGCTCCGCGTCTCCGTTTTCGACAGGTTCGGGAGGTATTGTCATTTTGAATGCGGTTACTGCGAGAGAAGTGAGGTGTTCGCGGCTCGCACGGCAGGCTGCTGCTGCGTCAGACAGTGCAGCGTTCCGAGCCCCCATACCAGATCGACGGCGTGAATTCCTATGACTTTGTGCTTCGGCATCAGATCCGCCATCACATTGAGCGCGATGCGATCGTTTGCATCGTTGAATGTGGGTACGAGAACAACACCATTGCCGATGAAAAAGTTTGCGTAGCTGGCGGGAAGACGCACTCCGTCCATGACGACGGGGCGGGGAAATGGAAGCGTTTCCACGCGCAACATGTTGCCCAGTGCGTCGGTGCTGCTGCGCAGCCTCCGAAGGTTGTCGAGAGATCGGGCATGGTTCTCGTCGGCTGGGTCTTGTTCGTGTGCCAGTACTATTACACCTGGCGCGACAAAGCGGGCCACGTCGTCGACGTGGCCGTGAGTGTCATCCCCAACGCACCCCTCGCCCAGCCAGATCGTGCGTTTGATGCCAAGATACTCGGCAAACGCACTCTCATATTCGGCGCGTCCGAGACCTGGGTTGCGAACCTGAACGTCCGAAAGCAGCCATTCTTCGGTCACCAGCATCGTGCCCGTGCCGTCGGTCTCTATTCCACCGCCTTCCAAAACCAGAGGTTCGCCATTGTCCGGGCGCTTCGCTTGAATGACCGGAAGGCCGGTAATACGTTCGACTGCGGCTGGAACCTTCTGGTCGAGCGCAAAGTTGTCGTACTTGCTCCACGCGTTGAAATCCCAGTTAACCAGCGTCACGCCGCCATTCGAGTTGTGCACCCCCGTCGGGCCCGAGTCGCGCAGCCAGACGCGGTCGGTGGGCTGAATGTGCAGACGAACGTTCTTGAG
This sequence comes from Gemmatimonadales bacterium, assembly GCA_038235845.1. Taxonomy (GTDB): domain Bacteria; phylum Gemmatimonadota; class Gemmatimonadetes; order Gemmatimonadales; family Gemmatimonadaceae; genus Gemmatimonas. The sequence goes on along the minus strand of JBBSTN010000082.1, from coordinate 3,038 downwards.
ATTGGCTCCGTGCAGCGCGAAGGTCTCCTCTGCATCGGCCTTTACCGCTTCATTTTGGCATAGAATCTCAACACGTTCGAATTCGGAAAGCGCCCGCACGATCTCCGCATAGACCCAGGGGATGACCGCGATCTTGCCCGGCCAATCGGGTTCGTGATGTGGCCACGCAATCCACGTAGCTTCGTGACGCTCCCACTCCGCCGGCATTAGCACCGCCGGCGAAGCTTCACGATTGGCTACTATCGCGCGTCCGCGAGCCATCTTTGCGTCATTGGTCCGTAGGCATCGACGCGTCGATCGCGCAAGAACGGCCAGTTGCGGCGCGTTTCCTCGATGAGATCAAGGTCGCACTCGGCGACTAGAATTTCGGGTTCGGTGCCTGCCTGGGCGAGATAGCGACCAAACGGATCGCAAATAAACGACTGCCCGAAAAACTCGAGACCGTCGGTGCCTGCCTCGGGTTCGAAGCCAACTCTGTTGGGTGCAGCGACGAATACACCATTGGCGATAGCGTGCGCACGCTGAGCAATCCTCCACGCATCGACCTGCGCCTCGCCGAACCCTGCTTTTTCAGAGGGATGCCAGCCGATTGCAGTCGGATAGAAAAGTATTTGCGCGCCAAGCATTGTCGTTATGCGCGCACCTTCGGGATACCATTGATCCCAGCAGATAAGCACGCCGATGTCTGCGTAGCGTGTGCGCCATACCCGGAATCCGTTATAACCCGGATGCTCGTGATCTCGGGTATCACCCGTGACGTCACCCGGCGCGAAATAATACTTCTCCTCGAAGAGAGGGTCATGCGGGATGTGCATTTTTCGGTAGGTACCGAGAATCGCACCGTCCGCGTCGATGACAGTCGCGGAGTTGCGGTAGAGTCCGGGTGCCTGCTTCTCGTAAAAGGGCACCACAATTACCACCGCGAGCTCCTTCGCAATGTCTTTGAGCGTACTCACCGTATTTCCACCAACGGCTTCCGCTATGTCAAAGCGATCGGGTCGAATCGACTTGCAGAAGTACGGCGCGTTGAACAGCTCCTGCAGGCAGATGATCTGTGACCCGCGTGCTGCCGCTTCCCGAACTCGAATTATCGCGCGCTCGAGATTGGCAGCGATGTCGTCGGTGGCAATGTCCTGAATTATTCCGACGGAAACCTTAGAGTCTTTCATGCGAAAAATTACGGATTGTTGCGGTTGATTCGAACGATGTGAATTCCGCGCACGGTGCAGCGGGAATGATTTTGTTCGTGGCGTAATCAGGGTAATACCTCGAAGCTGTCAACGAGTTCAGACAGTCGATCAGGCAGAGGAATCGATGAGTACGGCTACCAAATCCATGACATTGGTTCCGCTGAGACCGGTCTTCATCAACGCGGATGACGCTTCGAGTGGAAACCACGACCGGCCCGTAATGGCGTCGCGTTCGGGAACCCGACCTCCGCGTCTTGCGAGGGTCGGCACTGAGAAGTCGACAATGGCACCTGTGGCATCGGTTGGGCCATCGCGTCCGTCGGTTCCGGCGGCGAGAATGGCTACCCGTGTTGCGTCGCGATTCCCATCGTGTACAACCTGTTCGAGCATCAGTGCGGCATTCAGTGCGAGAAGCTGCATGCGTCCTCCCCGCATTGGCTCATCGATGGATGAATGTTCGTCGTCGTCCCACGCACTTTCATATGCTGCGCGCAAATTCACCACAGGTTCCCCGCCAATCACGTGAAGCAGGCGCTCACCGCGGGGAAGCTTTCGGGCGAGTTCAGCGCTGCGCTGAGCAATCATGATGCCCAGCTCAGCGGCTTCGTTGCCCATCTGTTCGTCCGAGACCGATACATGTTCAATCCCATTGCGGCGTGCAGCAGATGCAAGCTCCTCGACTGCATCCGCGTTTCGCGCCACAAGTTCGTAGTCGACAATCCCGAAGGCCGGGTGATCACTGTCAGCAACCTCAGGTACCATTCCGCCTCCGATTACTCCAAAGAACTCCGCAACCGGACGTTCAAATGTCGAGCGCAGGTCGTATGCGTCGATGAGCGCCAGAAAAGAGGCAGGATCCAGTGGATCGGCCGAACAGGGACCGGACCCGATGACGGCTGGGTCGTCTCCGATGACATCCGAGATACAAAACACCGGAATGCGAGCGGCACCCCGGGCGTGCAGTTCCTGTGCGAGTCGCCCGGCTCCCCAGCGCAGAAGTCGTCGACGAATGGCGTTCATCTCATGAATTGCCAGACCCGACTCCAGCAACGTTTCGGAGACGTTCGCCAGATGTGCCTGTGCCCGCTCGGGGCTGGCGAAGGATTGCGCGAACCCGGCGACGGGTGCGGCCACCAGGGACGTCGTTCCACCCGAAAGGAGTACGATGACGATGTCGCCGGGCTCAATCTGCTGAATGAAATCGTCGAGTGCGTCGCTTGCCGCGAGAGACGCGGGACCGGGAATGGGATGGTCGCCGATCATGGTAATGATTTTCCCGCGGGCCTGCGCGTTCGTGGTCGCCGTCATCTCGTCGTCGGAGAGCTCTCCAGAATTCTCCGCACACCTGACGGGGGAGCGAACCTGAGCGAGATCGACGCCGAGCTCAACGTCGGACGCCTTGCGGGCAAACAACCGGGTGGCGCTGTCGGAAGCGCAAATAATGATACCGCGCTCAACGGCGAGGTTTTCGTCACCAAGTGCAGCGATCGCGCCGGCCATCATTTGCGAGGCGGCCTTTCCCAGCGCTATGATGACGTAGCCAGCGCCTGCGGGTTCGCGAGGCGAACGAACTGCGCGGCGCGACGGTGTGCGAGTGTGATCGACGTCCTGAACGCCATCGATATGCTCCCCTCGATTACTTGTGTCTAGCGCGGACCGGTTGGTCGTCAACCAGCGCCGGACGGAAGCGCGAGTGCGGGGAAACGGCGCCGCGCCCTTGAGCGCCGCCTGGTAGAAAGCGGTAAGAAGGGCGCGACGTGATTGATAACTCAGAGTGAAACCTTCAGCGGAACAACGCTATTTCATCGGAGTGACGCTGGTAATGGCAGTGCCCAGCTGCGAATACGC
>JBBSTN010000081.1:0-10775 GCA_038235845.1 Gemmatimonadales bacterium | reverse complement strand
GGCACAGATTGAGAGAAAGACACAGCGAGTGGATCACTGGCGAACAAGCGAACAAAAACAACGCTGGTGTGCGTCCACGCTCCTGCAGATCGAAAAGAACTTCAGACGGGTGCGGGGCTACAAGCACATGCCCTTGCTACACGACGCCCTCATGAACAAACTCATTCACTCCACCGCTGCATAAGCAGCATTTCTCAGGCACTCACCCGAATTTCAACTGAAGTCGGGACACACCCCTCCATATCACGAATACTCCGAGAGGCGCGGGCACAGTACGCACGATCCTTCCTATTCACCTAAACAGACGATAATGATGCTACATACTTTATTCTCCATCAACTGCGAGTTCTCACACGGGCCACACGCGAACTGCACGACTATCTGTCCCGTAAACCACAGAGCTTCAGGAAGTCGAGAATCTGACGAAACGGTCCGCTGCGCTGAATTCAGGCAGGCAGAATTACACCTTCTGACGGCAAAGAGTAATCAATGAATAGCTATTTTGGAGTGACCCGAAACAACCCGCCCTCTCTCGCATTCTCGATCATCCATACCGCGCCATCCGGCGCTACCGCTACATCGCGAATCTGATGACCAACGTCCCACCGTTCGGCGGGCGAAGCACCACCCCTTCCGTCGAACGTGATGCGGTTGAGCGTCTTCGTAGCCAGCCCACCCATGAGGGCTGAACCTTTCCACGCCGCGAACATCGAACCGTTGTAGAACGTTAGACTGCCCGGCGCGACAATCGGCGTCCAGTAGATAACCGGCTTGGCCAGATCGGGGCGCGTGTCGGGACTGGGAATCGGAACACGGTTGTAGTTCACCGCATACGACACCAGCGGCCAACCGTAATTCTTGCCGGGTTCAATCAGGTTGAGCTCATCTCCGCCCCTCGGCCCATGCTCAACCTCCCACAGTCGCCCATCAGGCGAGAACGCGAGGCCATACGGGGTGCGATGGCCGGTGCTCCAGGTTTCCGACGGTGTCAGGTTCGGACCAGGAAAGGTGTAGGTCGATACAACCGGTGCTTCCTTGGCCACCTCGGTGTCACGCGGCGGGTTGATTATGTCCAGGGTAGGCGAGCCGGTCTTGCCCGCCTGGGGGTTGCCGGGCGCCGGCTTGCCGTCGAGCGTCAGGCGAAGAATCTTGCCCAACGGCGAATCCGGATTCTGCGCGGGGGTAAAACGCTGACGTTCTCCTACGGTCAGAAACAGATATCGCTTGTCGGGAGAGAAGGCCACGGCCGCGCCAAACTGTCCACCGCGTCCCCGTGAGCCGTCTCGCCAGATAACCTGAAGTCCTTCGAGACTCGCCGACCCCTCGCCGATCGCGAGAGTGGCCCGTGCGAGCGCGAGGCTCGATCCACCCTCGCCGGGCTCCGAATACGTCAGATATACAGCGTGGTCGGTGGCGTAATTAGGAGACGCGTAGACTCCCAGCATGCCACCCTGTCCCTGCGCCAGCACAGCGGGCACGTTGGTGACGGGAATCTTTGCGCCAGTCTGAGATACCAGCCAAACCGGACCAACCTTTTCCGTCACCAGCATGCTTCCGTCGGGAAGGAACGCGATTCGCCACGGCAGATTGAAGGTCGCCACCTGGGTCATCGTGAATGGCAAATTCGCGTCGGGCGCCTGTTCACCTGCATTGACCTGCGCCTGAGACACCGTAGATACGACGGTCAGCAACGCGATGGCACGCACAAACAGCTTCATCCGATATTTCTCCACTGAGTTTTCGCCTGAACGAAGGTTACGTAACCGACGCGTGTAGACGCCAGTTTAGTACCCCCAATCGGGAGAGCTGGGTGAAGGGTCTTGTATTTTCTTCTATAGTTACGAGCATTCCGCCGAAAGTCGAAACATCAATGAGCCAAACATGCCAGTGTCCCATTTCCTGAAGCAGGCCGCAGCTTTGATGGCGATTATGCTTGCGTCAGCATCCTGTAACCTCACTGACTCTTTGTCCGGTTGCACGCTTATCGGTTGCAATAACGGATTGAATGTGCACCTTTCCACGCTTCCCTCAGGGCCAATCACCGTAGAGTACCTCGTGGACGGAGTAGTTCAAGGAGAGGCGAATTGCGGGGCCACAGCCCCGTGCCAGCAGGACTATTTCTTCAAGACCACGGCAACCGAACGCGTTTCCATTCGTGTCACTACGAACACTGGAGCGCGAGTGACCGAATTCGATCGTGTAAGGAATCTTCAGCCCACGGACATGGACGCTACGAGATCGCATCGCATCGCATCGGCGGTCAATTTAAGAAGGCTCTTGGGCGGATGAAGACGATGGTGTTCAGTAACGTCGATAACATGTGATAAAGTTCACGTCGGCCGATTGAACGATGTGCTTGTCGAATGTGATATTCGGGCTACCGATTGGCGAATTCATCGATAATCATTCTGCGTTCAATCCTCTGCAGTTGCTGCACCCAACTATCCTCGGAAACCCCCCCCTCATGCGCAGGCTAGTCAAATTGGTGGCCTTTGTAGGTCTCGCGATAATGCCGCTGACACTACAGGCACAGACCCGTGACATCACGGGCAAAGTTACAGCGGTAGGTACAGGCCAGACGCTGGCCGACGTTACAGTGAGCGTCCTTGGTCAGCAGGTTGGCACTCGCACCAACGAACGTGGTGAATATCGGCTAAGGGTGCCCAACGGGGAGGTGACGATTCTTGCGCGCTTCCTGGGCTACAAACGGGAAACCGCCCGGCTCACCGCAGATCAGTCGACACATGATTTTTCGCTCGAGCGCGACGTGCTGCAGCTTGAAGGTGTCACGGTAACCGGTCAGGCCACTACGACCGACCGGCGAACCGCAGCAACTGCTGTATCCTCGGTAAATACGGAAGAGCTCAATAAAGTCCCCGCTCGTTCCATAGAAAGCAATCTCGCCGGCAAAGTGTCCGGCGCGAGATTCTTCGAAAACAGCGGCGCACCTGGCGGCGGCGCACAGGTGCAGATTCGCGGCGCCACATCTGTGCTCGGCCAAGGCGACCCTCTCTATGTGATTGACGGCGTGATCGTCTCCAACGCCAACGTCTCCTCTGGCGCGTCATCGGTGACGAGAGCCGGAGGTTCACTCGCCTCCACGCAGGATCAGGTAGTGAACAGGCTTGCCGACATCAACCCCAACGACATTGAAAACGTCGAGGTGCTTAAATCGGCTGCGGCAACCGCGATCTACGGCTCGCGTGCAACCAATGGCGTGGTCGTCATTACTACGAAACGCGGTAAGCAGGGCAAGTCAACCTGGAACGTTACCCAGCGCGTTGGAACACAGCAGCTTCAAAAGAATCTTTCTTCGCGAAAGTTCGCCAACTACGATGAAGTCAAGGAGTTCGCAGGTGGCGCCATTGGCGACTCGGCGGCCAAGGTGGCCTGCAATTCAACATGCCCGTGGTACGACTGGCAGGGCCAGCTCTATGGCCGTACCGACCCATCATGGGAGACGCTGATCTCCGCCTCCGGTGGGTTGAATAATACCCGCTACTTCGCGTCGCTCAACGATCGTCAGGAAGCCGGCATCATGGTGAATACAGGTGCGCGCCGTACGGGAGGTCGCATCAACCTCGACCAGACGCTTGGAACACGCTGGACCGTCGGCCTGGGCGTTGACGTTACGCGAAACAATCTCAAACGAGGCATCGGCGGCAACGATAATTCAGGTACAAGCCCGATCTACACGTTTGGATACTCTCCGGCCATTATCGATCTTCAGGCGAAGGATGAAAACGGCCGATACGTTCGCATGCCGTTCAACGGCGGCGGCAACGGAACCTCCAATCCGTTCGAAGTGCTTCGGGCAGTGGAGAACGACGAGAACGTGTGGCGACAGGCCGGGAACGTACGCGTTGGGTTCACCGCTCTCGCCACTGCAAAGAACTCCCTCCAGCTTTCTCTTCTCCTGGGCGTAGATCGCTTTCAGCAGGAGGGCTCTCAATACTCTCCCAACTACCTGCAGTTTGAATCGCGAGACGGCTTCCTTGGCACCGCTAACCAGAGCAATGTTTCGAGCTACCAGACAAATCAGGGCGTGAACGCGGTGCATACGCTTACACCCGGATGGCGCTGGTTGACCTCGGTTACGACTTCTGCCGGCGGCTCATACGAAGAGCAGCGCCTGGACGTTTACCGTATTCGTGGTCGCGGCTTGCTTCCGACACGCAAGGTTCCCGTGGGTGCCACTGACATCGCGGTAGCAGACGACATCACAGAGTTCCGCGATCAATCGTTCTATGCCAACGAACAGCTACTTGCATTTGGCGACAAGCTTTCGCTTAATGCAGGCTTTCGTGCCGACCGCTCAAGTGCCAACGGTGATCGCGAGCAGTTCTACTACTTCCCTAAATTCGCCGCAGCTTACCGTTTCGTAAAACCGTTCACCGACAAAATTGACGAAATCAAGTTTCGTGCAAATGCGGGACAATCCGGTAATCGTCCCCGCTATGGTGACCGCGATATTCTGTACGCAAGCGGTGGCTTGATCGACGGACAGGGTTCACTCGTTTCTTCGAGCCTGCTCGGCAATACCAGGATCAAGCCTGAAGTACTGAACGAACAGGAATACGGTATCGATGCGCAATTCCTCGGATCGCGCATCGGACTGGAACTCACTAGATACCAGAGAAAAATCACTGACCTGTTGCTAACCTTCCCGCTTCCTCCGTCGTCCGGCCTTTCAAGCCAGGTTATCAACGGCGGACAGCTTTCGGTGCTTGGAACAGAAGGAGTTCTGTCGCTGGTTCCACTTCGTTCGAACAACTTCGAGTGGACGTCCCGCATCATCTACAACCATAACGTACAGAACGTCGACAACATTCCTGTACCGGCGTTCAACGCTCCGAGCTCATTTGGTGCCAGCTACGGCCGCAATCGCATCGTCTCAAATCTCCGCTCTACACTGATCTGGGGGAATGCTCCGCTCGGAGAAAACGGTGCGGTGCGCGACACAATTCTTTACGATTCGAATCCAATTCACACTACGACGTTCAACAACGACGTTACCTACAAGAACCTCAACTTCTCGGTACTTGCGGACTGGCGGAATGGTGGCTACGTGGCAGACATGACCAAGAACCTGTATGACGAGGGCGGTCAGTCACGTGATTTCGTGGAGAAGGGTGACGCTCGCTATGACACATTCAATAAGGGCGATATCCGCCCATATGTCGAGAAGGGTACGTACGTGAAGATCCGCGAAGTCAGCGTCAACTTTACGGCACCAGATTCGTGGAGCAACAAGCTTCCTGGCGCCAAGTCTCTTCGATTCAACTTCAGCGCACGCAATGTCGCACTCTTTTCGAAATATTGGAGTTTCGATCCTGAATTCAACAACTTTGGCAATCAGAACTTCAATCGATTTATTGATCTGGCTCCGTTTCCGGCCAGCCGTCAGTTCTTCCTGAGCATTGACCTGGGCTTCTGATAACATGTCAACTAAAAATTCAGACAATTACTCGCGGACGTCCCGTATCATGTCCGCACACCTGACCGATTTCGCTCGCGTGGGCGTCGTTGCCGCGGCGGCATTTGCGCTCTCCGGGTGTAACGCCGACAAGCTTGACATTACGAACCCAAATACTCCCACAGTCGCATCGGCGGGAGCAGATGTTCAGGCGCTGCAGTTGCAAGCTACAGGTGTGCTGCGACAGCTTCGCAACGGTCGCGATGCCTTCATCACCTCTACCGGCAGATTCGGGCGGGAGGCTTTTATCTACACTCCGCAGGAAGGGCGCAATACTTCGCACTATCTCATCGGCATTTCCGGAGCGAACAAACTCGATCCCTCCGGCTTCGCTGTTGGCAACTGGGGTACTCAGTACGGCAATCTTCGAGATCTTTTCAACCTGAAGAATACGATTAGCGGTTCGGGCACATTGTCGGCTCCGCAAAAACAGGCGGGCATCGGTTTCGCAAAAACGCTCGAAGCGCTGGAACTATTGTACGTGATCAGTACGCGTGACACTCTCGGCGCAGTTGTGGAGATCAGGCAGGATGCTTCAGACCTTGCACCATTCGTGTCTCGCGATTCCGTTTACAAGTACATCCTCAACACGCTCGACGAAGCAAACACTGCGCTCGGCGCTGGCGGCACGGCTTTCCCGTTCACGCTGCACTCCGGCTTTGCAGGCTTCAACACGCCGTCCACTTTCCAGAAGTTCAATCGCGCGATAGCTGCTCGTGCAGCATCGTACTATGCGACTTCCGGTGGTGGTGCGGCAGCGTGGCAGCGAGCTTTGACAGCATTATCGGGGTCGTTTATTAACACTGCAGCCACCACGCGTGCAGCGCTGGACGCAGGTGTCTACCATGTGTATAGCGGCGCTTCCGGTGACGCTATCAATCCGTTGTCGCAGACCAATAACTCCGACCTCTATGCGCATCCAAGCACACAAGCCGACGCGCCGCTCAAGGCAGATGGTACCGCAGACAATCGTTACCTGGCCAAAGTAGGAACCCGACCCCCTCGTCAGGCGCCGCAGGGGCTCGGCATTCCATCTTCGATCGGCTTTAACCTCTACCCAACCACAACATCACCTATTCCAATCATTCGGAATGAGGAGTTGATTCTGATTCGCGCGGAGGCACTGCTGGCAACAAGCGATAAGGCGGGTGCCCTCGCCCTGATCAACAGCATCCGCCAGAATTCGGGAGGGCTGGCGGCGTCGACGCTAACCGCATCTTCGAATGACGCCGACGTTCTTACCGAGCTACTGCTCCAGAAGCGTTTTTCGCTGCTGATGGAAGGCAATCGGTGGATCGATCTCAGGCGTTATGGACGGCTCAATACGCTCCCTCTGGATATTACAAGCGGCATTAATGCGCACTTCGTAGCGAAGGTTCAGCCAGTGCCGCAGGGTGAATGCCTTGTGCGCGCGAACGTTCCTGATGCGCTCAAGGCGCCGGGGTGTTGATAACCGGCTAAGCGCTTAATTGTAGCGCGCGCTCATAGTGAAAAGATCGTCCGGCTGAGGAAAAAGCCGGGCGATCTTTTCATTTGCGGGGTGATGCATTGGGCGTCTTTTGTGTCAGCCGTCTGTCGGTGTCTTGCCTGCCAAATGTGAAGTCGTCAGTATCCGTCTCTCGTCCACACTGCGATAACACCGCACCGCCTGTCGGGCCCACCAAACTGAGGGGGAGTCGTTGCAGGGCCGGTATACACCTCGATCCCGGATATCTGCTTTGCTGATGGAAGCAGTTCGAGATTGAAGCTCTGGGGTAGTACGATCCCGTCGAGGAGCACCTGCATCGGGCACGCGCCGGACCCTGATGACCCATTGAAACTCCCTCCTTCGCGCCGAGATAGTGCGACCTGCCCACCAAATTGCTGGTTGGTGATTCGCGATACTTCCAAACCTCTTACATTTCGCAGGACGTCTGATAAGGCAAGTGATCCGCGCCGTTCGAGTTCTTCCTGCGTAATGAATTGCCCAACCCCTGCGAGCCGTCGCTGTTCGAAGCCGAGCATGCGAAATGACACCCGTCGCTCGCGGACGCGCATTGTGTCGAGGACGTTAACGGAATGCGAGAGGGTGTAGGCAAGGCGCAGGGTGTCATCCGTTGCGACTGCTACAATGCCGGAAGTAGGCGAGTAACCCACTCGTCGAACGACCAAGAGGTACTGGCCTGCGGGCACCCGAAGAATTTTGAATCGACCGTTGGCAGATGTGACGACTTTCGCGCCAGTGCCGATCACTGAAACGTCGGCTGAAACAAGCGGACGCAGCAGCGAGTCGGTCACAATACCGTCAATGACGCCTAGCTGATTGGCCTTTGGAGGCGGTGTTGCAGCGCGATCCTTGATCGTCACCGGAATCTGCGCGCCTGGCAACGTTAACGATGGCGTCAGCGTTGCTACCAAGGCAAAACTTGCCCAAACCAGTTTTTCGATTTGCATAATGTTCTCAAATTAGTGTTTTTCGCCACGTCGCGCGCTCCCTGTGTGTACCCCGCGCCGAGATGATTAACCTTGGCGCGGGCGAGGTGTTGGTGCAATATCTCTGGTGCGGAACGTCGGTGACGCGAAGCGCTACTAAGTGGCGGCTATGACCCCGCAGAGTTAGCTTCTATATCGACGACGAGGTACAAGTAAATACAGATCGGTTAATTCCGAATCGCGGGCCAGCTAAGCCAGCTGGAACGCCGGACAGCGCTATCGACCAACAAGTCCTCACCATCAATGGGGGCTCATCCAGCATCAGGTTTGCGCTCTACCGAATCGGACAACCGCTGGAGCGCGGGCTGCACGGAAAGATCGATAGCATCGGATCGAGCCGGACCAGCTTCACCTTCAGTGCGTCAAACGAGGCGAAGAAAGAAAGTCTCGAGCTCCCTGCGGGCGATCGTCAGGCCGCGGTGAAGTTCCTGATCGATTGGCTCGAACAACAGACGGATTTCAATTCCGTTAAAGCGGTGGGTCATCGCGTTGTGCACGGCATGCAACACACCGCGCCGGAGTTAGTTACGCCGGAGTTGATCGACGAACTGCGTCGCATCACGCCCTTCGATCCGGAGCATCTGCCGGGTGAAATCGAACTGATCGAAGCGTTTCGACAGCGGCATCCGAAACTGCCGCAGGTGGCGTGCTTCGATACCGCCTTTCACTGCGACATGCCGCGCGTATCGAAATTGCTTGCCATCCCGCGATGCTACGAAGCCAAAGGCATTCGACGTTACGGATTCCACGGTCTCTCCTACGCGTATCTATTGGAAGAACTCGCTCGCCTCGACGATCCCGCTGCGACGAAAGGCCGAGTGATACTCGCGCATCTCGGCAACGGCGCAAGTATTGCCGCCGTGCGCAATGGCAAAAGCGTCGACACCAGCATGGGTCTTACGCCGGTGTCGGGATTGCCGATGAGCACGCGCTCCGGCGACCTCGACCCGGGTTTGATCGGTTATCTGGCGCGAACGGAGGATATGACCGTATCGCAATTTCAAACTATGGTGAATCGCGAGTCGGGGCTGCTCGGAGTCTCAGAGATCAGCTCCGACATGCGCGACTTGCTCGCACAGGAAGCGAGCGATGTCCGCGCAGCGGAAGCCGTCGCGCTGTTTTGTTATCACACGAAAAAATGGATCGGCTCCTTCGCCGCAGCGCTCGGCGGATTGGACGCCCTCGTCTTCGCGGGCGGCATCGGTGAGAGCGCGCCGCCCATCCGCGAGCGCGTTTGCGCCGGGCTCGGATTTCTGGGCGTCGAACTAAATCAAACGCGGAATGCTGCGAACGACCCCGTGATCTCGGCGGAAAATAGCAACGTTTCGGTGCGCGTCATTCGCACCGATGAAGAACTCATGATCGCAAAATCAGTCACCCGACTCCTGCAATTGAAAGCGCCCAACAAACGATGAACACACTCACGTCCGACCTGCTGCAAAAGATCGACGCCTATTGGCGCGCGGCGAATTATCTGTCGGTCGGACAGATGTATCTCTTCGACAATCCGCTGCTTAAACGCCCGCTCGCTCTCCCGGATGTAAAGCGCATGTTGCTGGGGCATTGGGGCACGACGCCGGGACAGAACTTCATCTACGCGCATTTGAACCGCGTAATCAAGAAATACGATCTCGATATGATCTATGTCTCCGGGCCGGGTCATGGCGGGCCGGCGGTCGTTGGAAACACTTATCTCGAAGGTAGCTACAGCGAGATCTATCCGAACATCAGCCAGGATGAGGCTGGGCTGCAAAAGCTCTTTCTCCAGTTTTCATTTCCAGGCGGAATCCCCAGCCACGCGTCGCCGGAAACACCGGGCTCAATCCACGAGGGCGGTGAGTTGGGTTACTCACTCAGTCATTCGTTTGGCGCTGTCTTCGATAACCCTGATCTCATCGTGGCCTGCGTGGTCGGCGATGGTGAAGCGGAGACCGGACCGCTGGCCACGGCCTGGCATTCGAACAAGTTCCTCAATCCGGCGACTGATGGCGCGGTCTTGCCAATCCTGCATCTCAACGGCTACAAGATTTCCAATCCGACCATCCTCGCACGCATAACGCATGAGGAATTGGAACAGTTACTTCACGGCTACGGGTGGACGCCCATTTTCGTCGAAGGGCACGAGCCAGCGCTCATGCATGAAGCGATGGCGACGGCGCTCGATGCAGCTGTCGAGCAGATCAAACAGATTCACGAACGCGCGCGCACCCAAGGCGACCTTACTCGACCGCGCTGGCCGATGATTGTACTCAATTCACCGAAAGGCTGGACCGGGCCGAAAGTCGTCGATGGATTGCAGATCGAAGGCACCTTCCGCGCGCATCAGATACCGATTTCGGACCCGCACGCGCATCCGGAGCATCTCCAGCTGCTGGAGGACTGGCTCAGGAGCTATCGACCGGAAGAGCTCTTCGATGAGTCAGGCAGATTGAAACCCGAACTGGCGGAGCTGGCCCCCACAGGCAACCGTCGAATGGGCGCGAATCCCCACGCCAACGGCGGCATTCTGCTTCGCGATTTGCGCATGCCAGACTTCCGTGATTACGGGGTCGACGTGCCCGCGCCAGGCATCCGAGGCATCGGCGACACGCGCGTGCTCGGGCCTTTCCTGCGCGATGTGGCGAAGCTGAATGAGGAAGCGCGGAACTTCCGCGTCTTCGGTCCGGACGAGACACTCTCCAACGGCCTCGAAGCACTTTTCGGGACGACCAACCGTCAATGGGACGCCGCCACAGAGCCCAACGACCAATGGCTCGCGCCGGCTGGCCGCGTAATGGAAATGCTGAGTGAACACCAGTGCGAAGGCTGGCTCGAAGGGTACCTGCTT
>JBBSTN010000080.1:0-10931 GCA_038235845.1 Gemmatimonadales bacterium | reverse complement strand
TCCAAACGCGGAAGAAGGCCTCGCCCGCACAATTGCGAACCGCGCCGCAGAAAACATCGATGCGCTCAAGACGACACTCGTGGGCTGGAACCGCTTTTATTCCGGCTACGACCCTATGTTCAGCTGGTGGGGCGCAAGTCCATATCAGAAGCTCGAAGAGTCCCTCACGCGATATGCGAGCACCATTCGCACCCGCCTCGTTGGTCTGCCGGCGTCTGCAAATACCGCTGCGGCCGGAGCACGTGGCGGAGGAGGCGGCGGAGCCGCAAGTAGCGCCGGTGCGGCAGGGGCCAACACCGCGACCAACGTCAACACCGGCGCAAACAGTGGCCCGATAATTGGCGATCCTGTTGGCGCTACTGGTCTTGCAGCAGACCTCAAGCACGCGATGATTCCCTATACTCCCGAAGAGCTCATCGCTTTGGCCGAACGCGAATACGCATTTTCGCTGAGTGAAGCACGGAAAGCGGCCCGGCAAATGGGGTTCGGGGACGACTGGAAAGCGGCCATGGACAAGGTCAAGGAGAGTTATGTCGAGCCAGGACGCCAACCCGACCTGATTCGCGACCTGGCTCTCGAGGCCGAGGCCTTCTTCGACCGTCAGGATTGGGTCACCATTCCCGCACTTGCGCGAGAAGACTGGCGCATGGAAATGATGTCGCCCGACAGACAGCGAGTTAATCCATTTTTCCTTGGTGGCGACATGATCCAGGTGTCCTATCCCACCTCGGACATGAGCGAGGAAGAAAAGCTCATGAGCCTGCGCGGAAACAATCCACACTTCTCACGTGCAGTCGTCTTTCATGAGCTTAATCCTGGCCATCATCTGCAGGGTTTCATGTCAGCGCGCTACAATCCGCACCGACGTCTGTTCTCGACGCCATTCTGGAACGAAGGACAGTCTCTCTACTGGGAAATGTTTTTGTGGGATCACGATTTTCACGTGACTCCGGAAGACAGGCTTGGCGCTCTTTTCTGGCGTATGCATCGCAGCGCCCGCATCATCTTCTCCCTGAATTTCCATCTTGGTAAGATGAGCCCTGAACAGGCGGTGCAGTTTCTTGTTGACACCGTGAACTTCGAGAGATCAAACGCGGAAGGCGAAGTGCGGCGTTCGTTTAACGGAACCTATTCCCCGCTCTACCAGGCAGCTTACATGCTCGGCGGTTTGCAGCTGCGCGCGCTTTACGCTGAGCTTGTGGATACCAAGAAAATGTCAGCGCGTGAGTTTCACGATTCTGTGTTGCAGGGCGGCCCGATGCCCATCGCGATGGTACGGGCACGACTTCTCAAACTTCCGCTCACCCGCGACGGCGCAGCTCCCTGGCGCTTCATCGATCACCTTCCGCCGCCCCGTCCTTTTCCCGTTCCGAACGGCTGAACAGTGGGTGACTCGCGCTGGCCGAGGCGGCTACACACAGACAGTGGTTTTTAAAGTCGCGCAGCCTTGTTGTTGAGTATGCGACGAATTATTGCAGCGTCTGCGGGCTTGGTAAGGTGAAAGTCAAAACCCGCCTCGGCTGATCGACGGCGATGCTCTTCGTTTCCCCAGCCCGTGAGCGCGACGAGCTGCACACTGCTCCATTCGGGATTCTCCCGCACCTTTATCGCCACCTCGTATCCGCTGAGATCGGGCAACCCGATATCGACAAACGCTACATCGGGAACACGAGCAGCAAGTTGATCGAGAGCTGAGTTACCGGTGAATGCGACGGATACATCATGACCGAGTAGTTTAAGTATCGTTGCGAGACTCCGGGCGGCATCAACATTGTCGTCGACAACAAGCACATGAAGCGATGACACCGCCATCGATTCCGCATCTGGCGCAATCACAGCTGGAAGCGCATCAACTCCCATGAGTGGCAATCGCACCACGAAAGAACTGCCAGAACCAAGCCCGTCGCTCTGTGCGTGAACGGCGCCGCCATGCAATTCAACCAACTGCCTGACAAGCGCGAGGCCGATACCTAACCCTCCCTGAGACTTTGCGCCAGGACTGGCGATCTGCGTGAACATCTCGAAGACGCCTTCCAGCATGTCCGCTGGAATACCGACGCCACTGTCGGTTACACCAATCTCTACACTCCCCTGGTTCCGCACGATGCCGATATCGATCTTGCCACCATCTGGCGTATACTTCGCGGCGTTCTGAAGCAGATTTCCAATCACCTGCGAAAGGCGGGTTCGATCGCCAAAAACAATCATGCTGTCGTCGAGTGCATCGACAGCCAGTTGATGTCCGGCGGCGTCTACCAGCGGACGGCTCACCTCGATCGCTTCCCCGAGTATCGTGCCAACACTTACAGCCTCTCGGCGCAGTTCAACTTTTCCACGACTGATTCGGGAAATGTCCAGCAGGTCGTCAATGAGACGTGACATCGTAACGATCTGACGCTCCATTATCTCGCGTATGCCCGAAGTGTCGGCTTCATTGCCAGCTTGAAGACGTAGAATTTCGAGACCGTTCCGGACAGGTGCGAGTGGATTGCGAAGCTCGTGGGCGAGCGTGGCCAGAAACTCGTCCTTGCGGCGATTGGCGGCGCTTAGTGCTTCATGGGCCAGAAACTCCGAGGTCTGATCGCGTAACACCGCGAGTGCAAAATCGACTGCACCGTCGGGTCCAAGCTCAGGCACCATGTGCCCCTGGAAATGACGCGTTACCTGGTCGATGTTCAGATTGAAGTCGATTTTTTTCGCCTCGGCCGTTTCAAACACGTGCTCAATGGCATCGCACCACATGTCGCTGACATCTTCGGGCATTTCCAGTTCGTGGTTTGTCCGGCCGATGAACTCCGCAGCGGGAATTCCAGTGGCTCGTTCTATCGCGGCGTTCACGAAAACGAATCGACACTCGCTGTCAAAACGTGCAAGGATGTCGGGAGAGTTGTCGGTAATCGCACGAAGCTCCCTCTGTTGGCGGCGCACAGTCTCCCTTTGTGCACGCTCCTCGCTCAGGTCTGTGTTCGTGCCAAACCAGAGTGTTATTGCACCACCTTCATCCCTGAAGGGCGTTACGCGTGTGAGAAACGGCCGGAAAACGCCGTCCTTTCCGCGCATGGGAAACGTCATGTCAAATGGTATTCCCTGCGTAATCGATCGTTGCCAACGTTCGAGTACACTCGGCAACACCTCGGGATCATGAACCATCTCCCATCCCCATCCCCTCATCTGCTCGAACGTGGTGCCTGTGTACTCGTACCATCTTCTGTTGTACCAGAAGATGGTACCATCGGGATTGGCCATCCAAGCCAACTGCGGTATGGATTCGGCGAGCTGCCGAAAACGCGCTTGTGTTTCGCTTATTTCGATAGCTGCGCGGCGCGTCTCGGTGACGTCACGCACCTCCATGACAACACCCACCAGCCTACCATTTTCCACTACCATGTTGGTATTGCAGATCACCGGGAATTCCGATCCATCCTTTCGGTGAAAAGTGTCCTCGTGGTCACGTACTATGCGCGCCTTCCGAATGCTGGTGAGGATAGCGCAATCCTCCTCCGCGACCCCAGTGCAATCGGGAGTTGGCGCGTGGACAAGATCATGAAGCAATTTCCCAGTCAGTTCTTCGTGTTTGTAACCCGTCATCAGCTCGGCTGCCGGATTGGAGAACTGGCAGCGACCGCTTTCGTCCAGCATGAAGATTGCACTCGTTGCGCTATCGGTGATAAGGCGCGTGAGCTCGCTCTGGTGGCGAAGGCGATCTTCCACTTCGATGCGATGAGTGACGTCGACACCGGAAGGGATGATATACCGAAGCTTCCCCCCCTCCATCACCGGCTGTAGCAACAGGTCGATCGTGGCGCGCGAATCGTTCGCCATCCGCACCACCTCGTCATATCGCACCACTTCACCTAGCGCCGCTCGTTCGATGGCCGCCTTCAACTTCCCACTGACAGCCGAATCGTAGCTCCACCATCCGCAATCCCAGAATTTCACACCAATCACATCTTCTCTCGATAGTCCGCCCAGCTCCAACGGCGCGGAATTGGCTTCGACCAGTGTGCCATCAGGTTCAAGTACGCCGACAAAGGCATACATCGAGTCGATAACTTCCCGAAGTCGCTTTTCACTTGCGTGTAACGCTTCCTCGTATCGTCGGCTGTGGGTCACCTCAGTGAAAGTGAGAACGATGCCGTCTGCCTTTCGTTCGCTCGTGCAATAGGGAAGAGCCCGACGTACGAAGATCCTGCCATCCCCGAGCTCGATCTCATCCTCGATCGCTTCTGTCGTAGCGAATACATCGTCTGCGGACGGTATCGGCGGCATGTGGACTGCGTTGTTCGTGAAATGATGAATCGATCTTCCAACATCGGTTACATCACAGTTGAAGATCTCTGTTGCGCCCGACGTAATCATTCGCAGCCTGCCATCCCTGTCGAGAAACACGGTTGGGATACGCGTGCTGGTTAGCAGGTTGGCGAGATCGTTATTGATCTGCGAAATCGCGTTGTTTTTGGTCTGAAGCTCGTCTTTCGATGCCTCCAGCTCCTCATTGGATGATTGGAGCTCCTCGTTCATAGAAATCAGTTCTTCGTTCGACGACTTGAGCTCTTCGTTCGCCGCTTCAAGGTCCTGCACGGTGCTGTAGAGCTCTTCGCGCGTCGTCGACAGCTCGTGCTCCAGCCGCTCCAGAAGAAGCGCAGTTGCATCGCTATTTGCCGGATCAGAAACAGTGTTGATCAACAGCGACTCGTCAACGACCTGGAATGCCAAGAGGAACAACCCATCGCTGCGCTCGCCGTTGCCAGAAAGCGGCTGCGCGGTGACCCTCACTCTCTTACCTCCGCTCTCATCATGCAAAGTGGCACTGCTGTTTGTAACACGTTTGCCCAGCGAGACCACTTCTCTCAACACTGACCGCACGGATAGACGTAGCCCGTCCTTAACTAGTCTGGTGATGCTGTTAACAAACGGCCCGGAAGAAATCGCAAGGTACTCCTCGACGTTTGCCGAAGTTGCAATCACTTCCCCTTCCCGATTGACAACAACAGCGCCCGGAACGAATTCAGCTATCAGGGACTGCTGCATTCGCTCGAAGACATCCGCATCAAAACCCGTTGGCTGAGTCGACGACCTGGCGCAGTGTCCTGTGGTGACTCTCCCGAACCTCCACGGCGACATGCGTCGGGATGTCTCGACACGCTGCGAAATTCTGTGCTTCGCATCCACTGTCCTGAACAGGTCCTGCTGAGAAGAAAGTGCCTCCGCTGGACCAAGGAACAGATAGCCGTCAGGAACGAGCGAATGATGAAACAGTGGTACGAGACTGCGATGAAGTTCTTCGCCGAGATAGATCAACAGATTCCGGCAGGAAAGCAGGTCGAGCTGGGAGAACGGAGGATCAACCGTGAGGTTGTGTTTCGAAAACAGCACCATCTCCCGGAGCGACTTACCAACCTTGAAGCTCTTGCCGGAACGAACAAAAAATCGTGCGAGTCGCTCGGCGGAGACGTTTGTCACTCGCGAAGCGGGATAAACGCCCTTTCGAGCGACAGCGAGTGCATCGGCATCGAGATCGGTAGCGAATATCTGAATTTGTGGCAAGTTGCTCAGGCCGTCTGCATATTCGCGCATCAACATCGCAATTGAATACGCTTCCTCACCACTCGCACATCCCGCAACCCAGACCCGTATTCGCTGGTCGGGCTTCTTGTTCGCAAACAGCCCCGGAATCACATTTTGAGCGAGCGAGTCGAAGGCACCGACGTCGCGAAAAAAGGAAGTTACGCTGATAAGAAGATCTCCGAACAGCTGTATCGCTTCGCTTCGATCGCTTCGAACGCGCGCTAGATACTCCGCAGCCGAAGTGCACCGGATGAGATGGAGTCGCCGAAGTGCTCGCCGGACAAGAGATGTCGATTTGTACTTGCTGAAGTCATGACCGGTTGCTTCGAATAGCGTTTCACAGAGCGCCGGAAGTGCCGCCTCCACCTCGTCATACAGTGTTGTCGTCCTGGTCGGCCGCGATTCTGCAATGAGTGGCTCGGCGTGTTCCAGTAACGTGCTCGCAAGCTCGGCGTGGGCAACGACCGGTTTAACGCCACTGCGCGCATTCGCGCCATGAAGAATGCGGAGAAATGGGCCGTCAGCTTTTGTCTGGATCAGCACAAGCCCACCCTGCTCCGCGACCTGCGAAAGGGCGGCTTCGGCGGCAGCCGGATGATCTGACGCACCCGCGAAGACGATTACGCAGGCTCGCTCACCTTCGTCCCCGGCAAAAGAAGCGAAGAATCGTTCCCAATTTCCGGTCGAATGCGAATCGAACGATGGCGCACCTGTTTCTGCGGTAGGATCGAGCCGAATCTCGCCATTGCTCCAGAATCGTACACGTTCGCGCGGAGCAAAGAATATTCCATTGGGATGTATCTTGCTATCCATGTCCAGCACTCGCCGCGCCATGCTGGACGCGCCCACGAGCTTCGCACGGACATCCTCGATCGCATGTCCGTTCGACGGGGCCTCTTCCAAAACCAGGAAGGTGAGCGATTGATCTGGAGCGATTGCCTCGACCAGCGTGGAAACCTGCGAGCTTTCGTCCGCCGAACAGAGAATTACAGCTACGGCGTGCGGTCTCGTGCGGTGAACGATCGTCATCAGTGCCCAAAGGTGAGTCAACAGTAAAGGCGCAGCCTATTTCCAACGCGCCCTGCCGACGCATCGTATATAGATTGTACATAGCTTGTATATAGCTTAAGGATCCACTTCCTCTTGCGGCAGTACGACACCCCCACGCCGCCCGGTCCCGCACCCCGTTATCGAATCGTCATGATATCAACTTTCCGCGCCGCAGCGCGCGCTTCAGTTCGGGTCTCCCTCAGCTCAATCTCACGTCAGCTGGCGGTAACCGCACTTCTCGGGGCGGTCATATTCGTTCCACAGAGCGTACACGCCCAGACAGTGACCACGCCGAAGCAGTTTTTCGGGCACGACATCGGCGCCGACTACGTGCTGCCCAACTACACCAAACTTCACGAATATTTCGCGAAAGTAGCCCGGGAAAGCAACCGCGTCATACTCGACACAATCGGCCTTACCGAAGAAGGTCGGCCTCAGATAATGGCGATCGTATCCAGCCCCGAGAATCTGCGCAATCTCGCTCGATACAAGGAGATCTCGAAGAAACTGGCCCTCGCTGAAGGCGTCGACTCAGCGCAGGCGCGTGCGCTTGCCAAGGAGGGGAAAGTGGTGTTCTGGATCGACGGTGGTCTACACGCCACCGAGGTGCTTGGCGCACAGCAGCTCATCGAGACGTTCTATACGCTCGCCAGCGCCAACGATGATGAAATAAATCGCATACTTAATGATTGCATCGTACTCGTGGCACAGGCGAATCCCGACGGTATGGAGCTTGTGTCCGACTGGTACATGCGGGAATCGGACAAAACAAAGCGGAGCGTGGCCAATCTCCCCCGTCTCTACGAGAAGTATGCGGGCCATGACAACAATCGCGACTCGTACATGAACGCGCTTAAGGAAACCACCAACATCTCACGACAGCTGTTCATCGAGTGGAATCCGCAAATCATGTACAATCACCATCAGACCGGACCTACGGGAACTGTGATGGCCGCACCGCCCTACCGCGATCCAGCCAACTACTGGTTTCATCCCGCTATTATCACCGGCCTGGACCTGGTTGGAGCCGCGCTCAACAATCGATTTGTACTGGAAAACAAGCCAGGCGTGACATTTCGTGCGGGATCCAACTATTCCACCTGGTGGAACGGTGGCCTTCGCACAACCGTGTACTTCCACAACATGATCGGCATACTCACGGAAACTATCGGCAGTCCCACTCCGATCCGAATTCCGCTGGTGCCGGAACGTCAGCTTCGGTCTGCCTCGCTACCGTTGCCGATCGCACCGCAGGAGTGGCATTTCCGCCAGTCGATCGACTATTCGGTCACCGCCAACCGCGCACTGCTGGATCTGGCGTCGCGATATCGTGAGCAGTTTCTTTTCGACCGGTGGCGAATGGGAGCGGACGCTATCCGTGAGGGAAGCACCGACAGCTGGACCGTGAGCCCCAAGCGTGTAGACGCCATGGTCGCGCAGATCGCGAAGGACCGCGCAAATGCGCCGGCCGAGGATGTTAGAAATGGCGGTCGGCGGGGCGGAGCGGGTGCTCCCAATCTCATGACGGCGGTAGCCAACGACAAATACATGGACGTGCTCAAGAAGCCCGACAACCGGGATCCGCGGGCATACATCCTGAGCCGTTCGCAGAACGACTTCGCCACAGCAACAAAGTTCATTCAGGCTCTTCAGAAGTCCGGCGTGCTGGTCGACCGGGCAACCGCAAATTTCACGACCAACGGTAAGAGCTATCCCGCCGGCTCGTGGGTGGTGCAGCTGAATCAGGCATACCGCGCCCATATTCTCGACATGTTCGAGCCGCAGGATCACCCCAACGACTTTGCCTATCCCGGCGGGCCGCCGATTCCGCCGTATGACAATGCCGGCTGGACGCTCGCGTTCCAGATGGGCGTGCAATACGACCGGCATCTCGATGGCGTCAAGGGTCCGTTCGAGAGGCTCCCGGACGTCACGACGATGCCTGCAGGCGTGGTGGCCAAGGGCAAGGCTGGCTACTACATTCGCCCAGAGGTCAACGACGCTTCGACGGTAGCCAATCGTCTGCTCAAGGTGAATGTGAAGGCTCTCCGCGCGCCCAACGGCTTCACAGATGGCGGCAAGGCATGGCCGGCCGGCACCTGGTTCATTCCAGCCGGTGGCGCAGCGGACGCGGTGGTTTCCAAGGCGGCGGCTGAACTCGGAGTGAGCTTCGCAGCGGCCGGCGCGCGGCCGGCTGGCGCACAGGCCGTCACACCGTTGCGTATCGCCCTGTTCGATCGCTTTGGCGGGTCGATGCCAAGCGGCTGGACCCGGCTCATACTCGAGAACTTCGAGTATCCGTACACGCTCGTGTATCCGCAGGAGCTGGACGCCGGTGGTCTCAAGGCCAAGTATGATGTCATCGTCTTCCCGGACGGTTCGATCGCGGAGGGCGGCGGTGGTGGTGGGTTCGGCGGCGCGACGGACACCACCAAAATTCCGGCGGAGTTTCGCAAGCAGGTCGGTCGCGTATCTGAAAAGACTGTTCCGCAGCTCAAGGCATTCATGGAAGCCGGCGGGCGCGTGGTGACAATTGGCTCGTCGATCGCGCTGGGCAAGCAAATCGGGTTGCCGGTCGACGACTATCTCGTGGAGAACGGTCGTCCGTTTGCCAGAGAGAAGTATTACATACCGGGTTCGCTTCTCGAGATTGCGGTAGACACGTCAGCCACGGTTGCCACGGGAATGGCGCCGCGTCCAAGCGTCATGTTCGACAACAGCCCGGTGATGAAGCTCGGCCCCGACGCCGCAGCCAAAGGTGTACGAGCGATTGCGACTTTTGACACCGCCACGCCGCTGACCAGTGGTTGGGCCTGGGGTCAGGAGTTGCTCAAGGGCGGAGTGGCGATCGCTGAGGCGAAGGTCGGCCAGGGTACGCTTTGGATGTTCGGCCCGGAGATTCTGTTCCGGGCACAGCCACATGGCACATTCAAGCTTTTCCTCAACGCGCTGGACGGCGGTTTCCAGCGGCCGGTGAAGGCGATTCAGTAGGGGGCGCTGCATGGGTGGCTCAGGCCACCCATGCAGCTAATGTCGCCCCTGGCAAGCTTGCGGATGTAGCGCAGACACGCGAGTATCCTCGAATTCAGAGCTCGTCTCGTCAAAGCTCATGCCGCATCATGCCATATCACGTCGGCAATCGCGGGTCTGGCTTAACCACCAACGGCTGCGTCATGGTCTGGCCATTCGCCGTGAGACGGGCGCTGAATGTGCCTACGAACGTCGTCGCAGGCGCGCCGCCAAAGCCCCCCCGACGGCCTCCGCCACTGGTGGGCACCCAGACCACACGATGCATCCCGGCTTTCGCCGACATCGGCTCCTGCGGAACGCGCCATATCGGAGACGTATTGGGAATGCCGTCGATGCCGGCCCCAGCCCCACCCCCACGTGCAGCACCCGCACCCGCACCTGCTACTGCGCTTGGCGTTGATGAAAGAGTGGCAATAGTGGCTCCGCTGGAATCGAGAATGTCGATCGTCACCGGTCCGCTCGCATCGGTCTTCAGGAAGTAGTCGAGAAAAACGCCATTCTCCGCGTTCGGAAATGTCGCTTCGTCCTTTTGAGTTGGCGTTCCGTTATCTCCACCCTGGGCGACGTACACCGACTCGGCCGGCCTGAACAGGTAAGCCGACGACGACGCGATGCTGTCATCTATCTGACGCAACGCGACCATGCTGTCGATTACCCAGATGCCACGCCCGTGGGTACCCACAATCAGATCATTTTCGTAGATCTGAAAATCCCGCACCGACGTCACCGGCAGATTGAGTTGCAGCGACTGCCAGTGATCGCCATCGTCGAAAGACACGAATGCACCACGCTCGGTGCCGGCGAATAATAGACCTCGCTTTATCGGGTCGGACTTAATCGTGTGAACGTAGACACCAGCGGGAAGTCCGGCTGTTATGCGCTGCCACGTATTGCCGCTGTCGCGCGTGCGATAAATGTACGGATCGAAGTCCTGCAACTGATGTCGGTCGACACTGGCATACGCCACTGCTGCATCGAACGCCGACGCGTCCATCATCGTCACCCTGCTCCACGGGGTGACGGCAGCGGGCGTGACATTCCGCCAGTTCTTTCCATCGTCGAGTGTGAGATGCATCAACCCATCATCGGTGCCAACCCATACCATCGGCGCGCGCAATGGTGATGGTGCAATTGTGTACACCACGCCGCGCCTTCCATTGCGGTCTACCTGATCTGCAGCTGCTTTGTCGAGGGATGGAGGAACAACAATTTCCGCACGCGTGAGGTCTGGGCTGATCTGCGACCACGTTGCCGCACTGTCGTTGCTCCTGAACACGTATTGC
>JBBSTN010000079.1:0-10942 GCA_038235845.1 Gemmatimonadales bacterium | reverse complement strand
GGCTTCCGACATCGTCGATCGTGGCATAGTCATGACCGGCGGAGGGGCGCTAATTCGCGGCCTCGACGTACTGCTGAGTCAGGAAACCGGCCTGCCAATTCACGTTGACGATGATCCACTCACCTGTGTCGTTCGCGGCACCGGAAAGATTCTCGACGACGAGGAGAAGTACTGGTCGGTTCTTTCGACCTGATCGCGCGGTGGCACGGAATGTCAGCGGCAGCGGGCGCCTCGATGCGGGCCTGCTGACAGCCTGTATAGCACTTGCGATTTTTGCGCTTGTGATGCCTGTAGCCCTTCGAGAACAGGTAGCGCAGACCATTCGAGCGGGCGCACTCGCACCCCTGTTGGTGCTTGAGGGCCGCGCTACTGCTATTCGAGCCACCATTGTTTCCCGGGAAGACGTCCTCACCGCTCGGGGAGACGTTGCTGTTGAGACCCTTTCGACGCGTGCGATCAACGAAGAAAATCAGGCGTTAAGAAAGATCATGGGGCTGGGTTCCCGTCTCCAAAGCGGATTCGTGGCCGCAGAACTCCTCCCCACCCGAGCGATGGACGAGGACTTCGAGGTGGCACTCAATGTCGGAACAGCGGCTGGAGTTGAGCCGTTCACGCCGGTGGTGACAGCAGATGGGCTCTTTGGGATGATTCGTACAGCGGACCGGAACACCAGCTTCGCAATTACCTGGGCGCATCCCGATTTCGCCGTCAGCGCCATGAGTGCGGACGAGGCAGCGTTCGGAATTGTCGCGCCTCATCTCGGAACCGGTATCGATCGCCTGATGCTCGAATTCCGCGGTGTACCGTTCCGCACCGCGCTCGATACAGGAACAGTCGTGGTCAGCTCCGGGCTTGGTTCGACCTATCCCCGCGGCATAGTGATAGGCACCGTGATATCCGAAATCGCAACTGCGGAGAAGTGGGCGCGGACCTATCTTCTCCGGCCCGCTGCACTTCCGTCGGCGGGAGGGCCCGTTCTCGTTCTGCTGCCCGATCGAGCTTCTCGGGGAGTGAATGATGTCTGGACTTCGGTCGCCTCCGCCGACAGCGCCTCCCGCGCAATTGCAGCGGCCGGTGACTCAACAGCACGTGATGCCGCACTGGCTGAGCTTGCCGCCCGGCGTGTGGCACTCGACTCGGCTGCCGGTACTCAGCCTGGCTCGGATACTCTTGCTCGACGCCCGCTCTCGCGGACCGACAGCACCAGAGCGGACAGTGCGAAACGCTCCGTAAGATCGGATACAACCAAGCCAAAACCCACAGGCCCTCCACCAGTGGGGCCAAAGCCCGGACCACCACCGGGACCACCACCAGAAACTCATCCCGTCGAGTTGCTACAACATCTTCCGTTGGACTTACGGTGAGGCCGCAGCAGAGAACATCGGGGGTTGGGTCTGCGTTGAGAGCGATTGCCGGATTTGGGTTACTGGTCGTAGCCCATTTCAGCGTGCGTCCGCTGTTTGGTTCGAGAGTCATGATCGACTTCATTCTCATCGCAACTCTGTTCGCAGCGGTGAGACTTCGTCCCGGCATAGCAGCAGTGATGGGTTTCCTGCTTGGCCTGAGCATAGATGCCATGGCACCCAATTCATTTGGCGCAGGTATACTTGCTCTAACGCTGATAGCATTTGGTGCTTCTTGGCTAAAGGCAGTTTTTTTTGCCAATCATCTCGCACTTACAGGCTTGTTCGTATTTCTGGGCAAGTGGTGCTTCGACGCGATCTTTATTGTCGCCAGCAGAGGCGCGCTGGGAGTCGATCTGATGCTTCAGCTGCTGCTCTGGACGCCGCTCGCAGCGGCGCTCACGGCGGTGGTGGCAATTCTGCTGCTTACTCTCTTCCGACCGCTGTATCGCGCACAACCATCCTGATTGGTCGGGTGTACGATGTGTATATACGGTTTATGTGATCTAAGCGTTATGTGTATTTACGCGCGTTAAAGCGGTCGAATCAGATTAGATTGACTAACGCGAATTTGCGCCGACTGCACGATGAAAATCGCCTGGCGCCTGAACTCCTGCGAGAACCGCATGTCCCATCATCCCAATGAAGTAGTCAAACGAGCGCGTGGTGCGCGCGTGGTGATGGTGCTGTCGTTCCTCGTTCTCGCGTCGGCATTTTTCAGGGCGCAGGTGCTTCGCTCCGCCGAATACCTCCTGCAGTCTGAAAGCAACCGACTTCGCGCAGTACCACTTCCGGGCGCGCGAGCAATCATTTACGACCGCCACGGCGAAATCATCGCCGAGAACCTGCCAGGGTACAAGGTGTCCCTGCTCACCGGCAGTGAGGATTCGCTTCGGGCTTCGCTGCACGCGTTGTCGAAGGTGGTGGAAATCGATTCGAGTCAGCAGGAGGTCGTAGTTCGCGATTATCTCAAGGCCACAACCAGGCCGGCTGCAATTTTCAACGATGCGAGCTTTGCTGTCGTCTCGGTGCTTGAAGAGCGACGTGTTGAGTTCCCCGGTTTGATCATACAAAGTTCGCCAAAACGATATTATCCCGATGGCGAGGCGATGGCCGCTCTCGTCGGGTACGTGGGTCTGATTTCCGAAGCGGAACTCGCCAAGCCGAGGTTTGCAGAGTACAAACCTGGTCAGGTGGTCGGTAAAGACGGTATCGAATTGCAGTACGAAGATCAGTTACGCGGTACCGAAGGCAGCCGCTATGTCGAAGTTGACGCTCGTAATCGCGTCGTTCGGGACAATGGTGTCAGGCCGGAAGAGCTGGCAGAGATTCCTCCGCCACTGCACACCAATCTCGATCTTGATCTGCAGCGATATGCGCACCAGTATTTCGGCGATTCTCTTAGAGGTGCCGTCGTCGCTTTAGACCCGAATACGGGCGGTGTGCTGGCCCTGTACAGCGCGCCCACCTACGATGCCAATCGATTCATCGGTGGTGTGTCTTACAGCTACTACAATCAGCTTCTGCAGGATCCAGACAAACCTCTCGTTAATCGCGCCATCCGTGGCGGCTACGCACCGGCGTCAACATTCAAACTCGCTACCGCAGTCATAGGCATGGAGCGAGGGCTAGTGACCATGGACACGCGCATGCCGCAGCCGTGCACGGGTAGCTTTTACTATGGGCGTGTGTTCAGGTGCTGGGACCATAGCGGCCACGGCGACCTCACCCTGGCCCAGGCAATAGCGAAGTCTTGCGACGTGTATTTTTATCAGCTCGCGCTCAAAATCGGTCTGTCCAATTTACTGGCGGGTGGAGTTTCGCTCGGGTTCTCAGAAACGACGGGTATCGATTTGCCGCACGAACTTAGCCCGGTGTGGCCCGAGTCCCAGGCTTACTTCAATAAGAAGTATGGTCCGAGAGGTTGGAACGCATCAGTGGCGTTGAGTCTTGCTATTGGACAGGCAAACAATGCGCAGACTCCCCTTTCCATGGCGAAGTTCTATACAGCGTTGGCAACCGATGGAAAGGCGGCCACACCGCAACTGATTGCGCGGGAGCCGGAGAGAGCGCAGATAATAAATCTTTCGCCCAATCAGTTGGAAGGTCTCCAGAAGGCCTTGGCGGACGTAGTGTCCAGAGGAACGGCCGCCGGTGCACAGATACAGGGGTTACTGATTGCGGGCAAAACGGGCACGGCACAAAATCCTGGTCATCCCGACAATGCGTGGTTCGTCGGATACGCACCAGCCGACAAGCCGCAGATAGTGCTGGCAGTGCTGATTGAGGAAGGACTACATGGTACCGTAGCAGCCAAAATTGCCACAAAACTCATGGAGCGATATCTGAAGAAGCCGCTCACTATCAACATCGTCATGAACGACGGATAAAGTGTCGCTTCGACGTCAGAGTATCGATTTTCCGTTGCTCGTAGTTGCCCTTCTTCTTACGGCTTTCGGTATAGCGATTCTGTTTTCAGCAGGGCAGGTCGACATTCCTTCGCCTATCGTGGCTGTTGCATGGCAGCGTCAGCTTGCCTGGCTTGGTGTTTCCCTCGCGCTCGCATGGATTGTAATGCGTGGGTCCGTGCGATTGATCGAGTGGAGCGCGTGGCCACTTTATATGCTGAGTGTGCTGCTGCTGCTCGCGGTTCTCGTGGTTGGAACGGGAGCAGGTACTGCAGCCAGTGTGAAAGGTTGGCTTTCGATTGGGGGACATCGAATTGGCCAACCTTCTGAGCTCGCAAAGCTCGCAACAACTTTGATGCTGGCACGCGTGTTGTCCTTTCAGCGAGAACCACCCAGTTCGCTGCTGCAGCTATGGAAGCCGCTGGTTGTTGTTGGAATTCCGTGGCTTCTGGTCATGGCCCAGCCGGACCTTGGAACCGGTATTGTGTTTGTCGGAATCTGCTTCGCCATGCTTTACTGGAGCGGCGTTCCCTGGCAGCTGCTAATTATGCTTGCAAGTCCCGGCATAAGCCTCGTCCTTGCCTTCAACACAGGCGTTTGGGGCGCCTGGTTCTTCATTCTTGTTGCCCTTGTATTCTGGTATCGAACGCATCTGTACGAGAGCGTCATCCTGATTGTGGGAAACGTGATCATGGGGGTGGTCGCACCCATGCTCTGGGAACGGCTCAAACCGTTTCAGCAAAACAGGCTGCTGGTATTTCTCGACCCCACCATCGATCCGAGCAACTCCGGCTACAACGTTGGCCAGTCCAAGATTGCAATCGGGTCCGGAGGTTTATTCGGCAAGGGATTTACACTCGGAAGTCAGAAGCGCCTGGCGTTTCTGCCGGAGAGACACACCGATTTTATCTTCGCGATCGTTGGGGAAGAGCTTGGGTTTATTGGGGTGACGGTTGCGCTTTCGCTGTTCCTGGCGCTCTTTCTTCGCAGCACCAAGGTCGCCACCAGGGCGAACGATGCATTTTCCAGTCTGCTCGCATTTGGGCTGCTGTCGGCCTGGTTTGTTCACGTTATGGTGAACATTGGTATGACGGTAAATCTGATGCCAGTAACCGGCATCCCGTTGCCGTTCTTCAGCTACGGCGGTTCCTTCATGGTCGTCAGCTGGATTGCAGTGGCACTACTGCTCCGGATCTCCTCGGAAGGTCGTGGCCAGCCTGACTCGCTGAGGCTATAGGGTTGCCGATCTCTCGCAAGGTCTGGCGTCGCGCGCTCACAACTTTGATTATTCGTTGATGGCTTGGTTCCGTAAAGAAAAGAAGCCGCGACAACCCCGTCGTGAGCGCCTTGAAATTCCTCCCGACACGTGGGAGAAATGTGAGGCATGCGGGCACACCGACATCCGCGACAACTTCCTGCGTAATGTCAACGTCTGTCCCGAATGCGACTTTCATCGTCGTTTGCGGGCGTGGGATTACGCCGGCATGCTCTTCGACGAAGGAACGATACTCGAAGTAGGTAATGAGATTCGTTCGGTCGACCCTCTTGGCTTTCCCGACTACCCGGCCCGTCTCCGGAGAGCGATTGCCAACGCGGGTGACACTGACGCAATTCTTACCGTGACAGGCTTGGTTGAGGGATCGCCGGTAGGTATCGGAGTGATGGACTTTGCCTTCATGGGTGGGTCGATGGGGTCGGTGGTTGGCGAAAAGATCGCCCGACTCGGCCAGCGATCTCTCGAGAAGAAACATCCTCTGGTTATTATCTCCGCGTCGGGAGGAGCACGAATGCAGGAAGGCGTGCTCTCGCTTATGCAGATGGCCAAGGCCGCCGCGGTGCTATCCCAACTTGCCGAGCGCCGCATACCGTACATCTCGGTACTCACTAACCCCACCACAGGTGGGGTCAGCGCGAGCTTCGCCATGCTCGGCGATGCGATACTCGCCGAGCCGGGCGCGGTGATCGGCTTTGCGGGCCCCCGTGTCATTAAGCAGACATTGGGTCAGGATCTCCCCGAAGGCTTTCAGACCGCCGAGTTTCTCCTGGACCACGGGATGGTCGATCATGTGGTGCACAGGAAGGCCTTGAAAGCAACCATATCTCAGTTGCTTCGACACATGTCGGGGCGACCAGCCGCTTCGGGGTTTGCGCAGGAAGGCTGATCTTGATTGCCTATGACAGGGCGCTCGAACGGCTTTACGAACGTACAGGTGGCGCGTGGAGGCTTGGCCTCGAGCGCGTTACCGGTTTGCTGGAGCTGCTTGGCTACCCGCATAGCGACTATCCGGTATTCCATATCGCGGGTACGAATGGCAAAGGGAGCACCGTCGCCACTCTCGATGCAATACTTCAAGGTTCCGGACTGCGCACAGCACGATATACCTCGCCGCATCTTGTCGACTTCAACGAAAGGATTGCGGTGAATGGCAAGCCCATGTCTCACGAGGCAATAGCTGCCTGGTTGGAGAGATGGGACGACGAACTGACCACACTGGGCGCTACTTTCTTTGAGGCGACGACCGCAATGGCACTCGCGCATTTTGCCCAGCAGAAGGTTGACGTTGCAATAGTCGAAGTGGGATTGGGTGGAAAACTGGATGCGACAAACATTGTGAGCCCCATTGCCGCAGCGGTTACGCAAATCGGCCTTGACCACATGGAATACCTGGGAACCACAGTTGCCGCTATCGCGGGCGAGAAAGCCGGGATTTTCAAGGCGGATAGACCGGCTGTGATTGGCGATACGCGCGCAGAAATCCGCGATTTTCTGGTTTCACGGGCGGTGGAGGCCGGGGCTACGCCTGTACTTTCGAGCGGCGTCGACTGGTTTGTGAGCGAGGTTGATGTGCAGGATACAGGCACCTCTTTCACTCTCGAAGTTGGCGGAACTGCAAGACGATTGAGTACCCCGCTCGTGGGGGATTTTCAGGCACACAACTGCGCGGTTGCCCTGGCAATGCTGCGAGGTGCCGGTGGACCGTGGCGCGAGATCGAATCACGCGCCGCTTCGCTGCTGGGAGCCGTGAGTATTGCAGGCCGTTTCCACCGTTCGGGGCCATGGTTGTTCGACGTTGCACACAACGCCGACGGCGCCACGGCGCTGGCGGCGAGTTTAATGGAGGTTCATATCTCCCGTCCGATTGTGGCGATCGTATGTGTTTTACGCGACAAGGATTGGCGCGGAATTCTTACTGCTTTGGCCTCGGTCGCAGATCGAATCATTGTCACCATGGCGCCCACGGCGCCGGCCTCGCGGGCATGGCTGCCGGAGGAGGTGGCGGCATGGATTCAGGAAACCGGTATCGGAGCGCAAGTGGAGTGGGACTTCCCGTCAGCACTGTCTATCGCTGCCGCGTCGGGGGGAACGATTGTGGTAACGGGCTCTTTTCATACGGTTGGCGATGCCATGGAGCGCTTGCAGGTTAATCCGCTCGCTCGGTAGCTTGAACAGATGCCGCCCAAATCGTTACCGGGGTTTCGGGATTTCTACCCCGAGCAGTTCGCCGAACGGGAGTTCATCTTCAAGACCTGGCGCCGCGTAGTGCGGCGCTACGCTTTTGTGGAGTATGATGCTCCGCCGCTCGAGACGCTTGAACTTTACACGTCGAAGAGCGGCGAGGAGATCGTTACTCAGCTCTATAACTTCGTCGACAAAGGCGAAAGAGCGGTGGCAATGCGTCCGGAGATGACCCCGAGTTTTGCACGAATGGTGGGCGCAAAGGCGCAATCGATGCGGAAGCCAATACGGTGGTTCTCGATCCCACAGCTATTCCGCTACGAGCGCATGCAGAAGGGAAGGCTTCGCGAACACTTTCAGCTCAACGTCGATCTTGTTGGAGAAAGTGAGGCGCTGGCCGACGCCGAACTGCTGTCGGTGGCACTCGAGATCATGCGGGAGTTCGGCTTGAGCGCCGAGGACATTTGTGCCCGCGTGTCAGACCGGCGACTGCTCAACGCGATGCTGAATCATCTCGCCGTACCGGAAGCTGCTTGGGCCAGCGTATACGCAGTTCTCGACAAGATCGAGCGTCAACCGAAGGACGTTTCCCGCGAACGGCTGTCGGCCGCAGGTGTTTCGGAAAGCAGTGTAGACGCAATCATGGGTTTTTCCGGCCTGGCATTTTCTGATGTGGTAGCACAGTACGGCGATTCACAACTCGTAGGTGAACAGGTGCGTGAGTTCACTGCTTACCTCGATAGCCTCGCTGCACTTGGCATAGGCGAGTTTATCCGGTTCGATCTTACAATCGTTCGGGGGCTCGCATACTACACCGGCATCGTATTCGAACTCTTTGATCTTCATGGGGAGTTCAGAGCAATCTGTGGGGGTGGCAGATATGACAAGCTTCTGTCTACCCTGGGTGGCGTGGATCTTCCTGCGCTGGGCTTCGGGATGGGTGATGTAGTATTGGGTGAGCTACTTCGTGCGCGCGAACTGATGCCGCAGGATCTGAACAATGTTGCAGACGTCTGGCTTGCTCAACCGGACTCGGACGACAGCTATCCAGCGATAACATTAAAGTTGGCGACAAGGTTGAGATCGCGCGGTCTGGCCGTGGAGTATCCGCTTCGAAGACAACGTGTCGACAAGCAGTTCGACGCTGCAAGAAAAGCGGGCGCACGTAATTTTGTGTTGATTGAAAGAGATTCTACCTCACCGGACGCGCAATATCGCTTTCGATTGCGTGACGGGTCACATTCGGATTTGCAGTTCGCGTCGGTGGATGCACTCACCGAACATCTGATCATGAAACAGGACAATAGCTGATGGCCGATGATAAGAAGTTGCCTACGCGCGCTGACAACTTCAGTGAGTGGTACAACGAATTGGTGCTACGTTCAGAGCTCGCGGACTATTCACCAGTGCGCGGATGCATGGTGATTCGTCCGCACGGCTACGGCGTGTGGGAGCGAATGCAGAGGGCCCTGGATGACATGTTCAAGGCAACCGGTCACCAGAACGCGTATTTCCCTCTGTTCATTCCGGAGAGCTTCCTGTCCAAGGAGGCAGAGCATGTAGAGGGGTTTGCTCCGGAATGCGCGGTAGTGACCCTTGGCGGTGGCAAACAGCTGGAAGAGCGGCTGGTCGTGCGGCCGACGTCAGAAACGATCATCTATCACATGTTCGCGAAGTGGGTTCAGAGCTATCGCGATCTGCCGCTGCTTTATAACCAGTGGGCAAACGTGGTGCGATGGGAAATGCGCACAAGGCTCTTTCTTCGCACGATGGAGTTTCTCTGGCAGGAAGGACACACTGCGCATACCACCCACGACGAGGCCGAAGAGGAAACGCGGCGAATGCTGGGAGTTTATCGCACGTTCATGGAGAACTTCATGGCGATGCCGGTTGTAACCGGTCTGAAAACCGAATCAGAAAGGTTTGCCGGCGCACTGAGAACCTACTCGTGCGAAGCGTTGATGCAGGACAATCGAGCCTTGCAGGCTGGTACATCTCACAACCTCGGGCAAAACTTTGCCAAGGCATTCGATCTTTCCTTTCAGACTGAATCGGGCGACCAGGCTTTTGCTTGGAACACCAGCTGGGGTGTGAGCACCCGTATGATTGGTGGCTTGGTAATGACGCACGGGGATGATGCAGGCTTGCGGCTTCCACCGCGGCTAACGCCCATCCAGGTGGTCATCGTGCCGATCTGGAAATCAGATGAAGAGCGCGCAGCGACAATCGAGGCTGCTCGTCGCATCGCTGACGATCTGGGAAGCTTTTCGCGTCCCGACCACGAGCGCATTCGAGTACACGTCGATGACCGGGTTGGAATCAAGCCGGGATCCAAATATTACCATTGGGAGCTCAAGGGCATTCCGCTTCGGCTCGAAATCGGGCCGCGCGATCTCGCATCGGGCTCGGGGATGCTCGTGCGTCGCGACTCGCGTGATAAACGCGCGGTGGCGTTCGATGCACTGCGAACTGAGCTCCCGACGGTGCTCGACCGGATTCAGGATGACATGTTGTCGAGCGCGCGTGCGCGCCTGGAGAGTAATTCCATCCGCGGCCCGATAACTTATGATCGGTTCAAGGAAGTGATGGACGGTCCGGGTGCATTTGTGTATGCGGGTTGGAATGGTGATCCTGCAGTCGAAGCTCGCGTGAAGGAAGAAACCAAAGCGACGATACGCGTGATTCCGGACGCAGAGTTCCGCTCGCCTGAAAGGCCGACGCGTTGCATGGTTACGGGAGAGCCGGCGATTCACGAGGTAGTTTGGGCGAGAGCATATTGAGCTCTCCCCGCAGCGCAGCTCCGGGCGTGGAAGCTATCAACCGTTTCGTGCGGAATGAATCCGAGCTGTTCGCTGAACAGGTGCCCCTGCGCGAAATTGCGTCTGCGGCGGGAACACCGTGCTATGTGTATAGCGCCGGAGCTATCCGGACGAGATTTGCCATGCTCGCAAACGCCTTTGATTCCGTGTCACATCGTATTCATTTTGCGATGAAGGCGAACTCCAATCTGTCCGTTTTGCGTCTATTGCAGGGCCTTGGTGCCGGTGTGGACATCGTATCCGGCGGGGAGTTGTACCGCGCGCGCGTGGCGGGCTTCGCGTCGCGGGATGTGGTGTTCAGCGGCGTCGGCAAGTCGGTACGTGAAATTGAGACTGCGCTGGAAGAAGGGGTTGGTCTGATAAACGTGGAATCGGAAGCTGAACTGCTTGTCGTCGATCACGTAGCGGCCCGGCTGGGAGTAATCGCGCCGATAGCGCTCAGGATTAACCCGGAGGTAACCGTCGAAACTCCGCACGCTTACATCCGCACCGGTGAGAAGGGACAGAAGTTTGGTATTCCCCGCGACGATGTGGCTCGCCTTGCGACGTTGATCTCCACCTTGAAGCACGTGAAGTTGCGTGGAGTTGGAATGCATCTTGGCTCGCAGATTGCCAATGCCGACCCAATGCGCGCTGCATTACCGCGGTTGCTGGACGCCGTTGCCACTGTTCGTGCCGCTGGCCACACACTCGAGTACATGGATGTTGGTGGAGGGCTGGCAGTCGCGTATGGCGAGAACGATTCAGATGCCGACCTCGAAGACTATGCCACACTTGTCCGTCAGGCAGCATCTGATACTGGTCTAACGTTGTTGCTCGAACCGGGTCGTTACATAGTAGCCGACGCCGGACTGT
>JBBSTN010000078.1:0-11089 GCA_038235845.1 Gemmatimonadales bacterium | reverse complement strand
GCAAGACAAATACCAAGCTCAACCATTAGAAAACATGACCGCTTTGGTCACCGCAGCGCGTGGGTTCTCCTCTCAAGCACGCATTTCCAACGCAAACCGTTACAGTGGTGACCGTCGTCTTTTGTTGCCGTGAGGCCACAACATGCAGAACAATTCATCAACCGGTTGTGATGCTTTACCTCCACACTTTCTAAGGCGAGAGATAGGCTTTCGGTTTCCACTCATGCGAAGAGAAGTTGTGCGTTGTATCAGCGATCTATACGCATGTTTTTCAATGCAGGCAATTGATCCAGTCGAGACTCATATGGATTAGCAAACCGAGTCCAGTGAGATGAATCGACCGTTCTACAGATCGCATGCCCGCAGTCCCGGCGCCGCGCCCGACGAGCGGAATTGCGAACAGCGCAGCGTAGACAATCATTGCGACTATTGTATGCAAGGGATGAAAACCAATTGAGCAGCGATGAGGGGCGTAGATGGGACTCGCCAGCAAATGGTCGACATCCAGAATCATCGTCGCGATCATGATCAACGCAGCGTTACGCCAGCGGCCGCGATAGAACGCGAGTGCTACCAGAAGCGGCACGACAAAATGCAACGCCATGTGAATCATCATATGTGAATCATGATGTGAACCATCTCGCCTCGTTCGACGGCCTGTTCATGCAAACCGGGCTGCGACACGTCTCGCCACAGCGTGCCATACGAGTCCCGCGCCGATCATTGCAAGTCCGATTAACCAGATGTACGACTCGACCCAGAATGCGAGGCCCAGGCACGATACCAGACCACAAGCCGGCACCCACTGTGGATAGAGCCTGCTTTCTATCGGTAGACGCAGAGCGGCAAGATTGGTGAGGGCGTAATAGATCAGCACCGTGAACGCACTGAACGACCACGTCAGCCTGATGCTTCCGCTTAGCGCAAGTGCGCCGACAATCACTCCAATCACAATCACTGCGCGACGAGGTGATGCGTGAGCGCCGTGCAAACGCGCCAGGCCTCGTGGCATGTCACCTCGACGTGACATCGCAAGCAAAACTCTAGATAAACCGAGCAGAAGGTTGAGCAGGACGCCGAGCATCGCGGTTACAGCGCCGGCGGCAGTCAGCCATTGGATGCCTGGCACGCCAAAGCTGCGCGCAACAACCTCCAGCGGAGCAGCAGCACTTCCGGTGACGTCGGCAAGGCGAGTGGCACCGACGGCCGCGATCGCGATGAATGTCACTGAGGCATAGAGTGCGACGGTCACGAACATCGTCGCAACGATCGCTATCGGGATACTGCGCCGCGGTTCGCGGATTTCCTCACCGAGCGTAGCGATGCGACCGTAGCCGGTATATGCAACGAACATCAGCGCCGTGGCGTGAAGCAGATTGCGAACCCCGTCGCCACCGCTGTTGTCAAAGCCGTCGACAAAGCTGACTAACGGACGATCGAATATCGGCGCGATGTATTGCAGGATATTTTCCCTCGCCCCGGCAAGCGCGGCTGGTATTCCAACAAGAACAAATCCCACCAAAGCGACAAGCGTGAGCGAAACTACCAGTACATTTGCTCGGCTCGATCGACGCATGCCACTCGCAACTATCGCGGTGAGGACTCCAACTGCGATAAGTGCCAGGACGATTCGGGAAGCAGCTCCCGACAGACCCACGGCGTTGAGCGCGTAACCGGCAAATCCGAGCGCCGCGGTTGCCCCCGACGCGGTCTTGGCGCAGAGAAACATCCAGCCCGCTGTGAAGCCGAGTGGAGGGTTGAGATATCGGTATCCGTACTCGTACGTTCCGCCGCTAACGGGATGGCTGGCCGCCAGCTGGGCGCTGGAGAGACCATTGAAAAGCGCGACAACAGCGGCCAGAGCTACGGCCAGCAAAACGGAGGGACCGGCGACGCCCGCCGCGATGCCGATGCTTACGAATATCCCGGTGCCTAGGATGGAGCCAAGCCCCATCAGTACCGCGCCGCCAACTCCCACGACGCGGGGAAGCCGGAAATCACTCACCCCGTCGTGGTCGCTAGTTCGACCAGCACCCTTTACGGGAACGATGCCATTTTTCATATACTGCGAGTTTGCTCTACTGTACACCGCGTCTGCAAGCGCCCCGATTATGTCGAAGCGGCGCACTCAAGACCTTGATCGAGAGCTGCGCCGAGCCATCGCATTGCACGACCTGCCGCTTTTTCTGGAGGAGATTGTGACCACACTTATGCATCGCATCGGTGACGAGTGGATGGCGCAACGTCTTTCAATCCCGCACGAGCATCTCGCGTCGGCAGTGGTGTTAACCATTCTTCTGCAGACTCTTCGCACGGCTTCCGAGGCTGGGATTGAGCATCGTGCACGCACATGACCCGTCGATGACGCTACGAGACGTGCGGAGGTTGCGCCTTATCATTCATCCTCTCGTTCCCATTATCGTGGGCGGGGCGGCAGCGATGCGATTGCGAAGCGAGCTCGAGCAAACAGGCGTTGTGGTGTGTCCTGATATAGCTCGAGCGCGGATGTTGTTGGCGGACTTTGCAGGTGGCGAGCAACACGAAAGTTGTTCCAATTCTGATTGATCGCGCGCTTTCGCCACTCGCATTCTGTTGAATTAAATCATTGTTTTCCGTCACTGTTGCGCGACGGGCAGATTATACTTTCTGGTGGCCTCGCCTTTGCCGAACATTTCGGGTAAGTAGAGTTATCAATCAGTTCTTGGCTTACAGTTACACCGACATCAGGAAATCCAGAATGCGTAAACTCCTTATGGCTGCAACGATGCTCTCATACGTGGCTATGGCCCCGTCTGCAGGTGCACAGATTGGCAGCGGGACCGTGCTAGGAACAGCAAGCATATACAAAGCGAGTAACAACGATCCTTTAGGCGGTGCCGATCACGGAACCAATCCATTCGAAATTGTTCTGAACTCTGGCACAAATCGCCTGCTGTCATTCGCTTCTGTCACCGGATTGTGGACATGCGAAAGCTCCCGCCATGGAATCAGTGCTGACGGGTTGAATGCGGCCGGAGATCCATGTCTCGGTCTGAGTGGCATCCCGGCCAATGTCCAGCCTACTACAGGAGGCATTGGAGGGTTGAACACCCCCGGCCGCTCAATGACTCTGGTAGGCGTGTTTCTAAACACGGATGGCACAACGCCTCCTGCTGGCCCGTTCCCGAGCACACTCAATTACGGCACCTTTGGCTATAATTTCGCCACGATGAGCAGCATTCTTTCCGGCCAGGTTTTCTTCATTGGCGACGGTCGCACGGGAGACCAACTTGGCGGCGGAGTGCAGACTGGTGCGATGCAGACCTTTTTTGTTCCGGACGGCGCCACGCGTCTTTATCTCGGAGTAGCCGACGCCTGCGGCATGGTTGGAATGCCTGGTTGCTACCAGGATAACGGCGGAATGCTGTCGGTTTCCTACGCCATCGCTACCGTCGTGCCGGAGCCCTCCACCTGGGCACTGTTTGCTGTCGGACTCGCTGGCGTCGGCCTTCTATCTCGACGGAAGCGACGCCATTAGACTCTGCGGCGACTGACCGCCACCGTGACCGCTCCGCTCGCCGTTGTTCTGCAGTACCTGCTTCCCAAACGAGCGTTGACCTCACTCGCCGGCAAGCTCGCATCTTTGAATGCAGGCGGGTTGACGACGTCGGTAGTCCGACGGTTTGTTGCGCATTACGGGGTTGCCATGCACGAAGCGGACAATCCTGACGTAGCTCAATACTCGACCTTCAACGAGTTCTTCACCCGGCCACTTCGGGCCGGTGCTCGCCCTATTGCAAACGCATCTCTGGTTTGCCCGGTTGACGGCGCCATCAGTCAGTGTGGCGCCATAACCGGCGAGAGCATCTTTCAGGCGAAGGGTCATGCATATTCGACCACCGCTCTCGTTGGCGGGGACAAGGCGCTGGCGGCGCAGTTCAACGACGGCCAGTTCACCACGATCTATCTAAGCCCCAAGGACTATCATCGCATTCACATGCCATGCGACGGCAGGCTCGCCCGCATGCTGTACGTGCCGGGCGATCTGTTTTCGGTCAATCCACTTACCGCGTTACACGTACCGGGCCTGTTTGCCCGGAATGAGCGCGTCGTCTGTCTATTCGAAAGTGGCGACGGACCATTCGTAATGGTGCTGGTGGGGGCAACTATCGTAGGAAGTATGGCGACGGTTTGGCACGGGGTGGTCAATCCGCCGCGAACTCGCACCGTGAAAGAGTGGTCTTACAACGCGGGCCACGTTTCGCTGTCCAAAGGCGAAGAAATGGGGCGATTCCTTCTGGGCTCGACTGTCGTGCTGCTCTTTCCACCGGGACGCGCAGCCTTCCCGGCCGATTGGACGCCTGGACGCTCGGTCCGGTTAGGAGAAGTGCTGACCCCTTGACCCCTTGACCCCTTCTTTGACGTCGTGACCGCGAGCCCCTCAGCGAAACCTCTCAGTCGTCGCGATTGTGGGTGTGGAAGGGCGGATGCGTGACTTCGATTGCCGTGAACGGTTCGAGAATCTTGTACGTGTGCTCAGCGCCGCGCGGTACAAGCCACGAATGTCCGACACCAAGCTTTACAGTCTGACCTTCGATGTGCAGCTCCGCGCTTCCCTTGATTACATAACCAACCGTTTCGTAGTCGCGTCGGCTCGGTGCTTTCGGATCGGCCGGCTGCTCGTCACGCCACATACGCATCGCCATTGATTTGCCGGTGGCGAGGTACACTTCTCCGTCCGGCCCGGTCGGGGAGGATGCCGAATCGATTTTTTTTACAGTCGAGTCACCAGTGCTGCTCTTGTTTTCCATCTGTGTCTTGTTTTCCATCATTGTGAATCTCCAGTGTGAAGAACGCGAGCTTGCATCGTTGTGGTAAGCCCGAGGGTACCGCGATGAGAGCCACTCGCTCTATGAGCACGCTCTATATGCAAGTTCGGGGCACTCAGTCACCGCGCCCGGCATTTTTCCGCAAACAATGACAGAAAGCCCCTATGTGGCTAACTTTTCTCATCAGTTGAACTCAGATCCCGCTACATCGTAGACGCAGTGCTCGACCGAGTACCTGAATTTCCGGATGTTGCACACTCGGCGAGACACCCATGGATGTAGTTGCAGCAACAGAAGATCCGCGGTTCGGCATTTCCCGGCCGTTCCGCGGCAGCTGGAAGGAGGAATGGTTTGGCAATGTGCGCGGAGACCTGCTTTCAGGGCTGGTCGTCGCGTTGGCCCTCATTCCGGAAGCGATAGCCTTCTCGATCATCGCGGGGGGGGACCCGGCCGTCGGCCTGTACGCTTCCATCGCCATTGCGATCACCATCTCCTTTCTCGGGGGCCGTCCCGGCATGATTTCGGCCGCCACAGGCGCGATGGCTCTGGTGATGATCAACATTGTGCGCGACCACGGGCTCAATTATCTCTTCGCCGCCACCATCCTGACAGGAATGCTACAAGTAGTTTTTGGATGGAAGAAGCTCGGGCGATACATGAAGTTCGTTCCGCATTCGGTGATGGTAGGCTTCGTGAATGCACTCGCCATCCTGATTTTTCTCGCGCAACTTCCCCAGCTTGCCGGTGGTGGATGGCTGGTATACGCGTTCGTGATTGGGGGGCTCGTGATCATATATGGGCTTCCCCGCCTGACTACGGTTGTGCCGTCACCGCTCGTGGCCATCGTCGTACTCACCGTTGTCTCAGTCACCTATTTTGGCGGCGACGCGTTGCGCCGAGTGGGAGACATGGGCTCCCTACCTTCCACTCTGCCGTCCTTTTCGCTCCCCAGCGTGCCGCTCACCTGGGAAACGCTTGTCATCATCTTTCCAGTCGCGATGACCCTCGCACTGGTCGGGCTCATCGAGTCGCTGCTCACCGCGTCGATCGTCGACGAAATGACGGACACTTCCAGCGATAAGAATGTGGAGTCACGCGGGCAGGGCTATGCGAATATCGTCGCCGGTTGCTTTGGCGGTATGGCCGGATGCGCGATGATTGGTCAGTCGGTGATCAATGTGAAGTCGGGCGGACGTCGTCGTCTATCCACTTTCTCCGCCGGCGTCTACCTGATGCTGCTGCTCGTTGTTTTTTCCCAGTGGCTCATCCTCATCCCGATGGCTGCGCTTGTGGCGGTGATGGTGATGGTGTCCGTCGGCACCTTCGACTGGGGCTCACTCCGGCCATTACGCAAAGCGCAGCCGGGCGAATCGCTGGTAATGTTCCTGACGGTTGTGACGGTGGTTCTCACGCACGATCTGGCCAAAGGCGTGATTGCTGGCGTGATACTCAGCGCGCTGATGTTCGCACGAAAGATCGCCCGCTACGCCTCCATGACGAGTGTCCTCAGCGATGACGGCCGCACGCGCACCTACGCGGTGAGCGGCCAGCTTTTCTTTGTCACTGTCACCGGCTTTCTCGCCGAATTCGATTATCAGGACAAGGTCGAGCGGATCGTGATAGACCTGACGCATTCGCACATCTGGGACGGCTCGGCGGTTGCCGCCATCAGGAAGGTGGTGACGCGTTTCCAGCGACGTGGCATTTCGGTAGACGTAGTGGGATTGAACGATGCAAGCGAGATCCTGTTCGAGCGCCTTGAGGCTGACGGCGTGGAGCGTGGAGTCGAAATGGCGGTTGCGCACTGAGGGGGTGGCGCAACGGCGTCGACTTCCAACATCGTCTGTGTTGGCGTCACCGTCGCGCGTTCTCTATGGTGCCTTGGTCACAGCCCTCATACGCTCCACCATCGCCACAAACCGGGGGTCGGGCCGAAGCGTGTCCCACTGCTTATCGACGGCCAACGCGAATAGATAAGGACTGTGAGCTTCGAAAGACTTATCGAGCCAGGCGATGGCCGCATCGCGATTTCCAAGGCGCGCGTACACCATCGCGATGAGCTCTGGGCGCACGTATTGTCGTTTCGCTACTGCCTCATACTGCGCCAACAGAGTATACGCTACCTCGGTATGACCCAGACCCGCCTCGGCGTATGCAAGAAGAAAGTGCAATGTTGGGGGGAGCATCTCCCTGACCTGTTTCAACGTGGATTCTCCCTCCGTCAGGTTGCCCTCCGCGATCTGCGCCTCGGCGATAGGCAGTAGCGCGAACGGCGCGAGAGGCGGCGCCAGCTCCACTACCCTGCGATACTGGGCGATGGCGTCGTCATACCGGCCTACAATGCCAAGAAAGCGCCCCAGCAGGAGTGCGTTAAGGGGCGACAGCGGATCACTCTCCTGACCGCTCCTGAGTACTCGAAGCGCGGAATCAGGCTTACCCTCTGCAACAAGCAGCGCCTGGTGTGAAAGCAGAACGATGAAGGAGCTCGGTGCAAGCGCGACCGCACGCTCGATCTCCTGGCGACCTTCAGCGAATTGCCAGAAGTAGGAAAAGAGCGCACTGCCGCGTGAGGCGTGTGCGTCAGCAATCGTGGAATCAAGCGAAAGCGCCTGTTCGGCAGCGCGTCGCACTGCCGGGTACGCAATGCGCGGTGCAACGTAATCGTCGGCAAGGAAAAGCCACGAACTCGCGATTCCCGACCATGCGTTCGCAAAGCGCGTGTCGCGTTGCAAGGCTTCGTCGTAGAGCTTGATGCTTTCGCGGAGCGGCCCTTCATCGAACTTGTTGAACTGATAGCGCGCGCGCAGATAGAGGTCATATGCCTCCAGATCGTGGGTGCCAATGCCCGAGAGGGTTACCGGTTCGCTCGACCCGGCACTCTCGACGCGTAACCGGTCGAGCACTTCAGTGGAAATGCTGTCCTGCACCGAGAACAGGTTGGCCTTGTCGAATTCATAGTTTTTAGACCAAAGCCC
Source organism: Gemmatimonadales bacterium (assembly GCA_038235845.1). Classification (GTDB taxonomy): domain Bacteria; phylum Gemmatimonadota; class Gemmatimonadetes; order Gemmatimonadales; family Gemmatimonadaceae; genus Gemmatimonas. The sequence goes on along the minus strand of JBBSTN010000078.1, from coordinate 3,306 downwards.
ACCACCGTCCTTTGCGCTGCTCAGCTGTACAAACACGCGTAGACGATCACCGTCACGACGAACCGTGCCTTCGAGCACATTCTGCACGTTGAGCTTCTTTCCAACTTCTTCTGTGCTCATGTCGGAACGGCCCTCCAATGCGAAGGTCGACATGCGGGAAGCCACCCGCACTCCGCGCACGCGACCAATCGCTTCCATCAGCTGCTCCGCTATGCCTTCCCGCAGATAGCTGTCGGTGGTGTCATTGCCCCCGCCAAAGGGAAGCACTGCCACCGATACAGCGGAGGCAGACGCGCTGAGCGAACTTTCGGTGGCGTTCGTGGTGGCAGATGAATATTCGCGAGCGGCATAGATAAACGCGGCAACCACCAGAACGGACGCGACGGCAGCGTCAACGATCCGTGTATTGCGAACTTTCTGCTTCTGCTTCAAGGCGCTCGTGCTATGAAAGGCGCTCTTCATGGTAGGGTCGGCCAACGAGTCGAGCTCATTGACTACCCCGGACGCGTGCTGTGGTCGTTCACCCGGGTCCTTCGCGAGACAACGCATGATCAGTTCGCTTAAACGCTCCGGCAAATCAACTCGCAGCGAACGGATGTCCGGCGGAGATTCCGTAATGTGCGCGATGAGAGTTGCCTGCAGCGTCCGACCATCAAACGGACAGTGACCGCAGAACATTTCAAAAGCCATCACACCAAGCGCGTAAAGATCTGCGCGGCCATCGATCGATGATTCGCCCGCCGCCTGCTCCGGAGCCATGTAAGCGGGAGTTCCAAGGGAGAGTCCCGTGGCGGTTACCTGGGTCGCGCCGGGACTCAGTAGGCTCAGCGCTTTCGCGACTCCGAAGTCAGTTACTGCGGCACTATCACCCGTGAGAAGAACGTTGTCTGGTTTTATGTCGCGATGCACGACACCCTGTGCATGTGCGTAGCCAAGCGCGGACGCAACATCGCGGAGAATGCGGATGGACTCTGCGATCGAGAGCTCCTGATGCCCGTCAAGACGATCACGAAGCGATTCACCGTCTACCAAGGGCATGGTATAGAACGGTCGGCCATAACTCTCACCTGCCGTCAACAACGGCACGATGTGTGGGTGCGAAAGCCGGGCAGCCAGACGAACCTCGCGTGAGAAGCGCTCCAGATCGACCGCGTCGACCAGGTCGCGATGCAAAAGCTTAACGACGATGTCGCGGTCGAGTATCTCATCATGCGCCACGAAGACGTGACTCATCCCTCCACCGCCGAGATCGCGTTCGATCCGGTAGTTGGCACCAAGGCTTTCCTGCAGATTGTTAGGAAGCTCGGACATGTTCGGGTGTCGGAGAGTTCACGTACTTGGTGCGAACTTATAGCGCGGCCATGCCGAGGGCCAGCTAAACGGTAGCGCTGACAGCATGGGGATGGTTGCGAAAGACGATATCTCGTCCTACCTTAGCGCGCCGGAGCCAAATGGACTCTTAAGTTGCGCAAATCCCAGAATGCCGGAGCAGCGATGACGCCAGCTAAAAAAGCCGCGAAGAAATCCGCTAAAAAATCACCGGGCAAAAGCGCGCCGCGTAAAAAAGCGGCCGTCAAGAAGACTGTGAAGAAGGGAGGTTACAACGAGAAGACTACAGCGAAATACGTAGCCATGCTCGACAGGGCGGGTCTCGTCGACGGCGAAACGATCTCGGCCGACCACCGAAGGTTGCTGTCAAGGCTATCAGCAGCCGAAGTAAGGGCACTAATCTCAGTCAAGAAAAAACTTGGGTTTGAAGGCAGTCTGGACCGTGATGGTGCAGACTTCTTTTAACACGGTTGGCGCGGAAGCGGAGCTCGGGCGAAGTGCCTTGCTGCGCTTGAAACTGGAACTGGCTGCAGACGACTACCACTCTGCAGCCAGTGCATTGTGGTCGCATCCCAAGTTACGCGTACTGTTTCCGGACTATCTGTACCGGATCCACAGCATCATCCGCGCGAGTGTGCCGATAATGGAAGCGGCACGCGACCGCGCGGTTGAGCTGGCGCGTGAGGATGAAGTGTGCGCGGCGCTTGCTTGTTATCTAGTGCAGCATGTACCGGAGGAACGCCACCATGACGACTGGCTCCTCGACGATTTGGAAATGCTTGGAGTGTCACGCGCGTCGGTCTGGGCACGTCAGCCGTCGGCTACCGTGGCCGCACTCGTCGGCGCGCAGTATTACTGGATTCATCATCATCACCCTGTGGCCGTACTTGGCTATATCTCGGTACTCGAAGGTACACCACCAACCGAAGCGCATGTTCACCGGGTACAACAGCAGACGGGTCTTCCGGCTGACGCGTTTCGGACGTTTATCAAGCATGCGAGGCTCGATCCACATCATCGCGATGATCTGAATGCTGCGCTCGACGACATGCCGATTTCACCGTCGCAGGAAGAGCTTGTGACGGTGAATGCGATTGAGACTCAGCACTGGCTGGCGCGATCGCTGATGGAGACCGTCAGAGGAGATTGAGTGCGTCGTCGAGACATCGATCAAGCAGCTGCACGAAGGCGGCCGAGTACATCTACTTGCGATGCATGGAAGCTTTTATTTTCTCGACTGTCAAAGGGTCATGCACTCCCGAGAAATATTTCAGCAGCGCGCGTTCGAACGTTTCGTTGTCAGGAGTGGCGTGCGCAAACAGTGTCATGCACGACAGAAACTTCATATCGTCGGGTGCGCCGAAGATGCTTTGAATCGACTTGTCGGAGATTTCGTTTACGAGTTGAGTGCATTCAGCGAGACGAACGCCGAGCACTGGATGCGCGAGGTAAGCAGAAGCTTCCGCAAGGCCGGAGATGGCGAATCGACGTGCCCTTTCGCTGCGACCGAGCCCGAGTAGCTGCGGAAAGATGAACCACATCCAGTGTGTGCGCTTTGCTCCGTTGCGTAGCTCTTGCAGCACATTGCCGTAGACGGATTCCTGAGCGTCGATGAATCGTTGGAGATTGAAGGAGTCGTTATAAACTTGCATCTACCTTCTCCCACCCGCCCGTTTCAGCCGACCGCTTCAACGAATCGACAACTCGCATGTTTGCAATCGAATCATCGAGTGACATCGGCATGCTACCCAGCCCGCGAACGGCCAGCGCGAAGTTATCCGATTGCAGCGTGTACTGATTCACTGCGTCGAACGTAATCGTCTCGCCAGGACTGGCCAGGTTGCTTCTGTCGTATACGTGAATGGTGCTGGGCAAATCGCTTGCTGGAATGAACGGCACATCAACCTCAATGCACCCCGTGGTGCCGAAACAGATTAGTGCCTGCCGTGCGAACAACTGTCCGCTGCAGTTGAACGT
>JBBSTN010000077.1:0-11143 GCA_038235845.1 Gemmatimonadales bacterium | reverse complement strand
CGTCATTCTTTTTGTTGGCGATGATCTGAATCACTCGTTCACGGAACCGCTGTTCATCGGCCTTACCGTAGACATCCTTGAGAAATGCCATGGCCTCATCAGACGTTCGACCAGGGCCGTTCATGTACCACTGAAGCGCTTCGGTACGCAGTTCGGTGGGTGCTTTCGAGTCTGCTGCGATTTCCCGCAACGTAGACGCAGCTCGCGGCGATTTGGCTCGGGACAGTGCGTAGACCGCACGCTTCCGAAGATCGAGATCTGATCCGTTCCGTGCCAGCTCGATCAGCATGTTTGCGGCTTCATCGGTCGGCACGTTGGCCATCCACAGAATCGCCTGATCGCGGACCTCCTTGTCAGGATCGGTGCGTGCAACGTTCATCAAAACCTGCGGTGCATCCCCGGCTTTGCTACGCGCATAAAGCCATACAGCAGTACGTCTGAGGGCCTGAGTGCAAGGCTCACGTCGAGCAAGCGCACGTTTGATGACAGGCAGAAACTGCGCACTATCCATATTTGCGAGCGCATTAAGCGCCGTTACTCTTTCGTCTTGCGACTCCCGCGGACAGCCAGAGCTTGTTGGTTGATTGACAACTCCCAGAAGATTGGCGTACGAGTCCTGATTACCGCGTCGCGCAAGCACTGCGTCGATTCGCGTGGAAAGCACTGCTGCGTCACCGCGTGTGGCAGCTTTCGGAAACTCCTTTTGCTGCCACTTGAGCGCGTCCTGTGCAGAACGCAAATCACTTTCGTTGCCCAGGCGCTGAAGCGCGAACGCTTCCCAGTACGGCGCGTCCGGGGCATACGTTGACTTGGGATACTGATCGCGAATGCGTCGGAACAGTTCTGCCGCACGGCGATAGGAATCGCCGGAGAGCGCTTTGCGCGCTTCGCGATATAACGAATCGGCCGGATCGTCGGGTTGCCACGATTCGGGCGGACGACTTGAAACCCGCGAGTCGTCTACGCCCCTCGAGTTCTGAAAACCAAAGCCGTATTGAATTCCTTGCAGTGCCTCCTGTGCGCGGGTCACGGCGAACTGGGATTCACGCAGCCCCGAAATCGACGCGCTTAGAGCCGCGCGTTCGGTAACCTCGGCAAGACGTGCTACATCAAAGGAACGCGCGAACTGAGCGCTGAATTCTTCCGGGTCGAAACCGAACTGCCAGTCAAAGTCTGACGTCGGTGCAATGGTGAATGCACCCCGTTCAAATGGCAGCGGCATTGGTGCTGGAGCTGGCATCGGGGCGGGACGTGGCACTCGAGTAGTAGCAGGACGAGTGGGTTGTGTGGGTGGAACCGGTGGCACCGGCGGAGTCTGAGCTTGAACACAAAGTGGTACGGTCAGCGTCGCCATCGCGGCGAAAATGGCGACGTAACGTTGACGACCACGTCGAATCCACATGGAAAAGTGTGAAACGGTCATTCGATTGCTCCTGTTAAAAACGACGGGTCGGCTTCAGCGGCGGCCGTTACAGCCGCGCGTACGCGGGGAAGAAGATTGGTTTCACGCATGGTCTCACTAGGCGCGCGCTTTGCTTCCGGTGCGGTGGTGCCGCGCGCCTGGACTATTTGAATAAGCACGAGTTCGAGATCCTGAAGCAGCCTGCGTGTGTGTGCGTCATGAAGTTTCGGTTCATCGAGTAACATTCTCGTTGTGCCGAGTAATTCGCGCGCCCATCCACTGACACTGGCGGTTGGGCCCACGTCAGGATTTTCATCGCGGACAGTGGAAAGAAGCGAAACGGTTCTTGCAAAGTGCTCTTCCATAGCAATCACTGCCGGGTCGGACGCGCGGAGTGCGGCGACGGCTGCGGAGTCTCCTGGCGCACTCACCGCAACAGTATCCGTCGCATGCGATTGCGTATAACGGCCTATGCCAATTCCGATCGCGAGAGTTGCCGCAATTGCAGCTATGGCTGCACCAAAACCCCGCATTGTGCTACGACGTCGTCCGGCAACCCGAAGGCGTGTGTTGTCTGCAACCACACTTCGCTCACGCTGTTGACGCAGCCGGGCCCACATCATCTCGCGAGGGATCTCGCTATCGCCAATGTGCATAGCGACTTTCGCGGCGGCGATAGCACGCGAATCGTCTACATGTGGCACTCTGCTTTCCAGAGAACTCACGGGAGCAGCTGTCAGGCTACTCGTTGTTCCCGGTGACGCTTCCCTCGTATCGTCGGGAAGAAAATCGTTCTCATCGAACTTGAAAACCTCTTCGTTACTCATGCCCACTCCTCTCTTGCAAATGGCGCTAGTGCTGCCCGCAACTTCAGCCGCGCTCGGAATAGCTGTGATTTGCTGGTGCCAACCGCGACACCCATAGCAGCGCTTATCTCTTCGTGTGTGTAGCCTTCGACATCATGCATTACAAATACTGTTCGGGTTCCAGGTGGCAGCTCTGCAATTGCTTCCTTGATGCTTGTTTTCAAGTCCGGATCTGCGTGACGTTGCCATTTTCCTATGTCGTTGGCGTCATCCAGCGGTGCTGTTCTGGCTTCACGGCGCTTCAGAGTTCGTAATCCATTCAGCGTTATCGAAACTGCGATCGAGTGAAGCCAGCTCGAGATGGCGCACTCGGCACGAAACTGCGAGATTCGATCGAACGCCCGTATAAAAGTGTCCTGCGTCCACTCCTGGGCCAGATCGGTACGCCCACTCATTCGCAGAATGAGGCGGTACACGCGGTCGACATGACGGTCATAGAACTCGCGTTCAGCGAACTCCCGTTCCGCCGTTGCTTCGCCCGCCTGCAGCCGCTCGATCAGGACGGCGTCAGTCACAAACCGTGATCCGTCGTCGTCGGTGCTCGGAGATTACCGTCTGTCGCTTCTGGCAGTTGCATGCATATGAGTGACAGCATGAACGCACAAAGGGTTGCGTCGGCACAGTGGGTCGCAAGGCGCGGTCGCCGGTGCACGATGGCAACCGCCAAGATGACGGGGTTCGGTGAGCTCTGCCGACCGCTACAACAGTGCGCTTCCGTGCTCAGCGAACCGGTGTGATCTCAGCCGCTCGTGCCCGTTCTCCTTCGCGCGGCCGCCCCGTGATCGGCTCGGCTACAGCACCCGCGGCCAACACAGCCGCGCCCGCGCCCACAGCCTGATTTTTCTGCTGAGCGAACACATTTGTGATAAATCGTTGCCCTTCCCCAATTCGCTCGACCTCGAGACCAATTGTCTCCACCGCTTCAGCGAGACGGTTTATCTGGTCGCGTACCTCCTGGGGTACCGGTGCGATTATCATCTTTCCGCGACGCCAGATCCGCCTCGCGTAGGCGATGCTTCATGGAAGGAGCGTGACCACCATAAACAGGGCGCCGAGCACAAACGCCTCCTCGGGAGGACCCGTGCGGACCGGTGGCGGGTCCTTGACGACTGCGCCAGGCACCGCTGCAGCATTTGCTACCGCAGCGTTTGCCGCCGCGAGCTGGGCATCGGTCTGTGAAATCCGGGAGTCGATCTCGCGGATACGCGCCACGATCCCGCTTCGACTTTCATCAGCGCCGTTCTGCTGAAGCTGCTCCTGCAGATCTTCCCGTTTTCTCTCCAGACTGCGAAGCTGGTCCTGAAGCTCGCTGCGCTGCTCCCGTGTGGCACGGTACACATTGGCCGGATTAGCCCCGGCGACCGGTGCAACGATCTGCACTTGTGATGGAGGCGAAGGCTGGATGGGTGCAGTAGGGGGCAAAGGAGGGATATTGGGCTGCATGAGTATCATTCAGGGACGGATTGCGGCCGACGTTAGCTCTACTGCCAATTACGTTAACACCTGCCCGTCCGTTTCATGAGACTGGGCAACTGGATTTTCTTTCTCGTTGGATCTGCGTCTGGTAATGAAACTTTCATTGGCGAAGGAATCCGGCACCCTTACGCGACGGGCCTCCCACGCGCTAAGGTCACGCATGCTCACGATTCGAGACAGTTTCCGTATCGCAGCGCTAACGTTTGCCGGCATTATGATCGCGTGCCAACACCCCGGTGTTAAGACCGCGCAGCTGTCGGATCCGATAGGAATACTCCCCTCGTCGTCAAATGGGGCTAGGCTGCCGGAAACGCTGCACGATAGCATCTACTGGAAAATGGTGCGGGAGTTTTCGGAGCCTGGGGGATATTTTCTTTCCGAGAATTTTGTCTCGAACGAGATGGGCCTTCAGCTGGTGGTTTCGAGACTTCGGGCGACAGTGCCGCCCGGCGGTGTCTACATGGGTGTGGGGCCCGAGCAGAACTTCACGTACATCGCTGCGTTGAAACCGCGAATTGCATTTATTGTCGACATTCGCCGACAGAATCTTCTACAGCACCTGTGGTACAAGGCCGTGTTCGAACTGTCTCCCACGCGGGCGGCGTTTCTGTCGCGTCTGTTTGCGCGACCGCTTCCGAATGCTCTCACTGTAGCTGTCAACGACAACATTGGTGCTGACTCATTGGTTGCGCTTCTGGTATCGTCAAAGCCGGATTCCAACCTGTTTCGCGAAACGTTCAATGCCGTAAGACAGCAACTCACTGTTACCCATGGTTTCGATCTCGACAGCAGCGACCTTGCAACGATCGCCTATGTCGACAGCGTGTTTTATCTCTCTGGGCCAGAACTCAACTATTACTCAGGTCAGGGCTTAAGTCGTGGCAACAGTTTTCGCCGCATGCCGACATTTGCCATGATCGCGGGAACTACGGACGAAAATGGAAGGAATCTCGGCTTTCTCGGCAGCGACAGCGCTTATCGGGTTGTGCGCGATATGCAGCGTCGAAATCTTATCGTGCCAGTCGTCGGCAATTTCTCGGGCCCCCACGCCATCGCATCAATCGGGAGCTGGCTTCATGACAGGGGTGCCCGCGTCGGTGCCTTTTATGTAAGCAATGTCGAACAGTATCTGTTTCGGCAGGAGAGTGACTGGAACAGGTTTTATGGGAACGTGGGAATGCTTCCAATCGACTCAAACAGTCAATTCATTCGATCGTCAACCGGTGGTTATCGATCATATGGCTCGACCTATAATGGTGTGGTGATGATGATGCATCAGATGACGTCACCCATCGTTCCGATAGTCGAATCTGCCCGCGCCGGTCGACTCATGGGTTATCAGGATGTGCTTGGTCGGTCCCGTTTCTGACGGGCCATCATGCGGAGCGCATGCGGCGAACGATGAATATCCCAAGGGCGGCTCGGGCACACGAAGACGGTTGTTGAACACGTTATCAATTTCAGATGTCAATTGAGATAGGCCCCTGGCTTGGGAGCATTCTCGCGGTCACCCTCGTGTCTGTACTGCCGCTTGCTGTGACTTTGCTGATGGCGCAACGCGAAGACGTAATCAGACGGGTGCTGCCCCAGCTCACGGCATTTGGTGCGGGCGCCGTACTTGCTGCTGCGGTGGGACACATCATTCCCGAGGCTTTGAGAGACGGACAATCCGTTGAGATGGTCGCGCTACTTGTGGTTGTGGGTTATGGAATGTTCTGGGCTATCGAGCGCATACTCGCTGGTCACGATCACGCGCACGCGCACGGAATCGCGCTGGGTGCACCCTCGGCTCATGAAAGCGAGCTGAGTGCAGCAAATTGTGAGCACTTAAATCCAGTTCGTGCCAGCGGTCTGTGGGCGGCTAACGAGATGAAGTCTTCCTATGAGTCGGATCGGACTGACATTGACGGGCACGTGCACGCACCCGGTGAGCGTCACGGGGCTCTGGTAACGATGACGTTTGTGGGTGACGCCATCCACAACCTCGTCGACGGTATGTTGATCGCTGCGAGTTTCCTTGCGGGAACATCGGTTGGTGTGCTGACGCTGATTGCCGTAGCGCTGCATGAACTGCCGCGCGAGGTTGGCACGTTCAGCCTGTTTGTCCATGGCGGCGTCAGGCCGCTTCGGGCGGTGGGCTACAATCTCGTAACTGCCGTCATGGCGATGCTGGGTGCGTTCCTCACCCTGATGGCGGGAGAGCGATTGGCTTCCATGGGCACGTGGTTACTTCCAATCGCTGCCGGCACATACATCTACATCGCGCTCATAGTCGGCCGCTCGGCGCTTCGTGAGCGGCAGTCTGCTCCTATCGCATGGAGCCGGCTGGGATGGTCGGGACTGGGAATGGCGCTGACGCTGGGTAGCGCGCTGCTGGTGTGACCGTGCCTCGGGACAGCTTCCGCCTCGTCAGGGCCGAGAGCGGCTAACCCGCTTGATTCTCAGAGCCGCATCCGTCATTTTATAATGCTACCCTCGAAAACATGCCGGCCACTGCGGCGTGAACCTGGCGCTAGCCCTCAAACGGCCGGTGTCAGCGTTCGAGACAACAATCGATGCGCTTCCGTCGGCAATGGCGGCGCCAGCAGGAGATACAAATGAAACAGAACATTCACCCGCCCTACCATCCGGTGGTTTTCAAGGATTCGTCAACCGGTGCGACTGTGATTACCCGGTCGACCATGACGAGCGAGCAGAAAATTCGCCTCGATGACGGCGTCGAGTACCCGTTGATCCTTCTCGAAATCACCAGCGATTCGCATCCGTTCTACACCGGCACACAACGACTCATCGACACTCAGGGCCGAGTCGACAAGTTCAAGAAGCGCTACGGGCGCTAGCCGTTGCAGTCAGGGGGCTTTCAAACTAAAAGCGAAAGCTCCCTTTACAACATGACCGTCTTTTGACATGGTGCGCCAGGTGACGTTGTAAACGCCTGGCGCTATCTGCGTGCCCAGTGTCGCCAGCAACGGTGCTCCTTTTTCCTTGCCCAGAGTCAGCTTGTTAAGCGGCACCTTGTCTCCGCTGGCTTTCGTCAGCGACACCATACTGGCGCCAAGCTCGGGAGCCTCGGACAGCCAAAGACGTATCGCGTCCGGCGAACGTGAAAGTACAGTGTCAGCTGCCGGCGACGCCTTGAGCAGCCGAAGGTGCCTGAGAGCTTCGCTTCTGGTTGGCGAGAGTGCAAGCATCGACAGCGTGACCACAAATATTGCTGCGACGCTGGCAACCAACCGGCCGACAGGGCGTATTCTGAAATTCGAGTTGAAACGAGTGACTGGCGTAGAAAACAATTCCTTGCCTCGGTGCGGGAAAGTGAGGGCGCTGGCGCAGTATAACAAATGCACACCGCTTTACTGCGCTCCAGCTCTCAACGTAAATACGATGAAATCGCCTCGATTGTTGTATTGCGCAAGATCAGGTGCTGCGAGATTGGCAGTGGGAACAGCAGATATGATAACAAGTTTTGCGTCGGGAACCCGGCGCTTTACACGCGCTGCGGTACCCAGCGAATAGTCGCTGTGAAATGAACCATTTACATGCACCACTGGCCTCCGACGCCCGCCGTTGATGAACGCGCGGGCAATTGACTCGCCCATTGCCTCATCCTTGACGCACTGAGCTTCGTAAAACCTCTGCGTTATCACCCGCGATGCCTCGACATCGGCCGCTGATGCGGGTCCGCTGCCCGCACTGTGACTTCCCATCGATTCGGTGAACAGCTCGAAATATCGATCGTGCGGACAGACGTTCGACAGTGCAGCGAAGCTCCGCTCGCTTGAATTGAGCGTGTCCAACATTGTCAAACCGGTTTTGCTGACCGCACTCGCCGTCCGACGCGGAACGTTTGCGGCGACAACCGGCCAGCCTCTCACCCGGGCAATCTCCAGCATGGGACGATAGTCGGTGGCGTAACGATCCCACGGTCTCGACGACGCGAGAAAGTCGGCTTCGCTAATCGCACCTGCCAGGTACCGGTCAAGCAATTCCTGAACGTCTCGCTCGAACATTTCCAGCGAAACAATCGCGCCTTTTCGCCGTTCGCCAACTGCCGCGATCGTAGCGACTTCGAACGAATGTGTAACTGGATCGTCGTGCTGCTCGCCGATCATTACGATGTCCGCTTTTGACGTGGCATCTATCATCTCATCGAATGACAACCACCGCTTCGCCTGCCTGTCGTAAATGCGTATCACCGGGCTAACGGCCAAAGTGTGACCGGCTGCATCACCCGCCGCCTGACCACGGGCTGACGTGGTGGGTGCCGTGGTCACTCGCGTCGGCGCCGCGCTGCAACCGGCCAGCAGGATCATCGTCAAAGCCATCTTTCTCAATTGAAAGCCATACAACATTTGCAAACCCCGGGGTTGAACAGATTGACTCTGGAAAAGCAGGTTTCCTATTGATTTCCTATTCACTCGGCATACCCGTGCCAGTGAGCACACCGGTAGCTACAAGAACTCCAGAAATGACGAGAAGTTCGATGCCGACAAATGCCGGTCGCGGTGGATGACCTCTTCCTACTTCGTTTCTGTGTCGGGTGCCGAGCACGAGTGCAATCACCACGAGTGCGGTCTTTATGGCGAGTACCTGCCCGTATTCACTGTTCACAATGGCGCTCGGCGTATCACCGTACAGTCGCAGCAGAGAAGCGCCCACACCGGACAGAACGACGAAAGGCGCCGCAATTGTAGCCATGCGGCTGAAGTTGCGCCAATTGCCTCGACGGGCCTGCGAAACGAATAGTAGCCCACCTATCCAGGCTCCGACCGCAATGACGTGAGTTGCATCGAGTGCGCGCGATGTGAGCGGCCAGCTTTCGTCGGCGGCGGCATGGCCCATTCCGCCCATCATCACTGCTACGAAAATCACGGATATGGTCTGTATCAGCAGCGGCGCGCGAAGACTATACACCACGACGCCGATGCCAACTGCCGATGCCAGCCGCCTGAAACCATCCCCCCATCCGGTGGATAGCAACATCGTGGCACTGGATATATCTACTGGCAGTTCCAGAGCCTCCAGCTGGAGGCTAAACATCGCCAACAGGGCAAGAACGCAGCTAAACCAACCTATTCCGGGCGCATACTTCGAAAAGCGCGACATCGATTCATCCCAGCAATGCGGCTTCAGTTCCGAATTTGCGTTGTTCGCGGCAACGGACTCCATCAATGTGAACGTTCGCGATGTCACGTGACCGACAACGATCATCGCGCCCGTGTATAGCAACAGCTTCGCAAGGACCTGCAGGATCATGCAGGTAGCTCCGACTTTCGTTGCATCCACGCAATTAAGGGCGTTACGGTAGCCCATGCAAAGGCCGCGGCGGCCACTGTGTCACTTAGAAAATGCGCAACTGACATCACCCTTGTGAGCGCGCATCCAGCCGCAACGACATACCACACCCATCGCGTTCGTGGAAATAGATGCGCCAATACCATCGCTCCACCCACCGCCACCATTACGTGGCTGCTGGGAAGCCCGAGATTCCGGGTGGAGAACGGCGTCTCCGAGAAACTTCTGAATGCATACACAAACTGATCTGCGTCCGGGCGCAAACGGCGAACGAGCAGCTTGGCGATTTCCGCCACCAGACCGGCGATTGCCGGTGCCATCACGACCGAGCCAGCGCGCCAACGTGCGCGCGCGCCGCGTGGTTCATGCAGCAAAATGCCGGCGCCAATTAACAGCCAGAGCGGCAGGTAACCGAATGATCGAAACATTCTTGCCCAATCTTTGTCATTCACCGCTTGATCACGCAAAAATTCCCAGGCGGAATGATCAAGCAGGTGCGCGATGCCAATGGCGATGACCCAGAATGCGGCCCATCTCCACCACGGAAGAACTAGAACCGGCTTGATCTGCGCAGAGTGCATAGCGCGCAATTAAAGGCCGGAAACAAGCCTGCGCACCCCTCGCAAGGGTGTCATATTTTGTTAATGAACGAGCATTTCCTACAGAGAAAGTTGTTTTTTATCAGCACGATGTCCAGTTGATGATCTTGCGACGATCGATATCCGAAGAGCTGACCGACGAATTGGAAACCATGCAGGCTGCCGGATTGAGACGTACTCTCAGGCCAGTTCAGCAGCGGCATTCCGGCTCGGTGCTCATTCGCGGTGAGCGGGCGTACGACTTCGCATCCAACGATTATCTGGGCCTCGCTTCGGATCACCGGGTGGCACGCGCAGCCAGCGCTGTGCTGCAGGCAGAGGGTACTGGCGCCGGCGCTGCGCGCCGGATTACGGGCCACCACCCAGTCCACGAATCGCTCGAGCGTGAGCTTGCGCGGTTCAAGAAAGTCGACCGCGCGTTGCTCTTTCCCACGGGTTACATGGCAAACGTCGGTACGATTCCGGCGCTCGCCGAACGCGGCGACGTGATTTATTCAGACGAGCTCAATCACGCATCTCTCATTGACGGATGCCGTTTGTCCAGGGCGGAAGTGCGTGTTTTTCCGCATCTTGACGTTGAACGGCTCGAGTCGATGCTTCACGCAGACGAAGGTAGGTACCGCCGGGCACTGATAGTCGTCGAAGGAGTATTTTCGATGGACGGCGACGTCTTCCCTCTCGACGAGCTGGTGGCGATCGCAGAGAGGTACGGTGCATGGACATACGTGGACGACGCGCACGGCACTGGTGTGCTCGGCCCAACGGGCGCCGGCACGGTCGAGCATTTTGACGTGCAGGCGAAAGTAGACGTGGTCGTTGGCACACTCGGCAAGGCGCTTGGCACCTCGGGCGCGTATGTCGCTGGCTCGCTGCCGCTCATCGAGTTTCTCACGAGCCGGGCCCGTTCATTCGTTTTCACGACGGGGACGCCGCCAGCTCTGGCGGCCGCGACGTTGGAGGCGTTGCGACTATCACAGGTCGAATCCTGGCGACGCGACGCAGTTCGCGACCGCTCACGTCAGTTTCGCGCGCGGCTGCGGCAGGCCGGTCGTGAAGTCAAAGGGCCGGATGATGGGCACATCGTACCCATCATCGTTGGCGACCCGACGCGCACTATGGCCATCGTCGCGAATCTCCGGCACCGAGAGTTGCTGGTGGCTGGTGTGCGCCCTCCAACTGTCGCGGCAGGAACGTCGCGACTCCGGGTCTCGCTGTCAGCGCTCCATCCTCCCGAGATGGTTGACGTTCTGGCAGCTACCATTTTGCACCTTACGCGGGGCATGCAATGACAGATCGCACCCGACCCGACGACGAGCCGGACGACGCAGACATCGCGGACGACGCAGACATCGCGGACGACGCAGACATCGTTCACCAGGCGGACGTCGTGCTGTTGCACGACGCTGCCCACGTTTGGCATCCGTACACTCAGCACTACATGTCTCCCATGCCGGTACACGTGAAACGCGCCGAGGGCGCGTGGTTGTATGACGCCGACGGCAATG
>JBBSTN010000076.1:0-11153 GCA_038235845.1 Gemmatimonadales bacterium | reverse complement strand
CGTCTTGGCAATTTCGGTGGCGACTTCGTAGCCAAGAACGGGCACTAAAGCGGTTACGATGCCGATGGAATGCTCCACGAACTCGCGCATGCGATCGGCGTTTGCAGTAATGCCCAGCACACACCGCTCGCGGAGAACAATCGAAGCGTTGCGAAGCATATCGATGCTCCGCAAAAGACGAAATGCAATAAGCGGTTCGAACGCGTTCAACTGAAGCTGTCCCGCTTCAGCCGCCATTGTGATGGTGACATCACCGCCAATAACGTCGAAACAAACCTGGTTTACCACTTCCGGAATAACCGGGTTGACCTTGCCCGGCATGATGGAAGATCCGGGCTGCATCGCCGGCAGATTAATTTCGTTGAATCCGGCGCGTGGGCCGGACGACAGCAATCGGAGATCGTTGCAGATCTTGGAAAGCTTGGTACACGTTCTCTTGAGCACTCCCGACACCTGCACGAACGCGCCGGTATCACTGGTGGCTTCTACGAGGTCTGGCGCGGTCAGCACGGGAACGCCGGTGATCTCCGCGAGTTTTGCGGCTGCAATTTCGGAGTATCCGGGCGCGGCATTCAAACCGGTTCCAATCGCCGTTGCACCAAGGTTGATTTCGCGAATCAGCGACTGCGCCTCGCCGAGGCGATCAACATCCTCGCGCAACGTATGCGAGAATGCCATGAACTCCTGGCCGAGGGTCATTGGGACTGCGTCCTGCATCTGGGTACGCCCCATCTTCAACATCGATGCGAACTCGATGCCTTTCACTTCGAACGCGTCGGCCAGCTTCGCGAGTTCGGTGCAAAAGCCACCGATGCTTTGATGCAGCGCTACACGAACCGCGGTGGGGTAAACGTCGTTGGTGGACTGACTGAGGTTTACATGAGTGTTAGGCGAGATCACGTCGTAATCACCGCGCTCCTTGTGAAGGATTTCGAGGGCGCGGTTAGCGATGACCTCATTTGCATTCATGTTCGTCGAAGTGCCCGCGCCGCCCTGTATCATGTCCACAAGGAAATGTTCGTGATGACGGCCAGCTCGTATTTCGCGCGAGGCGCGCACTATTGCATCAGCTTCAGTCTTGCCAATCAATCCCAGTTCGAGATTTGCGAGCGTCGCCGCTTCCTTCACTGCAGCAAGAGCTTGAATGAGAACCGGGAACTCCCGAAGCGGAACGCCTGTAATCGGAAAGTTCTCCAGCGCACGTAGCGTTTGCACACCGTAAAGGGCTTCAAATGGAACCTCACGGTCACCAAGAAGGTCGTGCTCAATGCGCGTACGATGGCCACCAAAGCCAAGTGTGCGACCTCGGCCCACAAGGGTAGCATCGGCGCTTCGCAGGCGTTGCGAAATGGCGCGTGCCGCCCGCGCGACCAGTGCGGCATAAAGTTGCGGCGCTTCACGAATGATGTCGTCAAGCTCCGGTTGCGTAAGAATAGCAGCGACGCCGGGCATAATCGCACGCGCCGTGGTGCCATGGTCGGAGTCGTCCAGTAGCAAACCCTCGCCCACCGCTTCGCCAGCTCCAAGTGTAACAAGACGCGTCGTTCGACCGTCGGCCGACTTCTCGATAGCGACTGCGCCGCTGAGAAGGATCGCGAGTTTCTTGCGCAGTTGTCCTTCCTCGAAAAGTGTTTCTTCCGGTACAAGTTCCTGCAGTGTCACATGTCTTGCGAGCTTCCAGATCAACGCGTCGGTTACGCCTTCGAGGAATGTCGTCGATCGAAGCGAGGTGGCAATTTCAGCGGGTGTGCTCATCTTCACAAAGTCGGAGGATCAGGGATGAATCGATAAATGATTCTGAACATAGTGTTCGGCGGTAAGCCCTCTCGCCACCGCCAGTTCCTCGAAGTATCGTCGCAGTGCCCTCAGCTTTCGATTCCAGCAAGGAGTATGGATGTCATTTTCGCGTCGCGAGTTCATCGAACGGTCGGCCGCCCTGGCGGCACTCGGCTTCGTGCCGCGAATAATGGATGCCGAATCGCTGGCGGGTAACTTCGCTGGGGGCGGGGCCGGGGCCGGGGCGGAGTCATCCGTCGCAGCCAGCCACGCGTTAGCCGGTGTTTCATCCTCATGGCGCGTCCGCCCGGTGGTTATTGCCTCTGGCAATGGCCTGCGCGGAGTGAAAGTGGCGTTTGATGGCATCACGGCTTCTCAGGATCCCCTGGATGCCATCATCGCGGGCGTGAATATCCAGGAACTCGATCCGGATGATCAGTCGGTTGGCCTTGGAGGCCTGCCCAACGAGGAAGGCGTTGTACAGCTCGACGCCTCGTGCATGCATGGCCCCACCCGGCGCGCAGGCGCGGTGGCCTGTCTTGAAGATGTTGCCACCCCGTCGCTCGTGGCCAAAGCAGTGATGGACTATACCGACCATGTAATGCTCGCGGGGCAGGGCGCGCGAAAATTCGCCATGGCGATGGGATTCAAACCACAGAATCTGCTCACCGAGAAGAGTCGACAGGACTGGATGCGATGGAAATCGAGACAGAACAAGGGTGACGCCTGGCTGGACCACGACGACGATCTCAAAATCCGGTTCACGACGGGCACGATCAACATGAACGCGGTAACCGCCAACGGTGATATCGCCTCGGTGACAACCACGAGCGGAAGGTCGTGGAAGCTGGACGGCCGCGTGGGAGACTCTCCGATTATCGGCGCCGGGCAGTATTGCGACAATCTTGTGGGTGCTGCCGGGAGTACGGGGCGCGGTGAGGCTTGCATCAAGGTGTGCGGCGCTTTTCTCGCGGTGGAGTTCATGCGACAGGGAATGGAGCCTCAGGCCGCCCTCCTCAAGGTGACGGAACGTGTGATTGCCATGACTGAAACACGCCTTTTAGACGACAAAGGGCGCCCGCGCTTTGATCTCGACTTTTACGCTGTTGACAAACAGGGCAGGTACGCCGGGGTGAGCGCATACGAGGGAAGTCGTTTTGCGGTCTGCGACGAGAAAGGTCCCCGACTGGAGCCGAGCGCATTCTTATTCCCCCGGAGCGAACGGCCGAAGGATATGTAGGGCCGGATCGTGGCGCGTCGGGGTGTGAACGCCCGCGGCGGCGTTGCTAACTTGAAGCGATGAAGCATGACGAAGAAATTCACGATAATCGCGACGCCGAGGCGTCGGCCTCGGCCACCAGCACCTACGAACCGTCGCTGATCGAGCGAAAGTGGCAGAAGGAATGGGCTGATCGGAAAACCAACGAGCCGGACATGGACGGCGCGAAGCGCCCGTTGTACGCCCTCATGATGTTTCCGTATCCGTCGGCCGAAGGCCTGCATGTTGGAAACCTGTTTGCATTCACGGGAAGCGACATTTCAGCGCGCTACATGCGGCTGCGGGGATTCGACGTCTTTCAGCCATTTGGATACGACGCTTTCGGAATTCACTCGGAGAATTACGCGCTCAAGCAGGGTGCGCATCCGATGGAGCTTACTCCAAAAAACATCGCCAATTTTCAGCGACAGGTGGAGCGAGCGGGTTTCATGATCGACTGGCGGGCCAAGGTCGACACGAGCAGCCCTGAATATTATCGATGGACCCAGTGGATCTTTCTTCAGCTCTACAAGCAGGGGCTGGCGTACAAGAAAGCTGCAGCCGTGAATTGGTGCCCCAACGACAAGACTGTTCTCGCCAACGAACAGGTGGAGAACGGGTTTTGTGAACGTTGCGGCGCGGCCGTGGAACAGCGTTTTCTCGAGCAGTGGTTTCTGCGCATTGGATCGTATTCGGAACGGTTGCTGGACAATCTCGACACGCTCGACTGGTCGGCGACTACGAAACAGGCTCAGAGAAACTGGATCGGGCGTTCCGAAGGTGCTGAGCTCTCGTTCAAAGTGGTTCGCGCTCGGGAAATGGGTGCAGGTACAGGTGGCAACGATGCTGTTGTCGCGGACGAATTGCGGGTATTCACAACCCGCGCCGACACGATTTTCGGCGCTACATATCTGGTACTGGCACCCGAGCATCCACTTGTTGCGGTGTTGTGTTCGCCTGCGCAGCAGGATGCAGTGCAGGCATATCAGGATCGTACGTCGCATCAGGATCTTGTGTCCCGCAAGTCGGTGAAGGAAAAGACGGGAGTTTTTACCGGCGCGTATGCAGAGAATCCGGCCACTAACGCGCAGATCCCAATCTGGATTGCAGACTATGTGCTGATGGAGTACGGCACAGGTGCGATTATGGCTGTGCCTGGCCACGACGAACGCGATTTTGAATTCGCAAAGGTTTTCGACCTGCCAATTACACGCGTGGTGGCGTCCGCGGATGAAGCTGGGGATTCTCCGCTTGAGTCTGCATACACTGAAGACTCCAACGGCCATCTGGTAAACTCCGGGCCATTTGACGGAGTTACGGTGAGTGAAGCGAAAAATCGTGTCACGGAGTGGCTGGCCTTGAGAGGAAATGCCAGGCCCGTGGTGAACTACCGTTTGCACGACTGGTGTATATCCCGTCAGCGGTATTGGGGCCCGCCAATTCCGATCATTTATTGCGACGCTTGTGGAACGGTTCCCGTGCCGGAAAGCGACCTGCCCGTCGCGTTGCCGTTCATTCCCGACTTCAAGCCGGATGATTCTGGAATTTCACCACTCGCACGTCATGAAGAGTGGTACCGAGTTGCATGTCCGCAGTGCGGCGGGCAGGCGCGTCGTGAAACGGATGTTTCGGATACCTTTCTCGACAGCAGCTGGTACTTCCTGCGCTATCCAAGCGCCGGCCGTGACGATGTTGCTTTTGACCCCGGGCGGGTAGACCGGTGGCTTCCGGTTGATTCGTACATCGGAGGAAATGAGCATGCAGTGTTGCATCTGCTCTACTCGCGATTTGTCACGATGGTGCTTCACGACGGCGGTCATCTGCCGTTCGAGGAACCGTTCACGAAGTTTCGTGCGCACGGCATGATTATCCGTGAAGGCGCGAAGATGTCCAAGTCAAAGGGCAATACGATCAACCCCGACAGCTACATGGAGCAATGGGGCGCTGATGCTTTTCGCATGTATCTGATGTTTCTCGGGCCCTATGAGGAGGGCGGTGACTATCAGGACAAGGGAATCGTTGGCGTGCGACGCTTTCTCGACAGGATTTGGAGTTCCGTGCGCGATGTCGTCGCAGACGAACTGGCGGCTGGAGGTGTTGGTTCTGCAAACGTTGTAGCGGATGCAGACGTCATTCGCAAACTTCATCGCACAATAAAGAAAGTCGAAGAGGACACCGCTCGGCTCGCCTACAACACCGCGATCGCAGCGATGATGGAGTATACCAACGTCATGCGCAGGGGCGACCGGACCGCGAGCAAAGACGAGTTACTTCCGCTAGTGCAGATGATTGCACCTTACGCACCGCACATGGCAGAAGAATGCTGGCAACTTCTCGGCAATGAGAACAGTGTGTTCGATTCTGGATGGCCAGTATACGATCAGGCTCAGCTGGTGGATGAAGATTATGAGCTGGTCGTGCAGGTGAATGGCAAGGTACGCGGAAAAGTTCGACTGGCCACAGATGCCGTGCAGGACGCTGCGCTAGCCGCGGCGATGGCGGAGCCGGCAATCGCAAAGTTCGTCGGTGGCGATGTTCGTAAGGTGATTTTCGTGCCCATGCGTTTGTTGAACATCGTGGTGTCATAACAAACACGCGGCGCGAAACTTGTACTTCAATTTGCCTTCGTGAGACTGACAACACCAAGGAGACAGATGATGGCGTCCAATACAGGTACAAATACAGGTACAAATACAGCATCAGGCAATCAGTCCAATCGGTTGCAGGGAAAGCGTGTGGCAATCCTTGCAACCAACGGATTTGAACAGTCGGAACTCATGGTGCCGCGGAAAGCCCTGAACGACGCAGGCGCGGAAACTGTTATCGTTTCACTTGAAGCTGGCGAGATAAAAGGCTGGGACGAGAATGACTGGGGTGAATCGATTGCGGTGGACAAGACTGTCAAGGAAGTCGATGTGGACGACTTTGACGGTTTGATGATTCCGGGCGGCGTGATGAACCCTGATAAAATGCGGACCGACGATGGAGCAGTGGCTTTCGTGCGGAATTTCTTCGAGGCGTCAAAGCCGATGGCGGTTATCTGCCACGGGCCGTGGTTGCTCGTCGAGGCGGATATCGTGCGTGGGCGAACCGTTACGTCGTGGCCCTCGCTTCGCCGGGACATCGAGAACGCTGGCGGTGAGTGGGTCGAACAGGAAGTCGTTACGGACAACGGTTTGGTGACGAGCCGGAATCCTGGCGATTTACCGGCATTTTGCGCCAAGATGGTGGAGGAGTTCGGCGAGGGTCGTCACCCGGCACGAATGTCTGGCTGAGGCTGGCGCACGGGCCAACAGAACCGGAAAGAAGGTCCGGCTAAGGTTGGAGCACGGAGCCAACAAAATGAGCGACGAACGCGTTAATGAGGCGAGCGCATTGCGCTGACATTCGCTTGGCGCGCCACCCGACGGTTAGGAGCCGAAGCGGTCTGGCGCGCCATTTCGTTCCGCCGCTCGTAGCCACGAATGCAAAATATTGAATCTCGATTATGCCGGGTGCTCGTTCTCTTTGCCGCGTCTGCGGTATGGGTAGGTTGTGCAGAAAAGCCTCGTCCCCAGCGTCCAACTCCTGTGGTGGCGATCGACACGGCGCACCGGGGTCCTCTGCCCTACGTGGTAGCGGCCAATGGTGAGGTGGAAGCGAACCGCACCGTTGCTGTGCAGTCGCTCGTATCGGGCATGCTCGTCCGCACAGCAATTATTGAAGGGCAGGAGGTAACACAGGGTCAGGTGCTGTTCCAGATCGACCCAAGGCCGTTCAAGGCGGAGTTGGCTCGCGTCAAGAGCACACTGGCGCGCGACGAGGCTACTCTGACGCGGGCTCGATCGGATTCAAGCCGATTCGCCGCGCTGGCCAAGGATGGCTACGTAACTCGCCAACAACTCGACCAGGCCTTCGCCGAAACCTCGGCGCTTGCCGCCACGGTCGCCGCGGGAGGAGCCTCGCTCGAAGTGGCGCAGCTCAACCTCGATAACTCAACCGTGCGGGCGCCCATCTCCGGCCGTACGGGGCAGCTCGCGGTAAAAACGGGGAATCTGGTCCGGGCCCAGGCCGATCCTCCACTCGTAGTCATCAACGAACTCCGGCCCGTAATGGTGAGGTTCAGCGTACCGGAGAACGACTTCGAGGAAATGCGTTCGAGAAGCGGAATGGATCGCCCGCTCAACGTGAAGGTGACGCCCAAGGTGGGCGACTCAACCCGTCTTGTTACAGGGAAGCTGGCGTTCATAAATAACGTCGTCGACCGCGCCAGTGGGTCGGTGTTGTTGAAGGCGCGAGTGGAGAATGAGCGGAAGGATCTCTGGCCCGGCCAGTTCGTCACCGTTGCTCTCGAGCTGAATGTCGACTCGGCGGCAATCACGGTGCCATCTGTTTCCATCGTCACTACTGCAAACGGATCATTCGTTTACGTGGTGGGCGACTCCATGCGGGTGAAGCGCGTGCCGGTAAAAGTAGGCCGACAGTCCGGCGTGGTGAGCACTATCGAAAGTGGGCTGGTGGGCGGTGAGCAGATTGTCGTAGATGGGCAGACCCGGCTCACCGATGGCGGGAAAGTCGAGTTTCGCAGCGCCGCACCGGCCGCTGGCGGAGGACGAGCGGGCCGATCAGGAGGAAAGAAGCCGTGAACATCAGCGAAGTCTGGATCAAGCGGCCGGTCATGACCACACTCGTCATGGCCGGCATTCTGGTTTTCGGTGTGGTCGCGTATCAGGAGTTGCCCGTCAGCGATCTCCCGACAATCGACTATCCCACGATAACGGTATCCGCCTCGCTCCCAGGAGCGAGTCCGGTGGTAATGGCCACTTCTGTGGCTACGCCACTGGAGCAGCAGTTTGCGTCCGTGTCCGGCATAGACAACATCACGTCGTCGAGCTCACAGGGCAGTACAAACGTGACGCTGCAGTTTGCGCTCGATCGGGACATCGATAAGGCTGCTGCCGATGTTCAGTCGGCCATCTCGAAGACTCTGCGCCAGCTTCCTCAGGGCATAAATCCGCCCTCGTACAACAAGGCGAACGCGGCTGATGCGCCAATGCTCATGTACAGCCTCAATTCCGAGCAGCTATCGCGTGTCGAACTCAATGAATACGCAGAGACACTTATTGCTCAGCGTTTGTCGACGATTACCGGTGTTGCGCAGGTGCAGGTGTACGGTTCGGCAAAGTATGCGGTGCGAGTGCAGCTCGACCCCGGGGCGTTGGCTCAGCGGGGCATCGGAATAGACGAGGTACAGCAGGCGATAAACCAGGGGAATTCCAATCAGCCGGCCGGGCTGCTTATGGGGCCCAACCAATCATTCACCCTTCAGGCATCGGGTCAACTGCGCAACGCGGAGGCCTTCCGCCAGCTGGTTATTGCCTATCGAGATGGTGCAGCGGTGAGGCTTGGCGACCTCGGTAATGTGAGCGACAACGTGCAGAACACGCGCGTGATGAGTGAGCTGAACGGTCGCGGCAATATTGCATTGGCAATCATTCGGCAGCCAGGCGTGAATCTGGTAAGAGTCGCGGAAAACGTGAAGGCAGCCATGGACGAGATTGCCCCACAGCTACCTCCCAGCATCAACGTTCAAACGATTTTCGACCGGTCGGAATCGATTCGTCAGTCCGTGCACGACGTGAAATTCACCCTGCTGCTCACGTTGCTTCTAGTGGTGATGGTCATTTTCCTCTTTCTCCGCAACGTCCGAGCGACCATAATCCCGTCATTGGCGCTGCCGTTTTCGCTGATCGGCACGTGTACAGTGATGTGGATGCTCAACTACAGTCTCGACAACCTTTCGTTGATGGCGCTGACACTCGCCGTGGGCTTCGTGGTAGACGATGCGATCGTGATGCTCGAAAACATCGTCCGACACATCGAGAAGGGCAAAGCGCCGATGCAGGCTGCACTCGACGGGTCGAGGGAGATCAGTTTCACGATATTGTCGATGACGCTGTCCCTTGTAGCGGTGTTTATTCCGTTGCTTTTCATGCAGGGATTGGTGGGACGATTGTTCCGGGAGTTCGCGGTCACAATCGGCGTGGCGATCATGGTTTCGGGATTTGTATCGCTGACGTTGACTCCCATGCTCTGTGCGCGTTTTCTACGCGCCAAGGATACGCATGCGCATGTCGACGGCCGCTGGAGATCGATCGAGCGGTTGTATCAAAACACAGAGAACGGTTACATGCGCTCGCTGGGATGGGTGATGGATCACCGTTCGCTCACCATGCTGTTTGGTGCGCTCATGCTTGTGACGACGGTGGGCTTGTTCATGTATATCCCAAAAGGATTTCTGCCTACAGAGGATACGGGGCGTTTGCAGGGTTCCATCGAGGGACCCGAAGGAATTGGCTTTGACGCACTTACGGCAAAGGCACGTGAGGTTGCGAAGTTGGTACAAGACGATCCGAGCGTCGAATTTGTGCTTGTTTCCGTTGGCGGAGGAGGCGGTGGCAACAGCAACAGCGCGCGGTTACAACTTCGACTCGCGCCCCGCAACGAGCGACCGCATGTCGACGAGGTTCAGCGTCAGTTGACTCGTCTCACATCGGGTGTTCCCGGCGTACAGGTATTCTTCCGAAATTCACCGCCCATCAATATCGGTGGACGCCGCGGCAACAGTGCATATCAGATCTCGTTGCAGTCGTCTGACATAACTCAGCTCTATACATCGGCGAGAGCTCTTGAAACACGCATGAGAGATCTTCCGGAGATTGAAGGTATTTCGAGTGATTTGCAGGTGGGCAATCCTCAGGTGGGAATCGATATTGATCGGGAAAGAGCTTCGTCGCTGGGGGTAACAGCAAGTCAGATCGAGCAGGCACTCTACAACGCCTATGGTTCGCGGCAGGTATCCACCATCTACACTCAGACGAACCAGTACCAGGTTGTACTCGAACTTGAGCCGGAGTATCAGCGTGATCCGGCGTCGCTGAGTCAGTTGTATATTCGCTCCAACACCGGAACTCTGATTCAGCTTGGGTCGGTGGCCCGTTTTACCAAGGGTGTGGGGCCGCAGAGCATCCAGCATAATGGACAGCTGCCGTCAGTTTCCATCTCCTTTAATCTCCGGCCTCAATTTGCACTTGGAACTGCAGTAGACGCGGTGCAGCGCGAAGCACGTGCTGTGCTCCCAGCCGGTGTAACAACGACGTTGTCGGGTGACACTCAGGCTTTTGCTCAGGCTCAGGCCGGACTGCTCACTCTGTTGTTTGTCGCGATCTTCGTGATTTACATGGTGCTCGGGATTCTGTACGAGAGCTTCATTCATCCGCTCACGATTCTTTCGGGACTTCCGTTCGCGGCGGTAGGTGCACTGCTGACATTGCTGATATTCGGCAAGGATCTCAGTGTGTATTCGTACGTGGGAATCATCATGCTGATTGGACTCGTCAAGAAGAATGCAATCATGATGATCGACTTCGCCATTGAGGCCGAACGCGAGCAGAAGTGGTCCGCGCGCGAGGCTATCGTGGAAGCGGCGAGAGTCAGGTTCAGGCCGATTACAATGACCACAATGGCCGCATTGATGGGCACTCTACCAATCGCAGTGGGATACGGCGCGGGTGGAGAGTCGAGGCAGCCGCTTGGGCTTGCAGTGGTGGGAGGATTGGCGTTCTCGCAGATTATCACGCTGTACGTCACGCCGGTTGTCTACACGTATCTCGATGAGCTGACAGGGCGGCTAAAGGCACGCAAGCGGCGGAGAGCGATGGCAGGAGATCGGGAGATAGGAACAGTGCCCGTGGCAGTCGGGGGAGACTGAGCGGGTACGCGGATGGGCGACCGAGACCGGAAACTGCCGTCACACGTGGATACGTGACCGTGTAGACGTTACGGTCAACTGCCACTGCCGTCACACGTGGATACGTAACGGTGTAGACGTTACAGTCAACTGCAACCGCCGTCACACGTGGATACGTAACAGTGTAGACGTTACAGTCAGCTGCCACTGCCGTCACACGTGGATACGTGACAGTGTGAACGTTACGGTCAACTGCCACTGCCGTCACACGTGGATACGTTGCGATGTAGAGGTAGCCGTGTAGCCGACTGCCACCGTCAACGGTTACTGATCCACGTGTGACGGCAGTTGTTTTTCACTGTCACCGTCAACGGTTACTGTTCCACGTGT
>JBBSTN010000075.1:0-11346 GCA_038235845.1 Gemmatimonadales bacterium | reverse complement strand
TCCGAACCGGCGACAGTCTCCGTCTGGCCGACGCGGCCGACGAAATTGGCATGGCTAATTGGCGCCGTTTCGAGCTGAGCCGAGATCGGGCGCTGACGTCGTCCGGGGAGATCAGCGTTCTGGCCGATCAGCGGCAGCACGCGCGCGACTATCTCGCAGCAGTATCGGCCAAGGTCGACCCTCCAACCGGCAACGCGGATTACGTCTCCGCGCTCGAAATGTTCGTCCGCGCGGCCCGCGTCCTCCCCACCAATCAGCGTATCAATCGCCATTTGTTCATGGCGTTGGGCGAGCGAAATCGATGGGACGAGCTGCGCGACATTGCGAGGGAGCGAGTTGCACTCTACCCTCTCGATTATCAGTCGTGGCAGGCGTTGGGGCTGGCCTCTCACCGGCTCGGTGACGAAGCACAGGCAAGCGTTGCCTTTGATTCGGCCGAAGCCACCATGGATGATGTCGAGCGCGAACGCATGACTCAGCTCAGCCGCATTCTCAGGCCGAAACCGGTCAAGGACAAAAACGGTCGCGACCTTAAATCTGCCGCCGGTGACGCCAAGTCGTTCATGGCCCTGGATGAAGGATCAAGGCGCGGCCTCGAACAGATGTTCTGGATGATGAGCGATCCCCTCGCACTGACGGGTGAAAACGAATTTCGCCTGGAGTTTCTGTCGCGGGTTGTGTATGCCGACTTCCGCTTTACCAACGAAGATCTGAATCTGCGGGGTGCA
This sequence comes from Gemmatimonadales bacterium, assembly GCA_038235845.1. Taxonomy (GTDB): domain Bacteria; phylum Gemmatimonadota; class Gemmatimonadetes; order Gemmatimonadales; family Gemmatimonadaceae; genus Gemmatimonas. The sequence goes on along the minus strand of JBBSTN010000075.1, from coordinate 10,618 downwards.
GACACCGATCGCGGCGATATCTACGTGCGATTCGGCCCTCCCGAGGTTGAGACGACATACGCGGGTAGTAAACTCACCTGGATGTATCCAACCGGTCTGGTTTTCTACTTCGATCTTGTGCCGGGATTTGCGACGGCGCGAATTCCGCGGGAAGACCAGGACTACGTCGAGCAGCTCATTACCGCCGCACCTGTGCGTTGGGATAACGTGGCCACGACTCGTCTCATAGACACCATTCCAATTCGCATTGCTCGATTCCGCGCAGCTGGCGATTCGCTCGACGCAGTCGTAGCGGTGCAGGTACCGCTGGCGGAACTCGTGAACGGCCTTCGCATGGACCGGGTAGCGGTCGATGTCGACTTCCGACTTTACGATCAGTTCGTGAAGGTACGAGGCATCGAGTCTGTCCAGTCGAGCATTGCTCCCGATTCAGCGCGCGGCGCTATGGCGCGTTCGTGGACGCGCAGACTTGGGCCAGGCATCAACGTCGTACGGGTGGAGGCGCTGCAGCTGGACAGCAAGCGCGCCGCGCGCGCGATGACTAGACTCGACCCGGAAATTTCCGCCGGTTTTGGCATGAGCGATGTCCTGCTTGGGAATAAGCCCGAGCCACGCAATGCTTCGTCACCGGTGCGCCGTTGGACGGACGTCGCGATAGCGCCCAACCCAGGCATTTTCACTCTCGGGTCGTCCATCGGTCTTCTCTGGGAGATGTACGATCTGGCTGCTGTGAATGGACAGTCCAGGTATCGTGTGTCCGTTAGAGTTGACCGGGCCGACAGGCAGGGTCTGGCTGGATTTGCTGGTCGTCTCGTCGACGGGATCGGTAACACCCTGGGCCGCCAGCAAGCGAGCCGTAATAACGTCACCATCACGTTCGATCGAGCGGTTGCAGCGTCGCCGTCGCTCGTCGAGTTCATCTCTCTTGATCTGTCGGACGCTGCAGCGGCGGAGTATCGAATGCGGATCGAAGTGACCGATCTCGCAACTGGGAAGAAATCACTTCGGGAGACAGAATTCCGCATACGGTAATCGCTTCAGACTCTCATCCATCCGGGAGTCGTACTTCTCACTACGACTACAATCTTCCACCCGAACTGATCGCTCAGTACCCGGCAAACCCCCGCGATGCCAGTCGTCTGCTGGTGGTCGATCGCAGGAACGCCAGTCTCTCGCACCTGAACTTCAGAGATGTCGCCGAATTGATTCCGGAGGGCGACGCGCTAATTGTTAACACAACGAAAGTGTTCCGCGCTCGGCTTCTGGGCCGTAGGGAAAGCGGCGGGTCAGCAGAGATCTTCCTGCTCAAGCGTATCACCGATGACCAGTTTGAAGCGATGGTGCATCCCGGCGCGAAACTTCGACCGGGCCGGATTGTAAGCGTTGCTCCAGGTTTCAGCATCGAAATTGTGGAGACCACTCCCCGACATACCCGCATAGTCAAGCTGCATGTGACCCACACCAGCGAGCTGACGACGGCGGTTGCCGTTGATGATGCCATTAGCTCTCACGGACACATTCCGCTGCCACCGTACATCGCACGGTTCGATGACAGCGACGATGAGTCGCGCTATCAGACCGTGTATGCAGATCAGTCGGGCTCTGTGGCTGCGCCAACCGCAGGCTTGCATTTCACTCCCCAATTACTCGCCAAGCTCGAGTCGCAAAACGTTCGAACAATCGAGATTCTACTGCACGTTGGCCCGGGCACATTCCGCCCGATTCAGCATGACGATCCCGACGCGCACCCGATGCACGAAGAATGGTGTGAGGTGAGTGAGGCTGCGGCCGCAGAAATGAATGACGTTCGCGCGCGTGGTGGCCATCTCTGGGCAGTTGGTACCACAAGCGCAAGAACGCTCGAGTCGGCAACAGACGAGCGCGGAATCGTGCATTCCAGAAGCCAGGAAACCACGCTCTTTATTCGGCCACCCTATACTTTTCGCGCGGTCGATCATCTCATTACAAATTTTCATCTGCCCCGTTCAACACTCCTGATGCTGGTCGCGGCGTTCGCGGGCTACGACCTCACAATGCGAGCTTACGGAAACGCCGTCGACGAGGAATACCGATTCTATTCGTATGGCGACGCCATGTGCATTATCTGAGCGACTGTGACAACATCACCATTCTCGTTTGAACTCGAGGCTTCAGATCAAAGCGCGCGCGCTGGCGTTTTTCGTACACCGCACGGTGAAGTGATCACGCCTCAGTTCATGCCAGTGGGAACATTGGCCACCGTCAAAGCGCTCGACCCGGTCGACCTCGAAACACTCGGCGCCACGATGGTGCTTTCAAATGCATATCACCTCGAACTGCGCCCGGGTAGCGAAAACGTAAGAGCGATGGGCGGGCTGCACAGGTTCATGGGCTGGAGCCATCCATTGCTTACCGATTCCGGTGGCTTTCAGGTTTTCTCGCTCGAGGGATTACGAAAGATCGACGAACAGGGAGTGGAGTTCCGGAGTCACTTTGACGGGTCGGCACGGCAGTTCACACCCGAGTCGGTGATGACCATTGAACGGAATCTTGGCGCCGATGTGATAATGCAGTTCGACCATGTCGTGCCGGGTCAGTCTGCACGCGACGTTGCGAGCGACGCCATGCGTCGAAGTCTACGCTGGCTCGAACGCTGTCAAACGGCGTTTACCACTCTTCTTGCAGACGACGTCGACGCGCCCACAACGGTGCAGTCGCTGTTCCCAATCGTACAGGGTGGCATTCACGACGACCTGAGACGCGAGTCCTCCATGCGCATCCGGGAGCTGCATACGTGGGACGGATACGGAATTGGCGGCCTGTCAGTCGGGGAGGCCAAGCCGGACATGTATCGCATCATCGAAGTGGTAAATGCCGAACTGCCACGCGATCGCCCCCGCTATCTCATGGGAGTGGGCTTCCCGGAAGATCTCATCGAGGGAGTCGCGCGCGGAGTCGATCTCTTCGACTGCGTCGCACCCACCAGAATGGGGCGGACAGGCGCTTTTTTTACGGCAGACGGGCGTCGGAGCATAAAAAACGCCACTTTCCGGCTCGACCCTGCCCCACTCGACGATGAATGTGAGTGCGCAGCCTGCGCGAGGTTCTCCAGGGCATATATCCGGCATCTCTTTGTCACCGAAGAGATTCTCGGACTCCGCCTGCTGAGTCTACATAATGTACATTTCCTCGTTTCGCTGATGCGCTGGGCGCGCTCGGCGATTTTCACCGGAACTTTTGCGGGCTGGAGCCGTGACTGGCTCGCCCGCTATCACACCACCTCGATTTCACCATGAACGCTCCAATTGCCGCAAATCTCATCGCACTGCAGTTCGGCGGGTCGGCCATCGCGCCAACCCTGCTCATGTACGGCCTGCTCATCGCGATCTTTTACTTTATCCTCATTCGCCCGCAGCAGAAACAGCGCAAGGCACACGAGGCGCTTATTCGTACAATCAAGCGCGGCGATGAAATCGTGACCGCGGGTGGTGTGGTTGGCGAGGTGGTTCACGTGGCCACTCTGCCAAAGGATCCGAACGCAAAAGAAGGGGCCGACACCAGCATGTCCGATCGCATCACCATCAAGTCCGGCGATTCCCGCCTTATTGTGGAACGCGCGCGCATCGCCCGCGTTATAAATGCTCCGACTGGTTCGAACTCGTCTTCCTGAACCGTTCGCCACTGGTCGCCGGGGTTGCCGCGGCCAAACGCTCTGCCCTCAGCTGATTTCCCTGTGTCTCTGCTCGATATACATGTTCTCGGTTCGCCCATACTCCGTCAGGAAACGGAGCGCATCGAACAAATCACGCCCGACATTCGCAAGCTCGTCGACGCCATGTTCGAAACGATGCACGCCGCCAATGGCATCGGACTGGCCGCGCCACAGGTCGGACGTCGCGAGCGGGTGGCAATTGTCGACGCGGACGACGTAACGCTCGTGCTCATAAATCCCGAGATCGTATCAGGCACCGGCTCGGCGAAGGCCGAGGAGGGGTGTTTGTCTATCCCGGAGGTGTTTGCGCAGGTGGTGCGGAATGCCGGAATCGTGGTTCGCGCACAGGATATCGACGGAAAAGTCTACGAAGTCGAAGCAGCCGATCTTCTGGGCCGATGCGTCCAACACGAGGTCGATCACCTTCACGGAAAGCTCTTTCTCGATCGTCTGAGTCTTCTCAAGCGCCGATCCGCTTTCAAGGATTGGGATAAGGAGAAGGAGAATTATCCAAAACTGCTTCGAGTGCTTCCCGTGGGCGATTTGCCTAAAGAGCGTTAACGTCCCCCAACAGACAATAAGGTGAGAATACTATTCTGGGGGACACCCGAGTTTGCGGTTCCAGCCCTCCGCGCGCTGCTCGGCGAAGGTCATGACGTAATCGGAGTGGTAACGCAGCCGGACAAGCCGCGCGGACGGTCGCGCTCCACCAGCGATGCCTCCCCGGTCAAGGAAGTGGCCCTGGTCGAGGGACTGACAATCCTTCAGCCCGACAAGCCACGAGGGCCCGATTTCGTGGCTCAGGTTGCTGCACTCGAACCCGACATTTCTGTCGTGGTAGCATACGGTCGCATCCTCCCGAAAGAGGTCATCGACCTGCCGCCGCTCGGAACCGTCAACATCCATGCGTCGCTGCTCCCCGCATTGCGCGGGGCGGCGCCCATTCAGCGCGCGATTCTCGAGGGATTTGACGAAACCGGCATCTCGATTATGCAGATGGTGCCTGCGCTTGACGCTGGGCCCGTTATGCACATGCTCCGGACACCCATCCCGCCAAACGCCACCTATGGCGACCTGCACGGCCGCTTGAGCGAACTCGGCGCGCTGGGCATCGTGCAGGCGTTGGCGCTGATCGAGGCAGAGGTTGCCGTACCCGTCGAACAGGACGCTGGAAAAGCCACTTATGCGTCGAAGATCGAGCGCGCCAATACGCTAATCGATTTCAACCGCCCTGCCAGTGAAGTCGAGCGAGTCGTCCAGGCATTTGACCCCCGGCCCGGTGCGGTTGCGAGTCTGCATGGCAAGGAAGTGAAGTTGTTTTGCGCTTCCGCCACCGGCGAGGGTGAGGGCGACGCCGAAAGCGACCTTCTGGGCGAGAATATCGACGATGCGACGCTCGCATCGAAACCCGGCACCGTTCGAACCGTAAACGAGCATGGTCTGCTGGTTCGGTGCTCGGTTGGCGCACTCAGGGTGGGCGAGGTCCAACCCAGCGGCAAGACACGAATTTCCGCCATGGACTGGCACCGCGGCCGGGGTGTCGCCGTAGGCGATATTTTCGACCCTGTGGTGAATTCAGACTAGCTTTTGGCGCATGACGCCTGCCCCAGCTGACGAATCTCAGAAAGCGACGCTTGCCAAACGCCCTGGTAAGGGGCGCGACTTTCGTCCGGGCGGCGTAACCGAGGCACGCACGGCCGCCGCCATGATGCTGGCGGATCTTCGCAGCGGAATGCTTCTCGACGCCGCCTTCGAGCGGCGGGCGGGCACTCTCGACGCGCGCGACCGGCGATGGACTCAGGAACTCGTTTGGGGAATGCTTCGCCGACGCGGTTGGATCGACGCGGTACTCGCATCTCGAGTGAAGGGCGGGCTGGCCAAGATCGACGACGACCTCACGGATCTGCTCAGGCTTGGCGTGCAGCAGTTGATCAACATGGGCAGCGTCCCTGCCTACGCCGCGATTGCGCAAACCGTGGAGTTGGCGAAGCGCCGTCACGGAATTGGAGCCAGCAAGCTCGTCAATGCCATCCTGAGACGGGTCGACCGCGAACGTGACGCACTCGAACCGGCGCAACCGGCCGATCCGGTCGACGCTTTGGCTCAGCGACATTCCCACCCCAGATGGATCGTCGCCCGATGGGTCGAGCGATGGGGATTGGCGAGCACCGAGCAGCTTCTGGTGTCCAACAATATGGAAGCTTCCATCAACGTGCGGCCATACGGCGTCTCCATCGAAGAGCTGGTCGCCGGGCTCGATGTGGCGGAAGTTGAGAGCTACAGTGTGCCGACGTACTCTACCGGGCAAACATCGGTGCGTCTTCAGCCCGGGGTAATGCTGTCTGACCTCGATGTGTTCAACGAGGGTAAGATGTTTGTTCAGGATCCGGGTGCAACGCTTGTTACCGAGTATGCCGCCGTCCCCCAGGGGAGCATGGTAGCCGACCTGTGTGCCGCTCCCGGTGGCAAGGCCCTGGAACTGGCTCGTTCGGCGCGGATGGTTGTCGCCGGCGACCGGAACTTCTCCCGCGTCGAAAAGATGCTGGTGGGCCTCGGACGTGTCGACGCTACCAATTTACTTTCCATGGTTGCCGATGCACGCTTTCCCGCGATCTTACCCGTTGATGTTGTGCTGGTAGACGTACCCTGCACTGGCACAGGCACACTTCGAAGACATCCCGACGCCAGATGGCGACTGAGAATTTCCGACTTTGCCGTACTCGGCGCTCTGCAGAAGAGTATTTTGCGCGCCGCGGCAGAGGTCGTGGCGCCGGGCGGTTTACTTGTCTACAGTACCTGTTCGCTGGAACCCGAAGAGAATGACGAGCAGGTCGACTCGTTTCTGGCCGAAAATAAAGAGTTCACACTCGAAGCACCACCAGGAGATGCTGTGTCGCACGAGGTTCTGGACAATGGAAGGTTACGTGTGCTGCCACAGATTCACGGCACCGATGGCGCTTTTGCTGCCCGCTTGCGGAGGCGCGCGTAGTGGCCAGGAAGGCTGCCCCCCGCATCTGGGGCATTCGCATCGGCGTCGCCTTGCTTGCCGGCGTAATTGTTGGTGCGATTGTGGGAGTGATTGGCGTCAACACGCTGGACCGGGGTGGGAGCGCACGGAAAGGAACACTCGAGAGCACCATCGACAGCATCGCGAACGGGAAAGCTCAATCGTCGCGCCCGGAACGCACGAGAGACCGAGAGACCGAGGCTCCGCGCGTTCTGCCTGCGCCCGACAACAGCGTCACGGCGGGCGGCGTTGATGCAGCCGACAGGACAGCCGACCAGACCGCTGAGGCCAACGCGACGGCAGCCGCTGTAGCAGCGGGAGCGGCACCGCCGATACCGGCGTTGCCGGCGCCGCCGCAGTCAATAAACAGCGTTCCCTTAGACTCCATTCGTGCCGCAGTGAGGGTGGTACCCTCCATCAACAATGTCGTTATTCCAGATCTTGTTGGCCTCGAGGAGGGCACTGCCCGCGGCCGGTTGATGAGTATGGGTTTGCGCATTGGCACGTCGTCCTTTCGTGCTTCGAATCGGGCCACAGGAATCGTAATCGCCACTGTTCCACCGGCGTTGGCCTACGCGAACCCTGGGAGCACCGTTTCGCTCGTGCTGAGCAACGGTCGGCTTCCTGTTGATTCGACAACCGTTGCAGCGTCTGTCACCGCAAGGTCGTCAGTGAGAGGAAAGAGCCGATGACCGTTCGAATCGCTCCCTCGATACTCTCCGCAGATTTTCGTAAGCTCGGCGATGAGATCGCCATGTGCGAACGTGGTGGTGCCGACTGGATTCATGTCGATGTGATGGACGGCCGGTTCGTTCCCAATCTTTCATTTGGCGCCAAGGTCATCGAAACGGTGCGTAGATCTACCGCGCTTACGGTCGATGTGCATATGATGGTCGTCGAGCCCGAACAATACTTTGACGATTACGCTAAGGCCGGTGCTGACATTCTCACCATTCACGCCGAAGCCGTCACCCATCTCGACAGACAGATAACGCGCATCACCGAAGTTGGATGCAAGGCAGGCGTGGCTATAAATCCGGCGACACCGCTCTCGTCGATCGAAGAAATCGTTCACTTGGTAGACGTAGTATTGGTTATGAGTGTCAATCCCGGTTACGGCGGCCAGCACTTTATCGATTATGTCGAAGACAAGATTGCGCGCACGCGCTTTCTGCTCGATCAGGCCAACAGTTCTGCGGCGCTCGAGGTGGATGGAGGAATTTCACGCGACACAGTGTATAAGTGCTGGCATGCAGGTGCCGACACATTTGTTGCCGGTAACGCGATCTTCTCCGCCGCCGATCCTGCCGCCGAAATCGGCGCACTGCGGAAACTTTGCGTCGAGGTTGCATAGTGACATCCCGTCAGCAATGGGCAGTAGTTGGAAGCATCGTCGGGTTAATGGTGGTTGCCGCGTTTGCTGCCACTCATTTTCTCAAAGATGAACTCACATCGGTCAGCGTGGGTTCAGACGCGCCGGGTTTCACCGCGCTCACAATGCCGTCTGCGCGTGGTACACCACGGGTTGCCAAGACATTGTCGGACTATCGCGGCGACGTGGTACTTCTAAACATCTGGGCCACCTGGTGTGCTCCGTGCAAGATCGAGATGCCCAGCATTGAGGAACTGCAGAATACATTGGGTCCAAAGGGGCTCAAGATCGTTGCGGTAAGTATCGACCAGCCCGGTGATGAACCAAAAATCGAGCAGTTCGTGAGAGAGATGGGTCTGACATTCGAGATATTGCACGACTCGACCAGCGCAATTCGCACCCTGTATCGAACTACCGGTGTGCCGGAGACGTTTGTCATTGCGCGAGATGGAAGCATTCGCAAGAAGTGGATCGGCCCGGAAGACTGGAGCTCACGCGACAATCAGAAGCTGATCGAGAACCTGCTCGCCGAACCTCGCCCGTGAAGCTGTCCGAGATCGTTCGCGGAATTGTCGCTTTGGCTTGCGCATGCGCTCTATGGCTGATCGTGAGCGCTGAAGAACCCGCTGCGGGTTGGGTTCCAGTGAAAATTTCGCTTTCCCTCGACAGTGCCATTAAAGTCAGGACTCCCATAGCGCCCGTGCGCGCATTTGTTGTCGGACGTCGTCGGGATTTGCTGCGCCTGGTGCAGTCGCCGCCAGTTTTGCAGCGTGCCGTAACAGACGATTCGCGGGACAGTGTTCGCTTCGAACTTCGTGAAGCTGACATCGACCTTCCCACGGGATCGGAAGCGCACGTGAGCGATTTGCGGCCTCGGTTGCTTACGGTGCAGCTGCGTCGAAAGTGATTCGCATTCTTGGTATAGAAACTTCCTGCGACGAAACCTCTGCTTCGGTTGTAAGCGGAACTGCGCCTGCTCCGAAACTTGAGTCGCTGGTGATCATGTCGCAGGATGTTCACCGACTTTTTGGTGGTGTCGTTCCTGAGATTGCGAGCCGACAACATCTCACTGGTTTGATCCCGGTGGTGGACGAGGCGCTCGCTCAAGCTGGAATACAAATGCGCGACATTACAGCGATAGCGGTGACACACGCTCCCGGCCTCGTGGGCGCGCTGCTGGTTGGGACGAGCTACGCCAAGGCGCTTGGCCTTGCACTCGAAAAGCCGGTTGTCGCGGTGCACCATCTTGAGGGTCATCTTTTTGCCACGCTGCTCGAGCACGAAGACGCCGTGCCGCCGTTTACCGCGCTGTTGGTGAGCGGAGGACACACAATGCTTCTGGACGTGCCCGAGTGGGGTAGCTACCGCCTGCTCGGTTCGACACGCGACGACGCTGCTGGTGAAGCGTTCGACAAGGTCGGAAAGCTGCTTGGTCTTGGGTATCCCGGCGGGCGCCCTGTCGAGCAGCTCGCAGCTTCCTACGCCGGCGCCAATTCTCAGCTGTCCGTCGCACCCGCGAGCGAAGACTCGCGTGCCGACTCGCTGGGAGAGTCGCGAACCGACATGCGCAAAAGGCCCATACGGTTCCCCCGGCCCATGACCCGAAGCAACTCCACGCCCGCTGACGACGACTACTACGACCTTTCGTTCAGCGGTCTCAAGACCGCGGTTCTCTCCGCGGTACGAGCAGCCGAGTCGACAGGAGAGATCGAGACCCTACGGGCGGAGATAGCTCACGAATTCCAGACCGCTGTGATCGATACCCTGGTCGAAAAGGTGCGCCGCGCTCAGCGACAGTTCAAACGCAACCGGATCGTCATTGGCGGCGGCGTCGCATGTAACAAGGCCTTGCAGCGGGCAATGCAGGACCAATTCGGAATCAAGCGCATACGGGTTTATACGCCGTCCCCTCGCCTGGCCACAGACAATGCAGCAATGATCGCTGCGGCGGGATTATTTCGATATGCGGCGGGAGAACGAGCCACATCCCTCATGACCGCACACGCAACGCTGCCGCTACCGGGTATAATGTCTGATGTCTCCTGACGGCATCATACATCATCCCACCGTATTCCAGCTCGGCCCAGTCGAACTCACGGGCTTCGGGCTGGCGGTACTGCTTGCATTCCTCGTCGCGCAGTATGTGTGTCAGCGCGAACTCTTTCGTCGCGGCTACGATCGCGAGTCGGAAGCCATGCCCGACGTCACGCTTGCCGCACTCATTGGCACACTGCTCGGCGCCAAACTTTACTACGTGGCTCTCACGGGCGACCCGGGAGCGTTCTTCAGCCGCGGTGGCTTTGTTTATTGGGGCGGATTTATCGGCGCGGTAGCGCTCTGCTGGCTCGTTATCACAAGAAAGAAATTGATTTTCTCGCGGTTTGCCGACGTTGCAGGTATCGCGATTGCCGCAGGCTATGCAGTGGGTCGGTCCGGCTGCTGGGCGGTTGGCGACGATTACGGCAAACCCTGGTCGGGCCCTTGGGCGGTGCAGTTTCCGCAGGGCGCGCCGCCGTCGACCGCAACCATCATGAGTAACCAGTTCGGC
>JBBSTN010000074.1:0-11569 GCA_038235845.1 Gemmatimonadales bacterium | reverse complement strand
TCAACGCCCGCACTCTCGCACTGCATACGCAGGCGGTGCTTCAGGGCGCATTCATACTCGCAAAGGCAACGCAGGATGTGGGTGCGGCAGTGGCCTCTATCGGCCATCTGCGAGCCTACTGCGAGTTCTTGTTCGACCGCTCTACGAGCGAGCGGCGAACCCTTTCACCCACTTTACAGGAGCAGTCATGAGCAACCTCATGCAACAAACAACGGAAGCACAGTCAGTTCAAACAGATTCAGCGCAAGCTCAACCGTCGCATAACCAGCCTCCCGTCCTTGCCCCGCATCTGGTTTGCGACGGAGCTGCCGCCGCAATCGACTTTTACACGCGAGCCTTTGGCGCCAAAGAACTGTTCCGTCTGCCCGGCAGCAACGGGAAGCTGATGCACGCATGCGTGAGCATCAATGGTGCGCAGGTAATGCTGGTGGACGAGGCTACCAACTGCGGGATGATGTCACCCACCACTCTCAAGGGCACACCGGTAACGCTCAACCTTGGTGTCGACGACGCCGACGCAGTGTTCGCACAATCTGTGGCTGCAGGTGCGACCCCCGTAATGCCGCCTGAGAACATGTTCTGGGGCGATCGGTACGGCGTGCTTCAGGACCCATTTGGACATCGCTGGGCCGTCATCACACCAATTCGCTCGATGAGCGACAATGAGTTGCGCGACGCAGCATCGGAGTTCGAAGCAACCATGTCAGCTTGAGCGAGGACTATTAATATGCGATTCATTGCGATTGTAAAAGCCAGCCCTGATAGTGAAGCGGGAGTAATGCCGAGCGAGGAGCTGCTGGCAGAAATGGGGAAGTTCAACGAGGAGCTTGTAGCGGCCGGGGTCATGGAAGCTGGCGAAGGTCTGCTTCCAAGTTCCAATGGCGTTCGTGTGCACATCAACGGCGACGATCGAAGCACTACCAAGGGCCCGTTCGAGAACACTCGAGAACTTGTTGCCGGCTTCTGGATCTGGAAGTGCGCGTCGATTGAAGAGGCGACCGAGTGGGCAAAGCGCTGCCCGAACCCGATGCCGGGAGAGAGCGTCATCGAAGTCCGTCAGATTTTCGAAGCTGACGATTTTGGTGACGCGATGACGCCGGAGTTACGCGCGCAGGAGGATCGGCTTCGTGCGTCTGTTGCCGCGAATGAAAAAGGGTCGGGAATCCCTCACTCAACGGCCAGGATCATGCCGCATCTCTGGTACACAAGTGAGGCCGAGGAAGCGGCCAATTTCTATGCAACGGTTTTCCCTGACTCGCGAGTAGACCGGGTAACAGCGCTCCCCAATGAGTCGCCCAGCGGCCCAGCAGGTTCGGTCAAGATTGTGGAATTCACTCTGTTCAATCAACCGTTTATGGCCATGAGTGCAGGGCCGCTTGACCCATTCAACCATGCAATTTCGTTCGTGGTGAACTGCGACACTCAGGACGAAATTGATCGGTACTGGAGCGCGTTGCTCGAAGGCGGACAGGCCGAACAGTGTGGTTGGTTGCGAGACCGGTATGGCGTCTGCTGGCAGAATGTGCCAACACGATTGGGGGAGCTTATGTCTGACCCGGATCGCAGCAAGGCGAAGCGAGTAGGAATAGCAATGCTCAAGATGGTCAAGCTTGATATTGCGGGGTTGGAGGCTTCCGCATCAGAGTGAGGCGTAGCGGTTACGTCAGGCTGGCCCTTGCAGCGGGTGTGGGCAGGGGCAGCCGAAAGTGCCGTTAAAGACATCCTGTGGCCGACATTGACGCGTGCGAGCACAGCGATGTCGACAGTGGAATCGACGTCTTGAGGTTCCGGTACTGATCGCAGCAGCTGCGAGCTCACGCGAGTCTCGAAGCAAGCCTCCTGCGTCGAGACAGCATCAATGTTCCGGGCGAGTGAACCAGTTGAGAGATTGGATACTCATCGCGATGTATGCTGAGTCGAGCCGATCTGCGCGGTATTGCCGATCGCTCCATCAAGTTACTAATAGCAGAATAGCACGCTTTCCAGGTCCGGCGCGGGCCAGCTGCGAATGCAGCGCTACCATTATTGCAACGCAAACGGTGTTATAACTTGTGCGGGAGGTGCCGATGATGTCGACCACGACCTCACTCACCCCTCGAACGTAGAGATTCTCTCAGATGGGCGAATCGTGTCGTTGTCACCCGTTGGCAATCAGCTATACGTATTCGCGGCAGACGGTCGCGCATTGAGAGCTCTCGGCAAGCGGGGCAGCGGACCGGGCGAGCTCATGGCACCTGGGGGGATGTCGCGAGCGCGTGGGGATACGCTTGTTATTACGGATGGTGCGAACAACCGCATCAATTGGCTCTTGGCTATGAAGGGATTTGTAGGGAGCAAGCCGTATCCCACCGACTTTTCGGGGCGACATCTGCGGCCGAGGGGTGCTCTGCGCAGCGGTGAGTTGGTAATGTCGACTGGTGGAAGGTTGCAGCGGGGCGTTGAGGACAGCTTTACGCGACCCCCCGCGTCGGTGCTGGTGATTTCAGCAAACGGCGAGCGTGCAAGGAATATTGCTTCCGTTCCGGATTTCGAACTGGCGGCAATCGAAACGAGATATGGCGGGCGACGGAATATTACCTATATGCCGATTCGCTTTACGCGCTTCGCAAGTGTGGTAGCGTGGGACCTCGCTATAGCTACCGGATCGGGCGAAGGCTATCGTATCGATCTTCGAAATTCGGCCGGAGTGGTGCGATCGTCCCTGCGAGTGCTGCGATCGCGACGAGCGGTTACCAAGGCGATGCGCGACTCCGTCGTCGCATATTCATTGCGTAGCCTTAGCTCGCAGGTTGGCGAACGTGTCGATCCCGCAGAGTCGCGGCGTGTTGAAGAGGTAAGGCCGAGCGCCGATTCACTCCCCCCATACGTAAATTTCTTTGTCACACCAAACCACACACTATGGGTGGTGGATCCGAGGGCTCCCGGCGATTTGACCGGAACGGCAACCGTGTTTCGTCAAGACGGAGCAATCATCGGGCGACTTACCTGGAAGGTGAACGGAGGTCCCATTGCATTCGGCGATGATCGGATCGTCGTTCGTCAGACAAACGAAGACGACGTAGTGTCGCTGGTTGTGTACCGCATACAGAAATCCGGACGGTGAGCGGATGCTGTGATCTAACCGGTGCGGATATAATCACATGTGAATCGCTCGCCCCAACGCCGCCAACGCCGCCTCCTTCACCGTCTCGCTCAATGTCGGATGCGAATGCACCGTGATCCCGATATCCTCCGCGCTCCCACGATACTCCATCGCTAGCACAACCTCGGCCATCAAATCCGACACGTTCGCGCCAATCATATGCGCGCCGAGTATCTCGTCGGTGTCCTTGTCGACGACGAACTTCACAAAGCCCTGTGTCTCCGCCATCGTGCGCGCGCGGCCGTTAGCGCTGAACGGAAACTTACCGATACGATAGGCCCGCCCGCTTGCCTTCACTTCGCTTTCGGAGAGACCGACGGTCGCGATCTCCGGCCATGTGTAAACGATGCCTGGAATCGTCCGTTGGTGCATGTGCACAGGCTTTCCCGCTATCACCTCGGCCGCAATCACGCCTTCTTCCTCAGCCTTGTGGGCGAGCAACTTGCCACCGGTTGCGTCGCCAATTGCGTAAACATTCGGAAGGTTCGTGCGCTGCTGATCATCTACCGCAATCTCGCCACGTGGCCCAAGCGTGAGACCAAGCGCGGCAGCGTCAACACCATGCAACCACGGCTTTCGGCCCACGGATACCAGCACGTAGTCGGCCGAAATGGAGTCGCGCTTGTCGTCCTTCTCGACGTGTATCGTGACACCGTCGGAGCGCACATCGGCACCGACAACCTTGGTACCAGTGTAAATCTCCAGCCCCTGCTTGCGGAAAATCTTGTCGGCTTCTTTGACAACATCGTCGTCAATACCTGGCAGAATCGTCGGTGCATACTCGATCACCGTGACACGCGCGCCGAGTCGTCGCCACACAGAACCGAGTTCGAGACCGATAACGCCACCGCCAACGACTATCAGATGCCCGGGTACTTCCGGAATCATTAACGCGCCAACGTTCGACAGCACGCGCTTCTCGTCGAACTTGAGAAAAGGCAGATCGACGGGTACCGAACCGGTGGCGAGAATTATTGACTTGCCCTGCCAGCGGGTAACCGTGCCGTCGGTGGCCTTAACTTCGACAATACTGTCGCGCTTGAGCGTACCGACACCGCGCGCCCAGGTGATCTTGTTTTTGCGGAACAGAAACTCGACACCCTTGGTGTTCTGTGCGACGACATCGAGCTTTCGTTTCATCATCGTATCGAGATCGATGCGCGCATTATCAACCTCGATGCCATGCTCGGCCGCATGAGAGCGAATAAACTCAAAATGTTCGGACGATTGCAGCAACGCCTTTGACGGTATGCAGCCAACATTCACGCATGTGCCGCCGAGCGTTTTGTCGAGTTCGACACAGGTGACGGAGAGGCCGAGCTGTGCGGCGCGAATACTGGCGACATAGCCGCCGGGGCCGCCGCCGATTACGACTACATCCGCTGATTTGACGTCTTGTTCGATTTGTTCGGTCATAATCCAAGCTAATCAGCGCCGGATGCTCGCGTTGCTGTGAAGTGGACTGTTATTTGGCGTGTTACCCGAGTGTTTCTGGGGCGTCTTCGGAACAGCGGATAGGACTTCGGTCGAACGCCGCCAGCCGGACGCGACTCCCATCTTCGAATGGCAACGCGCTCTTGCGATCACCGATGCCTCTGCGGCTTTGCCGCAGGGGCATCGTGCATCTTGGGGCCTCCGGCACTCGTGGTCTTTGAGGGATGCGCCGGGCTTTGTCATTCTCGGGGCTACCGAGCATCGATTATTCGACAGCTACTTTACGCGAGCCCTTCTATATAGCTAATCCGCTATATTTAGGTATGCTGACAGCCGAACTGATAAGGCAAGCGCGCGAGCGGGCAGGACTGACGCAGCAACAGCTTGCTGGTCTCGCCGGAACCACGCAGTCCGCAGTTTCCCGGTGGGAACGGGATGGTAGTGCCCCAAGCCTGGAGACTCTTGAGCGCATCGTCAGAGTTTGTGGTCTAGATCTCAAAATTGAACTAGGATCGCTGGAGGAACATGCTGCTTCACAGGAAGGACATGCTGCTTCACAAGAGCAGTTCGACCAGCTCGGCGCCAACCTCGCGCTGACACCCACGGAACGGCTGGAGCAGCTTCGCCGAACGGTACGCTTTATCGAAGCGGGACGACGGGCGATGGAGCAGGCCGTTGGCGGATAGCGGAGGGTTTGATCCGCAGGAAATTCTACGCGTGCTTCACGACAGGCACGTGCTCTATGTGTTGATCGGCGGGCTTGCCGGCACGCTTTACGGCTCGCCGCACACCACGTTCGATGTCGACATCACGCCATTGCGAGACGCTGATAATCTTGAACGGCTCGCAAAGGCTCTTGATGACCTGCACGCACGCGTTCGGGTAGCTGGAATTGCAGACGGACTCGATTTCGATCGGTCGGCGGCGATGTTATCGCGAGTAGATCTGCTCAACCTCACGACTCGCGCTGGTGATCTCGACCTCGCATTCACACCAGCTGGGACCACGGGCTACGACGATTTGATCGCAAGTGCAGTAGAGCTGAGAGTCAGCGAAACACCTGTAGTGGTCGCGGCGCTCGCAGATGTTATCAGATCTAAAGAAAGTGCCGGTAGGGCAAAAGACTACGTCACCCTTCCGGCACTTCGCGCCCTGCTCGAACGCGCCGCTCAAATGCGAGCTAGAACACCAGCATCGCAGCCGGATCTTCCATCAACTCCTTGATCCGCACGAGGAACAGCACGGCCTGCTGACCGTCGATGATGCGATGGTCATAGGACAAGGCCACGTACATCATCGGCCGAATCTCCACCTTGCCGTCGATGGCCATCACTCGATCCTGAATCTTGTGAAGGCCAAGAATGCCGGTTTGCGGATAGTTGATGATTGGCGTCGAAATGAGCGAGCCAAACACGCCACCGTTGGTGATGGTGAACGTTCCACCGGTGAGGTCGTCCATGGTGAGCTTTCCATCGCGCGCCCGCTTGGCGACGGCTCCAATCTCATTGCCGATTTCAATGAGACTCTTGCTGTCGGCATCTTTCACGTTCGGCACCACCAACCCCGCCTCGGACGCCACGGCGACGCCCATGTTCACATAGTGCTTGTAGACGATGTGATCGCCGTCGAGCTGTGAATTCACGAGCGGATAGGCCTTGAGCGCCAGGCAGGCGGCCTTGGTGAAGAAGGGCATGTAGGAAAGCTTCACGCCCTTTTCCTTTTCCAGACGCTCCTTGAGACGTTCACGCAGCGACATGATTTCGGTCATGTCGATTTCGTTGAATGTCGTGAGATGCGCCGTCATGTGCTGCGACTGAAGAAGATTCTCGGCTATCCTCCGGCGCCGAGTGGACATCTTCTCGCGAGTTTCCCTCGCGGCGGGGTCGGGAGCTCCCTGCGAGGATTTGGCTGTTGCTGCTGCGGGCGACTCTGACGCTGACGACTGTTTTGGCGCCGCTGGTGCTGGTGCTGGTGCTGATGCTGACGCTGGCCGCTCAGATCCCAACTCTGGCGCGGCGGCCGCTCCGGCTGACGCTGACGACTGGGCGTTCAATGCGCCAAGCACATCCGGTTTGCTCACCACGCCACCGCGCCCTGTGCCTACGACGCGACCGATATCGAGCCCCGACTCCGCCGCGATGCGACTCGCAGCTGGCGAGATCTTGACGCCGCCAGCGTCATTGTCCGCATTCCCGTGCCCTCGAGCAACCGGCGCCCCACTCTGCACTCCATCGCCTGGCGCAGCCACAAACGATTCCGGCGCACCGCCCTGCTTGCCAGCCCCAGAAGCAATGGCACCGCCGGCACCCGTGCCGCCCGCGCCAGAGTCGCCGCTTGCTGCTGAAACGGGCTCCCTCTGCTGGGGCTGCCCGGCTGATGACGCCGCGCCGGTCGATTGTCCGCCAGACGACCGACTTTCCGAAGATTGCCCGCCAGCTGTCTGCCCGCCCCCCGCGCCAATCTCTCCGAGCGAATCCCCGACGTTCACCACATCTCCTTCCTTGACGGAAAGCGTCGACAGCACCCCGCTTTCCTGGGCTGCCACCTCAACGGTGATCTTGTCGGTTTCGAGCTCGACCAGCGTATCTCCCGTCGATACAGCGTCGCCCTCCTGCTTTAGCCAGCGGGAAACGGTCGCTTCAACGATTGATTCGCCGAGTGGTGGAACCTTGATAGACGCCATGCTTGCGATTTCGTGCGGGTGACGCCGCTGTTACGGAGAAGGCAGCAACGGAGCGGCTGAATTGTAGACGAATTGTAGATTCCAATATAGGGTGCACGAACGCACCACGCCTAACCGTTTCATCAATCCATATGAGAATGCGAGCTGTAACCATCGATGCCCATGGAGGCGTCGATCAATTGCGTTTCCGCGACGATGTGCACGTGCCTGAACTGGAGCAAAGGGACGACGTTCGGGTTCGTGTACATGCGGCGGCACTTAATCGACTCGATCTGTGGATCCTGCGCGGCATTCCCGGGGTGACCATTCAGCCCGGCTGGATCGTCGGATCCGACGGTGCAGGCGTGGTGGAATCGGTCGGCCCCGACGTCACTGAGATCGCCGTCGGCGATCACGTCATTATCAATCCCGGCATCAGTGACCGTAAGTGCGATTGCGAATACTGCAGCGCCGGTGAACAGCCGCTTTGCCTGAGCTACAGCATTCTGGGCGAAAATCGCCCCGGTACGATGGCGGAATATCTGGTGGTTCCGGCGGCGAATGTGCGGGCGATTCCGCATGACATCCCTTTCGAAACCGCCGCCGCTTTCTCATTAGCCACACTCACTGCCTGGCGCATGATAGTGTCCCGCGCTCGGGTTCACCCGGGCGACGAAGTGCTCATCTGGGGAATTGGCGGGGGTGTGGCGCAGGCCGCGTTGCAGATCGTGAAGCGGATTGGCGCGACCGCCTGGGTGACCTCCGGCAGCGACGATAAGCTCGAGCGCGCGCGGACGCTGGGTGCAGACCACCTGCTCAACCATCACGTCCCGAATCTTGGGCGCGACATTCGCACCCGAACCGGAAAGCGAGGGGTGAGCGTGATCGTCGACTCCGTAGGAGAGGCCACCTGGCCACAGTCGCTTATGGCGCTAGGAAAGCTTGGTCGTCTCGTGACCTGCGGTGGCACTTCCGGTCCCCATGTCTCCATCGACGTGCGCCGAATGTTCTGGAATCAATGGACGCTGATGGGCTCTACCATGGGAAACGACACCGAATACAGCGCGATTGCGGAAGCGTTTCGCGGGGGAGCGCTCGTACCTCCCGTCGACTCCGTATGGCCGATCGAGAATGCGCAGGAAGCTTACGAACGGCTCGAAAGCGGCGAGCAGTTCGGAAAGGTTGTGGTCTCGATATGAGCGAATCGGCGCGCTTCACTGTCGACGAGGAGCGTGAGATACGGGAAGCGTTTGCAGCGGGAAATCAGCCTGACTGCCCTCGTTGCGGCGTTCCGATGACGCAACGTCCAATCGGCGGCGGTTCATTCGGGCTAGGCTACCGGCGTCAGCGGGAGTGGCTGTTATGCCCGGTCTGCAAACGAAGCTCGATATTCGACGTGAAGCGTGGCACGAGGCTGTAGCGGTCGCGAAGTCCAGCCACTCACGTCTCGCGTCGGATGCTCGAAACTGGAGTTAGCAGCGAACGTCAGCCATGAGTCGCCAGATACAACAAGGCGCGAGTTTCCGACGTGAGACATCAGAAAAAACTTCTCGGGCAAGTTGGACAACCGAATGCTACTTTCAACCATGAGCACTCCCCCCGAGAGCCCGCCGAGACGGGTGACCCTCGAAGATCTGTACGGCGAGGAGACCGCGAGCTGGATGCGCCTTACTCCCCAGCAGCGGTGGGCAGAAACCGTCCGTTTGGCTGCCTGGTATCATGCACTCGGAGGAACCAGTGATCCCGATCCAGATCCTTCGAGTCCTTTCTACGATCCGGAAGTTCGACGTCCACGCCCTGTTGATGGGGGGTCAGGCGTGCGTATTGTACGGCGCGGCGGAGTATAGTCGCGATCTGGATCTGGCCGTGCTTGCGACGGATGAAGCGCTTCCGTCACTTACGGCCGCACTCAAGGCAATGCAAGCCTCCGTTATCGCCGTTCCCCCTTTCGATCTCAAATTTCTGAGACGGGGTCACGCGGTGCATTTTAGCATCCCACACCCCTCAGAGCAGCCATTGCGGGTTGACGTTATGAGCCGGATGCGCGGAGTTGAAGACTTTCCCTCGTTATGGGAGCGCCGCACGACCATTGCTCTTCAATCCTCGGTGTCCGACCAGGAAGTCATTGTAGAAGTGATGGCCCTCGAGGATCTTGTTGCCGCGAAAAAGACGCAGCGCGATAAGGACTGGCCGATGATCCGTCGTCTTGTGGACGCCTCATACGCGGCGGCGCGCGACGATGTTGCCACAGAGCAACAAGTCGACTTCTGGCTCGCGGAGCTGAGGTCGCCGGAATTCCTGGAGGAGGTAGTGAGGCGATATCCGGAAGCCGCGGCGCGATCAACCCGGATACCTGTTCACGCGCTTCTAAGTGGCGGCGATGTCGACGCGACACTTTTGGCCGAGCAAACGACGATGATGGCCGCCGATCGCGAATACTGGGCCCCTTTGCGGCGCGAACTGGAAGCTCTGCGGCACGACGCTCGACGCAACGCGCGTGGGTAGTGTCAGCTCACTCATCGAGCGACCTGTGCACGGCAATGGAGTGCCGGGTAATAGAGCACCTAGGTGACCACTCACGGCTCACGTCGGATACTCGCGACTGGAGTTGGTAGAGAGCGCTAGTCGTCAGCCGTCAGTCGACAGATACAACAAGGCGCGAGTATCCGACGTGAGACGTCAGAGCCACCTACGACTTGAGACATCAGAGCCACATGCAAAGATTCGCCCCGTTGACATCCCCTCTACGTCCGAACGTCGAAGGTCGCTAAGTTTGATGCAAGTGCATTTTTTGTAGCCGAATGGCTACCCGCGCGGCCATCGCCAGCGCCCCCCGACTGTCATTTTCGCATCTCTGCAGTGCAATTCACTCAGTTCCCCGACACTTTTCTGCTCGCCCAGGGCGCCGCGCCAGGCGGCGGGGATGCTTCGGTATCCGCCACTTTCTCCGAGCGCCTCGAGCAGAGCTATTCGCTGCTTGCTCAGTTCGTGCCATCGCTTTTTGGAGCCCTGGCGATTCTTTTTGTCGGCTATCTACTGGCCAAGGTGCTGGAAAAAGGCTCACAGCGACTTCTGCGCCGGGTAGGGTTTAATCACCTTCTGGAGAGGGGTGGAGTCACTCACGCGGTCGAGCGTTCAGGCTCGCATCTGAACCCGGCCAAAGTGATCGGGAATCTTCTCTTCTGGATAGTCATGTTCGCCGTGTTGCTTTTCTCGGCCAACATGATCGGTCTCGATTCGCTCACCAACGTCTTCTCGGAATTGGTGAGTTATATCCCGAGTGTCATCGCCGCCATCGTCATAATCATTCTGGGCATTGTGCTCGGCGGATTCGTGGGTGGTTTGATCATGGCGTCGGCGGGCGGGCTTCATGGCGGGCCATGGTTGGCTCGAATTGGGCGAGGCGGCGTCATTGTGCTCGCCATATTCATGGCGTTGCAGGAGCTTGGCATCGCCACTGATATCGTCACTACGGCGTTCGCCATTCTGTTTGGCGCCGTCGCGCTCGCGCTCGCGCTGTCGTTCGGCCTCGGAAATCGTGATCTCGCGGGTCAGGTTACCAGGGAGTGGTATCAGGAATACCGTGCCGAGCGGCTGGCGATAGAGGCAGAGGCGGCGGCGGAGGAGGCAGAGGAGCGCGCCGAGGAAGCAACCGAGCGGGCGGAGGACGAGGCGGTGGAGCGCGAGCAGATTCGCCTGGCGATGGAGCGCGAGGCATTGGAGCGCGAAGATTGGGAGCGTCCGGTGCTGGACGCTCCCCTAGCGACCTCCCAAAGCGCCAAGACAAAGTCCGTGCTCACCTCTGGCCGCTAGATGCGAATAACGAGAGCGAAATGCTTCAACGAATATGGACGGCTAATTCGGGCTTCAGCTGTCGCGTTTACCACACTCTCGATTGTAGCGAGCGGTGTCGCAAATATCGCCGCCGCCCAGGGTGGGGGAGGGAAGTCGGGAGTGGGCGCTTCGACACGCTCCGGCAGCGGCAAGGGTTCGGAGTCTGACTCGGCATCGGCGGAACGGCGCGCCGTGGCGGCTTTTCTCGAGGAAGACGCGCGCTTTTTCGAGGCCCGGCTTGAGCGGGAAAGACTCCAGTATTTGCGCAAATCGGCATGGGCTGATCTCGGCGACCGGTGCAACCCGGGTTCGCTGCGGGTATTTCCCGGCGACACGCTCCGGGCGCAGCAGGATTCCACTCAGCAGCTGGTGGAACACATGGAATCCACGATCATCGCCCGCGGTGTTGGTGGCCCGCTGGATACACCCGAAGTGCGGTCGCTCGTCGGGTCGGTGGTGGCCTGGGAGGCGGGGCTTTTCCGGCCACGCTGGGACTT
>JBBSTN010000073.1:0-11582 GCA_038235845.1 Gemmatimonadales bacterium | reverse complement strand
TCGACGGCAGGGGATACGCCGGATGCGCGCTGTGTTTGTCGGCTACGGGACATCGGGAGCGTGAACGGGTGCGTGACGAGGCGGGCGATTCCGGCCTTGGGGTGAAAGCCGCTGGCGTACCCGGCTCATACTGTCACTCCACGGGACGACCGAACACGCTTTTTGTTACAGCAACCGAGCTCTCTATTTCGCTCCCGGCATACTTTCGATCTGAGCGCAAAAGTCCCTCAAGTTCGCAAGCACCATGGCGATACCTGAACAAGACGGAAGGAATGGTCCTTCCACCTGAAGCACGGATGCTTCATAACTGTTTAGGGAGAAACACATGCGCGTCAATACAAATGTTGGTGCACTTAACGCTTCGCGAAATCTTTTCCTCGTGCAGCGCGATCTCGAAGGCTCGATGGCCAAGCTGTCGTCGGGTCTCCGCATCAGCAAGGCTTCGGACGATGCCGCAGGTCTTGCCATCGCCAACAAGCTTCGTACTTCCACTCGTGCGCTGACGCAGGCGGCCAACAACGCCGAGCAGGCAAATGCAATGTTGTCAATCGCAGAAGGTTCAGCGACTACGATTCAGCGCATTCTCGAGCGTCAGAAAGAGCTCTACATTCAGTCGACTTCATCGCAGAACTCGGGCGTAACCGACAAGCTGAACAACGAATTTGCCAAGCTGTCTGAAGAAGCCAAGCGAATTCTGGACAGCACGAACTATCAGGGCACATCGATCTTCGGTGCTTCCCTCACGTTCACTGTTTCCGACGCAACCGCCGGCTCGTCCATCTCTGTTTCCATCGGTCTCACCGCTTCTGATGTATCGGCTGGTTCAACCACTTCAGATGTTTCGAGCCTGCTCGACAAGATCAACACCGCCTTGGGTAACCTCGGTGCAGCGCAGTCTCGCCTTAGCTACACAGTTGCAAACATCAAGACCGCGATCGTGAATCAGTCTGCCGCCGAGTCGACAATTCGTGACGTGGACATGGCGGAAGAAATGGCAATGTTCTCGAAGAACAACATTCTCTCCCAAGCAGGCACAGCGATGCTAGCCCAGGCGAATCAGCAGGGTCAAGGCGTACTCTCGCTGCTGCGGTAAAACTCAGCACGACAATCGCGCTTAACTTGATCCCCGGGGCCGGCACTGCTGGCTCCGGGGCGTCAGCCCAATCAGAGGTAGCATATAAATGAGCAATCCTGTTGCCGGCTTTTCCGGACTCGCCAGCGGTATTCAGTGGAGGGATATCGTAGATCAACTCGTCCAGGTCGAAAACACCCGGAAGGTTGCACCGATCGCTGCGCGAATAGACCAGCGCGCGAACGAGCGAACGGCATGGTCAGCATTCTCCGCTTTGTCGAACACCCTTAACGACGCCGCACGTGCGTTGCGCGCGGGTGGTATTGGCGGGTTTGCGGCTACAGCGGGAAGCAGCCCCACTACCTCGCGCAGTCTGTTCCATGCAACTACCGGCAGCACTGCCTCTCCCGGCACTTATAAGGTAGAGGTACTCCAACTCGCGCAGGCGGCAAAAGTCAGTGGTGGAACTGTCGGCGACGTCAAGAACGCACTTGGTTTCACGGGCGACTTCCAGGTGAACGGAAAGCAGATCAACGTTGCTTCGACCGACAGCCTCGAGAAAATTCGCAACAAGATCAACGCCGCCAACACAGGCGCTTCGCCAAGTGGTGCCTCGGCAACAATTCTGTCGGACGGCTCGAGTGGTGGCAGGTTGGTGCTCACGCATGGTGCAACCGGTAGTACACCGGTCAGCATTACGGATGGTGCAGGTGGAATTGCCAGGGAGCTGGGCTTTCTCGAAACAACATCGCGGCCGGTATCCAGCACGACTTTGGCGATGGCGGCGGCCCTGGGTGTGGCAACCTCTCCAGCGCCGGCGTCGATTCGGGTAAACGGCAAGCTGATAACGATAAATCTCGAAACCGAGTCTCTGGCGACCATAATTGCAAAGATCAACGCGGCTGGTGCGCAGGCTAGCGCGGTGGCCGAGGATTATGGCAATGAGACCAGGTATCGCATGGTCGTGCAGGGAAACGTGCAGGCGGTTGAAAACGATGCGGATAGCGCTGCGATTATCGATGCCCTGGGGATTTCTGCCGGCGGGTTTGGAGATGTACGGCAGACCGTATCGAGTGGCGTGTTTACCGACTCCAGCGATGCAACTGCAACGTCCGCAACCAGTCTGGCTGGTCTCAAGCTGAACGGAACAGATAGCGGTCTCGCAGTCGGTGATGCGATAAACATTCGCGGCACACGTGGCGACGGAACTACCGTAACCATCGGTGTAACGATCGCCAGTGGCGACACCATGCAGACCCTGGTCGACCGAATCAACGACGCGACATCGGGATTCGGTGCTGGCGCGAGGGCGGGAAGCGCCATACTTGCAGAGGACGGCACCATCCGCCTCACCGATGCGAAGGGTGGTGAGTCCCGCCTCTCGCTTTCTCTGTCTACAGTTCACTCGAATGGCGCCAAAGGCTCGCTCGGTACGGCCAGTGTTACCACAGCGGGTCGCTCGCGCGAACTGGTTGCCGGACAGGACGCTCAGCTACGTGTAGATGGTGTGCTGCTTACGCGTTCGAGCAACGCCGTGTCCAACGCCATTAGCGGTGTGACACTTAATCTACAGAACGCAGAGCCGGGAACGACGATTGACCTCGCCGTAAACCGCAACACAGAAGATGGCTCAAAAGCGGTAAAGACGTTTGCTGACGCATACAACGCAATCGTTCGTTTCTTCGACGAGCAGCGCGCTGTCGATCAACCGCTGGCCGGCAACTCCTCATTTCGCAGCGTGGTAAGCTCGTTTACGTCCGCACTTCGCATTCAGGTTGCTGGTAACGGTCTGTACTCACGTCTGCCACTACTGGGCGTCGAACTGGATCGCGATGGATTGTTGGTGGTCGACGAAAAGAAAGTGAAACAGGCGTTGCTGGACAAACCGGATGAAGTGGAAAACCTCTTCGGTTTCGATGGCGTGGGAGGCGCAATTGTGAAAGCCACCGATGGCGCGACGCAATTTGGGATCGGAACGATTTCGTCGCAGATCAAGAGCATAGACGACGGCAATCAGGGCTTGCGCACGCGGAAGGCGGAAGCTGAGCAGCGGCTGGAGCTACGTCGCCAGGTGCTGACGGAGCAATTCACGCGTATGGAGCGGGCACTTAGTGCAATCAACTCGCAGGGATCGTATCTCACCCAGCAGATCAAGTCACTGAATTCGGGAAATTGAAGGCAATAGATCCACCTGTCGATACTGCAGGATAACGACGTATCGCGATACAAGTTGCTACCACAATCATGTGAACGTGAAATTGAACGTTATATCAACGTACGGCTGACGCGATGTCAACGCGCCAGAGCAACCATCCCAGAAATAGAAACCGAACAGTTGATGACATACGCAGCAAAATCCGCAAGCTATCGTGAGATGGAAATAATGTCCGCATCGCCGGCGCGGTTGGTCGTGATGCTATTCGATCAGCTGGTGATCCGGCTGACACGTGCAAGGATTGCGATGGAGTCGGGCGACGTGACGTTGAGAACAGAGTCGATTCTTCGCTCGCGCGCGATCGTAAGCGAGCTTCTGTCATCTCTGGATTTCGAGAAGGGAGCAGGGATTGCCGTCGACCTGTCTGGTATCTACAAAGTCATGCTTGGAGAGCTCGTCGATGTCGGCACACGGAAGGACATCAAGACGATGAACAAGCTCATTGGAATTGCCAGCCAACTGCGCGATGGCTTTGCCGGCGCTGCCGAACAGCTCAACGTCAAGCGCTCGGCCTGACCGTGTTCATGAATGCCGGTGCGAACGGGGTCAGAGTCGCTGGCGTGAAGGTCACTGCGCTCGCCGAGGCGCTTGCGGTTTGCGCATCGATTCAAGTCAATGCAGAAGCATCTATCGCGACCATTGGCGTCGACGAAGAGAAACTGTACGAGCTTCTTTCGGAGCGAGAAAACCTTTTCCTGCTGCTTGCGCGACATATGGGTACGATCCAGGCAGCTACGCCCGGATCCGGCACGCAGGTGGTTACAGGAGTGCGCGGGCGCAAGCAGAACGACGCCATCAGATCCCGCATAAGCGATGCGTTGATCGAGGCGCATAGCTCGAGTGCAAAGCTTGTGACACGGTTGGCCGAGCGGACGGGCGTATTGCACGAGGAGCTTAACCGTGCTGGCCGCAACGGGATTGCGCACGAGGGCTATCAGGCGCTCGAATTGAGACATCGTCTGGAACAGCACCGGTAGGCGGAAAGTGACCATTCACGCCATTGGACCGTTCAGGCCTCGCTTTGATTCCCTGCTAAAGGAAAAGCTGGAGGAATTGGAGCTCGCCGAGCATGAGGAACGTGTGCTGGATGGCCCAGTCGAACGGCTGGCGCTGCGAGCAGCGCGACTTGTCGCGTCCACGATCGGTCGCCCCTACACGCTCGGCGGAGCTGCCGCCTATCTCCGTCGCGCCAACATCACGCCGGCTGCCCTACCGAGCCTCGATCTCCGATTCCCGGAGTTCCCGCAAGATCTGTCAGTACCGGCGGCGCACGGCTTGGAGCGTGATGAAAACAGTGCCGCTGGCCTGCAAAAAAGACTAAAGTCGTAGATTCTGGCTGCCGACAATCAAAGGAGGAGGAAGTAACCACATGAGAATAAACGGAAACCATTTCGATACAATTCGCCCGGAACGGGCTGCGCCAGTTGCTCCAATTGACCCGAATCAGCAGCGGAACCAGGAGACGACGCGACGTGAAAGCGACGCTCCGCGTTCGGATTCTGTCGAAATATCGAGCGCCGGCCGGTCTCTTTCGCAGAGCGCTCTGGAAGCAAGAAGCAACCTCGATCCGGAAAGGGTTGCTGAGCTACGTACCAAGGTGCTGACGGGCGCTTACAACACCCTCGACATGGTTGACCATGTTGCCCGGCGCATCCTGTCACGCGGCGATCTCTGAAGCTTCGGAGCGTCGCCGTCTGTTAGCAGCATCACTTTGACCGAAGTTCGCAGGAGATAGCTGCAATGACACAACAGGCTGCCGAATGTCGGGTTGCAATGACCCACGAGCGTGCGCAGGAAGTTTTGTATGAGTCGGAGGCGGCCCTGCGCCTGCTCGATCAGGAGCTTAAATCGTCGCACGGTCTGGATGATGATGACTATTCCCGTTGCATGTCGTCGTCAGATATGATGCCGCAAATGGTCGATGCGGCAACCAATGAGGTATTGTCCGCCCTGGCGCGAATCCGCCAGGGTCGTCTGGAAATGCACGCGGAAGGCGCCAGCGACAGGGCGCACTCCGGCGAATCATGCGAATCCGGGCCCGCGTGGTCGACACTCGTCGACATTGAACAGCAACTCATGAATGTCGTCCGGATGTTGTCTCCGGATTCATTGGTGCCCGGCGCCACTTTCCCGCTTTCGTAAAGCACTTCCGGCGGTGAACGAGGGCTGAGTGAGGGTTGAGCGCGATAAAAATCGCCCTAAATTCGCGGTAGCTATGGACTTGTCGGTGTCGCCGAATATCGTTTCGACATCACATTCCCGCACCGGAGTTTCGATGTTCCCCGATTTCAAGAGCGTCACCCAGTCGCCGACAGTGCGAGTTGCATGTTTCGTGGCGCTTGTCGCATTCCCGTCCACCCTCACTGCCCAGTCATTGTCTGTGCAGGATCAGATTGCGTCGGCGGTACTTCCGCTGCCCAAAGAGATGAGAGACGGGGCAGGTGTGATGGGTTACCGAAGCGGAAACAAGCTCGAACTACTGCGTCCCGCCAAAAACGGGATGCTCTGTCTCGCTGACGATCCGTCGGACGACCAGTTCCATGCCTCGTGCTATCATGACTCGATGGAGCCGTTCATGGCACGCGGCAGGTCGCTTCGAGATTCCGGCGTAAAGGGCCCACAGGTCGACACAGTAAGATTCGCCGAAGTGAAGTCGGGCAAGATAAAGATGCCCACCTCTGCTGCATCCCTCTACCAGATTTTCGGCGCAAAGGGAGCATATAACGCAGCTTCCGGCGAAGTTGCCAATCCGCGGTCGCTGTTTGTCGTGTACATGCCGTTTGCCACCGCAGCGACAACCGGGCTATCCACAAGCCCTTCGAAAGACGGACCGTGGCTGATGCTACCGGGAACTCCCAAGGCGCATATCATGTTTAGCATGGGTATGTGATCTGATTGTCAAAGAGCAATCCGGCCATTCTGTCGCCTGGTTCGGTCCGTAAGGCAGCACGGGAGCTTTCGGCAGAAGATGCACGTATGGCGGCAGCCATCGAGGTAGTTGGGGAATGTGATCTTCTTCCGCGCGAAGATGGGACGCATTTCGATCATCTGGTGCGCGCAATCGTTTACCAACAGCTTTCTGGGAGAGCTGCGGCCACTATTCACGGCCGCTTTCTAGCCAGCTGTGCTCCAGAGGGTCTTCTCTCGCCCGAGACGGTGCTGGCTTCGGGAGACGACGTACTTCGCTCCTGTGGCCTTTCCGGCGCCAAGAGCGCGGCAGTAAAAGATCTTGCACTGCATGTTTTGGAGCGAAAGCTTCCGTTGGACCAGCTCGCGACAATGTCCGACCAGCAAATTATCGATGCGCTTGTTGCGGTCCGTGGCATCGGGCCATGGACTGCTCAAATGTTTCTCATGTTTCGTCTTGGGCGCCCCGACGTGCTGCCAGTGCTTGATCTGGGAGTGCGCAAGGGAGCGCAGCGTATATACAACACGCGAGCGTTGCCGGATGCTGCGCGACTCGAAAAAATCGCTCGTAAATGGCGACCCTGGGCATCCGTGGGAAGCTGGTACTGCTGGCGAATTCTCGACGTGAAGATTACTTGAACAATTCGGGATGACGGTGAGACCCGGGAACTGGGAGAGCGATGATTGACCCCGTGACACACACATTCCGGCGTTCACTGGAAGTCCCGCATGCTGTTGAAGAGTTATTCGCATGGCACGAGCGCCCGGGCGCGTTCGAACGGCTTGCACCGCCCTGGGATAAACCGAAGGTGTTGAAACACACCGGCGGTATTCGCGATGGCGCTATTGTCGAACTCGAGGTGCACGCGGGGCCGGTTCCAACCACCTGGACGCTCGAACATCGCGACTACATAGCCAACAAACAGTTCAGGGACGTGATGAAGGGCGGGCCGTTCTCGAGCTGGAATCATCTGCATTCCTTCGTCGCAAACGGTCCTGACAAAAGTCGGCTCGATGATATCATCGAATATGCGTTGCCGATGGGCGCGGTCGGAGATCTCGTCGCTGGAGGTTTTACTGAGGATACTCTCGCCAGGGTATTCGCATATCGGCATGCCGTAACTGCCGGAGACATTGCACGACATTCGGAGTTTGCTGGGACGCCGCGCAAGCGAGTAGCGATTACCGGTGCGAGTGGGTTCATCGGGTCTGCGCTGGCCGCGTTCCTGTCCACTGGCGGCCATGAGGTCTTGCGAGTTGGACGCGGCGAAGTGGTGCCCGGGGAAAACGATATCAGCTGGGACATCGAGCGCGGAAAACTTGATGCAAAAGCGCTCGAAGGGCTTGACGCTGTCGTACATCTCGCGGGTGCGCCGGTCGACGAGCGCTGGAGTTCGTCGCACAAGAAAGACATTCGCGAGAGTCGGGTCGAGGGTACCTCGCTGCTTGCGCATACACTCGCGTCGCTAAACAAAAAGCCGGAAGTGCTGCTTAGTGGGTCTGCAATCGGATACTACGGCAGCCGCGGTGATGAACTTCTCGACGAGTCCAGCGCTCCGGGGACAGATTTTCTCGCCGAAACGGTGAAGCAATGGGAAGCGGCAACGAAGCCCGCCGAGTCCGCCGGCATTCGTGTCGTACATCTGCGGACCGGTATTGTGCAGGGCGCGGCCGGTGGAGCGCTGGCCAAGCAAGCACCCCTTTTCAAGCTCGGCATGGGCGGAAAACTCGGCGACGGATTGCAGTGGATAAGTCCTGTTGCACTCGACGATGAGATTGGTGCGATTCACTTTTGCATGATGCGGGGAGATGTCAGGGGCGCAGTGAATATTGTGTCGCCATTCCCCATTCAGAACGCCGGCTACACACGAATTCTGGCTGACGTACTTGAACGGCCGTCGTTTACAACGGCGCCGGAGTTTGCGCTTCGCATGCTGCTTGGGAGCGAAATGGCCAATCTTACGGTGCTGGCGTCGCAGCGAATAATGCCACGGGTGCTACAACAGGCGGGCTTCAAGTATCACTTTGCGGAGCTGGCTGACATGCTTGCATTCGAGCTGGGCGCGAGGGTGTAGTCGGTGTATCGCGGCCGACTATCTCCAATCTGCTGAATGGAAATGCCGACCTTTCTCCCGAAATGGCCTTGCGTATTGAGAAGGCATTCGGCGTGAGTATGGAGACACTTCTCCGAATTCAGCTTTCCTTCGATATCGCTCGGGCACGAAAGCCTGCCAAAAGTATAAAAGTTGAAAGATTCGACCAGTGCTAGCACCGGTCTCGAGTGCAATATGAGTAGGAAGGCAGACTGCTGGGACAATGAGCATAAAGGCTCGGCGCTAAAAGAAGTCCCAAAATGAATTCGGACCGAATTTTGCGAGTTCGCCAGGTGAACCAAGTCAAGGGGAGACACTCATGAACGACAAAATTGACAAACGCGACGACGTAAATTCCGATGAAGGCGAAGATAAATACGGCAATGTTCAGTTCGCCGATCCCGTGAACAATAAATATCCGGTTGATAGCGCCGAGCATGTGCGCGCGGCTTGGAGCTATATCAACCAGAATGACAACGCCGCGAAATACGACAAGGACGACGTCGAAAAAATCAAGGAGCGCATCAAGCGCGCCGCGAAAAAACACGGCGTGGAAATCAGCGATTGATGGCGCCAATTTAAGGGGAGATTTATGTCATTCGATCAATATCACGAGCCGCCCGCCGAACTGCCGCAGCAAACGCGCACGTTTGCGCGCATGATTTCATCGCTGGTGGAAGAAGCCGAAGCCATTGACTGGTATGAACAGCGCATGGCGGTTGAGCAAAACAACGATGCCAAAGCGATCATGCACAACGCGCAGAAAGAGGAGTTCAAACATTTCGGCATGGATTTGGAGTTTCTGCTGCGCCAAAAACCGGAGTGGCGAAAGATTTTACGCGGCATTCTTTTCACCGACGGCGACATCGTGGCTGCCGGCAAAAAGGCCGAAAAGGAAGCGGACGGATAGCAGCGGGTTCGCGGGAATAGATTGAATCGTGCAATCATCCCCACAGCTCATTCCCGCAATTGTACTCGCAGGCTTTGGCCTGCTGCTTGGCATCTGTGTGATGTTCAGCAAAACCAGCGAGCGCACGGGTCTGCCGCTGATGCTGGTGTTCCTGAGCATTGGAATGATCGCCGGCGCGCAGGGCATCCGTCAGCTCGACTTCGAGAACTATCAGCAGGCGTTCTGGCTCGGCTCTGTAGCCCTGGCGTTCATACTCTTCGACGGTGGGCTCAATACACACTGGTCGCAGGTGCGGAGCCAGCTTGCTCCCGGCGCAGTGCTGGCCACCGTCGGCGTGATGATCACCGCCTCCCTTATGGCGCTCGGCGGACATCTGCTGGGGCTGTCGTGGAGTGAAGCGTGGCTGATTGGCGCAATAGTTTCGTCTACCGATGCAGCCGCCGTGTTTTCGGTACTCAAGGCGTCAGGAGTTAATCTCAAGCGCAGAATCGGAACAACTCTCGAGCTCGAGTCGGGACTGAACGATCCGATTGCGTTCATTCTCACGGGCGTGCTTGTGGAAGTGCTCGCGTCAAACGAGAGCATCAACTTCTGGCACACGTCGGGAGAGGTCGGAATTGAACTTGTCGTCGGGCTCATTGGTGGAGTTGCAATCGGCGCCGGCGCTCGCAAGGTGCTGCAGCGCTTTCCGCTCAGGCCGAGCGGATTGGTTCCTGCATTCACAATCGCGGTTGCGTGTCTCGGATTCGGAATTCCAGCAGTGTTGCATGGGAGCGGTTTTCTCGCTGTTTATGTATGCGGTATAGCGCTCGGCGCCGGCGCACTGCCATATCGCACGAGTGTACAGCGGGTTCACGACTCGCTCGCGTGGCTAAGTCAGATCGCCATCTTCATTTTGCTTGGCCTGCTGGCCTTCCCGATGCGAATTCTCACCGTACTTCCGATTGGAATCGGGTTGGGTTTGCTGCTGGCTCTTGTTGCGCGGCCGATTGCTGCTGTGCTCTGTCTTCTGCCGTTCGGATATCGCCCCAAGGAGATTGCGTTCATAGGGTGGGTCGGACTCCGCGGAGCTGTGCCAATAGTGCTTGCGACGCTTCCGGTAATCGCCCGCGTGCCCGGCGCGGAACGCGCATTCGACGTTGTGTTTGTCATCGTGGTAATGAACGCCCTTCTGCAGGGTACCACAGTACCGTGGATGGCGAGGCGGTTGCGCCTCGAGAGTGGTGAACCGCCCGCGCCGTCTGCGGTTCTGGAAATTGAAGGGCCGATGCCGTTTGACACCGAGATCAGGTCGTTCCATATCGAGAACGATCTGCCAGTGTGCGGTCAGGCGCTTTCGGAGATTCCCTTTCCGCAGCCGTCATCGGCGATGTTGGTAATCCGCGGGCGACATCTGATCGCAGCTCGTGGCGATACGGTGCTGCAGCCGGGAGATCATATTTATCTGTTGATGGCGCAGGAAGACGCGCCGTTCCTGCATCTGTTGTTCGGCCGCCCCGAGGGCGAATGACGTTGCTGCGCCGAATCTGGACGGCGCGACAACGCGAAAACTAGAACGAAAGGAAGGAGTTGAGATGCCAAAAGTTGATTTCGAGAGTCTGCCGGACAGTGCCCGGGTCTGGATATTTGGAGCCGAGTCGCCGGTGGTGGGGCAGGCGAGCGATGACTTGCTCGCAGCGGTTGATCGGCACTTGTCATCGTGGAAAGCGCATGGCGCACCATTGGTCTGCGCGCGGGACTGGGTTGGGAATCGATTTCTTGCGGTTGCGGTGGACGAAGCTGCGACCGGAGCTTCCGGTTGTTCGATCGATGGGATGTTTCGTGTGCTGGCGGACGTGGAGGAAGCGGTTGGCACCAGCCTGGTGGGGGGTGGAAGGATTTTCTGGCGCGATGAAGGCGGCGCGATTCGGACCTCGTCGCGCAACGAGTTTGTGAGTGCCGCGCGAGAGGGTGAGGTGACGGAATCGACGAAGGTATTTGACACGACGGTGAATACCGTCGGAGGCTGGCGTGGTAGCTTTGAGCGGCCTGTGGGCGAGACATGGCACTCAAAGCTGTTGCCGAGTACCGCGACGAAAGAGTGAGAGCAGCGATTTCGGCGTGAACAACTGTAGCCTCGCGACTGATCCCCGAGACTGAAGTTTATCGTGGTCCGTGGAGGGCTTCAGGCTCGAGTATCCGACTTGAGCCGTGAGAGTCGGGCCTGTGACCAGTACACTGCTAGGTATCCACGGGTGACGGCAGTTGCAGTTTACTGTCACGTTTGCCCTGTTACGTATCCACGTGTGACGGCAGTTGGCTCACGGCTGTGACGAATATGCGTCTCACTCCCGCCGGGAAAATCAGCAACAGACGTGAGAGCTCCGATTGCGGCCGGGACAACCG
>JBBSTN010000072.1:0-11804 GCA_038235845.1 Gemmatimonadales bacterium | reverse complement strand
CTTTTTCCTCTTGCGTTGGCCGCACTGGTTGGGCTGGGGCCGCTTATGGGCGCGCGCGTGAGCTTTCAGACCATGTTTCACTCGCTGCCGCCGCAGCCTGGGCCAGGGGTGTTGCGAGTGATCAGCTACAACACATTCAATAGCAATATCGTCGCCGAGCGTCTTGACGAGCTGCTCGAGCTAAAGCCCGACCTCCTGGCGTTTCAGGAGTGCAGCATGGGATTGATGGAAGCTCTTGGACGCGTTCCGAATCTGCACGTCGTGCAGTACTACAATCTTTGCACAGCATCCCGCTGGCCGATTGCGAGCGTCGATTCAATGCCTCGCGCCGATGCAGTGCGGACGTCTGCGGCGGGTATGGGAGGAGCGGCGCTCGTAGTGCGACTCCTTATTGATTCGCCGGTTGGCCCATTCGTGTTCACCAACGTTCACCTGGAAACTGCACGCAAGGGTCTGGAATCACTGGCCGGCGGCGGCGGCCTGATACCGGACGACATCGCTGGCCTTGAACGCGTAGTGCGCGGCGCAGCCAGAGAATCTCGGTCCGCTCAATCGGTCTTGAGCATCAACACGCGCGTTCGTGATACCGAATCCGCGCGAGCGTCACGTTACGCGGTGCGCGGCGATTCAACGGTTCCTGTGCTGGTGAGCGGCGATTTCAATCTGCCCGTCGAGAGCACCATTTTCGAGAAACATTGGGGTCATTTCAGGGACGCGTTCGAGACAGTAGGCAATGGCTTTGGCTTCACAAAACAGGAAGGCTGCTTGTTGATGGTGCGCATCGATCACGTTCTGGGCAACAATGCGGCACCCCAACCAATCGGTATCTGGCTGGGCCCCGACCTCGGCTCTGATCACCTTCCGGTTGTGGCCGATTTCAGACTGATGCCGCCGCGTACTCGTCGAGCAAATTAGCTGCAGCTCGTGTCCCGAGCCGAAAGTTTTCTTCGCTGATCCACTCGTTCGGCGCGTGCGCGTTTTCGCCGGGAAGACCAAACCCCATGAGCAGCACCGGCGCTCCCAGTATTCGTTCGAAATCGCCAACCACTGGTATCGAACCACCCTCGCCGGTGATCACGGCGTCCCGTCCAAACGCTGCTTTTAGAGCCCGTTTGCCAGCTTCGATGATCGGGCCCTGGAGGTCAGCGCGCCACGGCTTTCCACCATGAAGTTCGGTGACTTTCACGGTTACACCAGCGGGTGCGACCTTCTTGACGTGCTGGCGGACCAGATCTGCCACTTTTCCGGGAAGCTGGTCGCGCACTAGCCGGAAGCTAACCTTGGCCATCGCCTGGGCCGGCAGAACGGTCTTGGCGCCCTCTCCCGTGTAACCGCTCAGCAACCCGTTCACCTCGCATGTCGGCCGGGTCCACAGGCGCTCCAGAGTGGAATAACCCGGTTCCCCGCCGAGTGCTGTCACCCCGATCTCCTTCATCATTTCGTCGTCGGTGAAGGGCAGCTCGCGCATGGACTTTCGTACCGAATCGGGAAAAGACTGCACATCGCCGTAGAACCCCTCGATGGCAACGCGGCCGCTCTCATCGTGAAAGGTTGCGAGAATTCGCGATAGCGCCATCGCGGGGTTCACCACCGCGCCTCCATACATCCCCGAATGGAGATCGCCGCTCGCACCAGTTACGTCGAGTTGCAGATAGGCCATGCCGCGCAGAGACGAGAGGATGCTGGGAATCCCTGGCGCGAACATCGTGGAATCGGAGATCACCACGGCATCACATGCGAGTCGTGTCTGCTCGCGGTCGAGAAATGCCTCCAGATTCTCGCTGCCCACTTATTCTTCACCTTACGCGAGAACAATCACGTTTACGGGAAGTTTCCCGCGTACCGTCAGATGCGCTTCGAGCGCCTTGATATGAAGAAAAAGCTGACCTTTGTCGTCGACCGAACCGCGCGCGTAGATGCGACCGTCGCGCAATTCGGGGGCAAACGGCGGTGACGTCCAGAGTTCGAGTGGCTCGGCGGGTTGGACATCGTAATGGCCGTAGACCAGCAAAGTCGGAGCGTTATCGCCGGCCTCTCGCCACTCGCCAAGCACAATGGGATGTCCCGGCGTTTGAATGATCTCAGCCTTCAAGCCAGCGCGGGCGAGCGAATCACGCACAAACTCTGCGGCCTCCACACAATCGGCTGCATGTTCAGATTTCGCGCTGACGCTGGGAATTCGAAGAAACGCGAATAGTTCGTCGAGTGCACCTGCGTGATGCGAATCGAGGAAAGTGTTGATGTCACTCGCCGGAGCGCTTTCGTTTCGGGGGGACGGAATTGAGTTGGAGCTCACGTTATTCTCTTGAAGGTTTAAATGCTGCGTAACCGTCGCTGTATTTATGGCTTTTTGCCGCGATAGCCCCGGTACCCTCGATACATCCAGATCACGCGACGTGCTATCACGCCATCTCCACGCTTGAGTTCGACTGCAGGCCCTCTCCGGATTTCCGCAAACCATTCTCCAGCACTCTCTGCGACACTATCTCCTACTGGGCTGTCATCGAGAACAACAATCATCGCGTCACCGGACACTGCCCGGTCGGCAAGCCCAGGCCATAGATCGTACTGATTGGCCCGACCTGCAAGGTTGAGTGAGAACACGGGCGGCTGACCCGCCATGTGAAATGCAAGTTCGGATGCATCCTGATATCGATCGGCTGCAACCCAGACATTCCGGCCCTGACCCTGATCCTGGGCGAGGTTGCTCCGTTCCGCGCTCATGGCATTTGCCATCAACTTCCAACCATGCGCCCGCGCAATCGGATCTTTCGCTGGCGCGAGTGGCAGTAACGGCCGCCACGCCTGCAGGCCTACTACCAGCAAAAGGAATGCAGCAAAGCCCAAACCCCATCGCCACCACTTCCGACGCGACCAGGGCGCGGTCGAGGTGGCCAGCAGCACCATCGCCCCGGGGTAGGCTAACGCTGGCCAGTTTGCTTCTACTGCCCGCCTCCAGGCGCTCACGGCGAAGAACGCCAATGGCACCACGGAAATCATGGCAATGGCAAAACGTCTGACCGTTTCGTCGACCGCCGTGGCATAGCGGCGCGCGCGCCAACCGGAGCGCAGCGCCGCCCATACGGCCGTCGCCATCAGAACAAACAGAATCGGCGATGCAAGCGCCATCTGCGCACCAATCAATTCCAGCTCACGGTTTACCGGGTTGCCGCGTGCGCTGCCGGTGAACCCGTGTCCAAACTGGAATCGAAATGATATCCAGTCGTTGCTGGCGTTCCAAAACAGCACAGGAGCAAAGATGCCCATCGCAATCAAGGAGGCGATCCATGGTCCCGGTTCACGAAATCGCGCCCGCAACCCGGGATGAACCAGACACGCCACCACCAGCCCGAATGGCAGCAGAACCGTGGTGTACTTGGCCACAAATGCCACACCCAGCGACACACCAACAAAGCACCACCACCCTGTAGACGGGCGCGAAGAGATGGGCGATGCCAGCGCCCGCTCCACCCCGATCAGCCCGGTCATTACCGCAGCAAAGAGGAGTGCGTCCGGGGTGGCGAGCACCAGGCCCAGCGTCGCCACCGGCACCAGCGCCACCAGAGCCGCCGCACGCATTGCAGCCACGGCGCCGTCCAGCCCTCGCCCCCCCAGAAACCAGGCGGCTAGGACTGCCGACCCGTGGGTCGCGATAGCCGCCAACGCGGGGCCGAGT
This sequence comes from Gemmatimonadales bacterium, assembly GCA_038235845.1. GTDB lineage: Bacteria > Gemmatimonadota > Gemmatimonadetes > Gemmatimonadales > Gemmatimonadaceae > Gemmatimonas. The sequence goes on along the minus strand of JBBSTN010000072.1, from coordinate 8,128 downwards.
CGGACGCCTGCGTGCGTATCGCCAGCGATTGCCGTTCCCAGACGGATGAGGAACGCGATGCCCGACGGATGATCGAAATATCCGCCCTGCAGGTGGCGGCTCCAGTCCCAGTAGTAGGTCTCGTCGGGTAGCAGAGGCACCAACGTCGACAGAAGGGCGCGCACAATGATTGCACCGACAATCCACGCCAGCGCCCACGTCCAATATCTGCGGATCATCCGGGGAACAATAGATTCACGACAGGGGAGAGACCTTCAATTCATATAGTCGAGCGGTATGCCAAATCATCTGGAAACTGAAACATCACCATACCTGCGTCAGCATGCGGACAATCCCGTGGACTGGTATCCGTGGGGAGACCAGGCGTTCGCTCGGGCGCGGGATGAAGACAAACCCATTCTGTTGAGTGTCGGATACTCTGCCTGTCACTGGTGTCATGTCATGGCTCATGAATCGTTCGAGGACAGCGAGACTGCTGCGATCATGAACGAGCATTTTGTGAACATCAAGGTTGATCGGGAAGAGCGTCCGGACGTCGACTCAATCTACATGCAGGCAGTGCAGTCAATGACGGGCCACGGCGGTTGGCCGATGACGGTCGCTCTCACACCCGATGGGCATCCGTTCTGGGGCGGTACGTATTTTTCGCTGGAGGAACGGCCTGGCATACCGTCGTTCAAGCGCGTGCTCGCAACGCTTTCAAATGCATGGACGGACAAGCGCGATGTCGTGCAGCGCACGGCGGCTGCAATGCAGGGTCTCTATGCGAACAGCTACGGAGTTGGCGGGCCGCAGGGGGAGCTGTCGCCAGCGATTCTCGAGCGCGCCTTTGCGGTACTGAGTTCGCGTTACGACCGCGAGAAGGGTGGTTTTCTCGGCGCACCCAAGTTTCCGGGTACCATGGCGCTCGACTTTTGTCTCCGCTGGTACGCGGAGACCGGCAACCAGGAGGCGCTCGAGATTGCCCGAGATTCGTTCATCGCCATGGCGCGGGGCGGCATTTACGATCAGATCGGAGGCGGGTTTTCACGCTACTCGGTAGACGCAGATTGGCTCGTGCCGCACTTCGAGAAGATGCTTTACGACAACGCGCTTCTGGCGCGGTTGGGGGTTCATCTCTGGCAGGTGACTCGCGACGATGAGATACGAACGGTGACAGAGGCGACGTTGGCCTGGCTGGCGTCGGAGATGACCTCACCGGACGGCGGCTTCTACTCGGCGCTCGACGCGGACAGTGAGGGGCAGGAAGGCAAGTTTTACGTGTGGAGCGCGGAGGAGATCAACGCGTTGACGGGTGACGACGCGCCTCTGGTTCGCGCGTTCTGGAACGTGAAGCCCGGTGGAAACTTTGAGGGGCAGTCGATATTGCACGTAACGCGAAGCGCGGAGGAAGTCGCTTCCGAGCTGGGCGTGTCGGCGGCGGAGTTGAGGGAAGCGGTGACTCGCGCAAGCGCTGCATTGATGGCTGCGCGTGCCAAAAGGGTACGTCCGGGGCTCGACGACAAGATTCTGGCGGGCTGGAATGGCTTGATGACGCGCGCACTGGCGGAAGCCGCGCGGGTTTTCGAGGAGCCCCGCTGGTATGATATGGCGGTCCGTAACGGACAATTTCTGCTCGACAATCTTGTGGATGACGGTCGGGTGACGCGGGTGTACACCCGTGATTCCGTGAAAGGACCGGGATTTCTCGAGGACCATGCGGCGGTGGCGCTGGCCTTCATGTCGTTGCACGAACTCACTCTCGACCCGGCGTGGCTCACGCACGCGCTGGCGATAGCGGACGCTATGGAGCGTCATTTCAGGGACGTGAAAACCGGCGCATGGTACGACACGGCTGACGACGGCGAAGCACTGATCACGCGTCCTCGCGACCTGTTCGACAACGCGACGCCTTCGGGCCCTTCCCTGGCGCTGGAGACGATGATTCGACTCAGCGAGCTGGAAGGCGACATGCGACGACGAAGCGACGTCATCATACAGCTCTCCTCCCTGGCGGAGCAGATGACCAGGTGGCCGAATGGTTTTGGGCACATTCTGGGGGTGGCACATCTCACGCTTTTTGGAGCTGTCGCCGTTGCCTTGGTGGGGCCGAGCGGCGACCCGGGGATGAAATCGATGCAGCGGGCAGCTTTTGGTCGCTATTGTGCGCGGCTGATGCTCGCGTCTGCTCCTTCTGGCAGCGCTCCGGTGGCCCTCCTCACGGGCCGAACTGCCGTCAACGGAGTACCAACTGCCTATGTATGCCGCGGTTTTTCCTGTGAGCTTCCGACGGTGGAGGTTTCGGAGCTGGTGCGCCAGCTGGAGGCGGCATGTGGCTCGGGACGCGGCGAACTGACCTTTTCGCAGATCGGAGACGAGGCTTGAGGTCGGCAGTCATTTATCATACTGGATAAGTTGTAGCAGGCCGGATTGTCCGCTGCCTGAGGGTTGCCATGCGGCCCGGGCAGGCGTCTTCAATGGTGCGTCATCTTGACGCATCATCCACTCATTGCCGATAGGACCGACCCCCCCGCGGGTCTTTGCCAAACTTTGCCAAACATGGTATACGAATCAATGCGTCGCATAGCTCTTCGCAGCACAGATGTTCGCAGCATCGCCCTGATGTCTTCGGCGATCTTTCTGGCGGGCTGTCTGGATCTCAATCCCAACGTCAAGGCATGCAGCGTCACCATTGCACCCGCTGTAATAGCGGTCACTGTGAATGGTCGCGTGCCCGTTACGGGGACGGCTTTTGACTGCAAAGGCAACTCGATTCGCAATAAGAATATCTCCTATTCGACGGAGAATCCGACCATCGCCACCGTCGCACCCGACGGTACAGTGATTGGCATCAGCGTTGGAATGACCACGGTTTCTGCGGTGGCGAGCGGCCAGACCGGCACGGCGCAGGTTACAGTTACGCCGGAAGTGGCGGCGAACGTAACCGTAAATCCTGGGGTGGTGACGTTACGGAAGGGCAACACCCGTACCTTCACGGCCACCGTGAAGAACGCGTCCGGCATCGTGATCACCGGGCGACCGGTGCGCTGGACGTCCAGCAACAGCTCCATCGCTTCGATCGACCAGAACGGAATGCTCATCGCTCTTGCTGCAGGGCAAGTGGCGGTCGCTGCTGAAGTTGACCAGATCGTCGGAGCAGCAAATGTTCTGATTACCGAAGTGCGCATCGAAACCTGCTCGGTGACGCCGGCAACAAATCGCGTTCTTGTCGGTCAGCAAACGCAGCCCACCATATCGCTTCGTGACTCGGCCGGAATGTTGCTTCAGCTCCAGGGTCGTCCGATTAACTGGGTGAGCGACAATGAGATTGTTGCGGGCGTCTCACAGAGCGGTGTTATCACTGCTCGAAAGGCTGGAACTGCTAAGGTTACAGCTACCTCCATCGAATTTCCGGGAGTTAGCTGCTCGACATCGGTAGACGCATTCGACCCTCGGGTAGACAAGGTTCTCATCAACCAGCAGACTGGTATGTTGCGCATCGGTATTCCGCGCTTACTCACGGCATCGGTGGTCGACAGCGTCAACAATCCGATCCCCAACAAGGTTGTCGTGTGGACGAGTCTCACACCGGCAGTTGCCACGGTTACCAACCTCGGCATCGTAACCGGCACGGCTTTGGGTACCGCCCGTATTCAGGCTTCGGTGGACGGTGTTTCGGACATAGTAAGTTACCAGGTCACCAAAATTCCGGTTGGTATGGTCACGATATCACCGCTTCAGGCGACGGTTTTCGAAGGAGAGACTAGGCAGTTCAGGGCAACCGTCACGGACTCCGCAGGCACCGAGGTGACCGACCGGGTTGTGGAGTGGTTCACCAATGACCCGACACGTGCAACGGTGTCGTCGACAGGTCTGGTTCAGGCGATAGCGTCTGGCGTTGTGCAGATATCAGCAGTGAGCGAAAGCAGGGGCGGCACCAGCACACTCGTGATTTTTCAGGTACCGGTTGATACGATCATCGCGCCGCCATCGTTCACGCTAGTACGCGGCACGACCAGTGGGTTCACCATCGTGCTCCGTGATGCCAACGGTAACGAGCTCAGAAATCGCACGATATCGGTGACCAGCAGCCAGCCCAACATTGCGGTCGTTCCGGCGAATGTGAATACCAGTACCGTTCCGGTGTCTGGCGTCGCCGTGGGCACAACTGAACTGACTCTTCGCGCACTCAATTCCAACGGACAGGCTGAAGGCAAGGCCACCAGGGTTACGGTTACCGTTACTCCGCCGCCCACTGGCAACTAGTAATGCCCAGAATTCCGATCAGGAGCGCGGGGCAAATGCCTACGCGCTCCCCGAGTCCGGATATCGTGTAAGCACATAGATTTGACGGCATGAGTGCATCCATGCCGTCATTTTTACGTGAGCTTTTTGTTGGGGAGATCGCCGATGATCTCATATTTCCGTACCCTGCTCCGCTTTGGGCGCGGCGCCCGGACGATGCGCTTGCAGTTGCACGCCTGATCGAATCGCTCAACGAGATGGTCGCGAGCGGGCTGATAAATTCGCGTCAGTTCGATGAGGAGGAGTCTCTCCCGGAAGCCGTAATTGAAGCTTTCGCCTCGGCCGGCCTGCTCGGTTTATCAATTCCTTCCGAATACGGTGGCATGGGGCTCTCCACTGCGGCCTATGCGCGCGTATTTGGCGCGGTTGCAGCCATAGACCCTTCTCTCGCCGTACTGATTGGCGTGCACTGCGGACTGGCTAGTAAGGCGCTCGTGCTATTTGGAAATGATGAGCAGAAATCTCGCTATCTACCGATGCTAGCGCGTGGTGACACGTTGGGTGCCTACGCTCTCACCGAACCTGAAACCGGCTCCGACGCGCAGAACATCGTGTCGAAAGCGACGCGCGCACCCGAAAACAACGGATGGCTACTGAACGGTCGCAAGCACTGGATCGGTAACGGGCAGCGAGCAGGCGTGATCGTCACCTTTGCGCAGACACCAGTCGATCGTGACGGTGAGACGCTAACACGACCGACCGCTTTTATCATCCGCCCTGACATGCCCGGCTTTCGGGTTGCCGCCACCGTGCGAAAACTTGGCATTCGAGGTTCTATGCAGGCGGAACTGGTCTACGAAAATCTCTTTGTGCCGGACGATCACGTACTTGGTGTTGTCGGAAAGGGCTTTCGTGTGGCGGTCAATGCATTGAACGCCGGCAGGCTGAGTCTTGCTTCGGGCTGTGCGCAGGCCAGCAAACGAATCATCGGCGAGATGGTGCGCTACGCTGAAGCGCGCGAGCAGTTCGGAGCGCCGCTCGCGTCGTTTGAGATAACGCAGCGAAAGATTGCGACACTCACGGCAGAAACTTACGCGGCAGATGCCATGGTCGGCTCGCTCTCGGTTGCTCTCGACCGAGATGACGTGGATTCAGCGCTCGAGGCAGCGTGCGCAAAGATTTTCGCGAGCGATCTGGTGTGGCGAGCGAGTGATGAGATGGTACAGTTGGCCGGAGGGCGCGGTTTCGTGAAGCCGTGGCCCTATGAGCGATATCTGCGGGATGCCCGCATCAATCGCATTTTTGAAGGGGCTAACGAAATTCTTCGACTGTTCGTTGGCTTGAACGGGATTCAGGGGCGTGCTGGCGAACTCAAGGAGCTGGCCAGTGCGTTGAAGAGTCCTATTCGAAACTGGGTGGTGGTATCCGAATATGCGGCCGGACGCGTTCGCACAGCACTTGGCAGGCGTGATCGATTTGACTTCAACGTTGATGCGTCGATCGTAAAGAACGTCGGCTTCATTGAAAAACATGTCGCGGAGCTGGCAAGTGTCACTGCAACCATGATCACGCGACACAAGAGCGCCATACTGGAGAGACAGCTGGTAGTGGAACGACTCGCGGAGATGGCGATGGAGATTTATGCGCGCACCGCGACAATTGCCCGGACGCAACGTTTGATAATGGAGATTGGCGCGGGGTCGTCAGCGCATGAGATCGAGCTTGCGAATCTCTTCTGTCTGCAGTCAGGCCGACGGTTTCGTTCACTGAGACTCGAACTCGATGGAGACGCCGGCGAAACGATCGACGATCTAAGGCGATCGATCGCCTCACGTGTTCGCGACCAACAGGGTTATGCGCCGCACGATGCGGTAATGGATGTGCCCGTTCCGCCGCTCCCACAGTGGAGCCTCGATCGTGAAGCCCAGGAAAGTGTCGCCTAACGATGGCATTACTGGCACTCAAAGACGTATCCATCGCATTTGGCGGGCCCGCTGTTTTGTCTGGTGCCACATTCGCGATCGAGCGTGGAGAACGCGTTTCACTCGTGGGACGCAATGGCACCGGAAAGAGCACACTGATGAAGATCCTCGACGGATCTATCGTCGCCGATTCTGGAGAGGTCGTTACACAGGGGAAGCTGACGGTATCACGTCTTGCACAGGATATTCCAGATAGTATCGAAGGTTCGATTTATGACGTCGTGGCCGAGGGGCTGGGAGAACCCGGCACTTTGATTTCGAGATATCACGCGGCGACGGTTCGGTTTGCCAACGATCATGATGCACGAGCGTTGAATGCGCTCGATGTTTTGCACCGTCAACTCGATGCTGCCAATGCCTGGTACCTGGGTGCGCGGGTGGAGACTGCGATTCAGCATCTCGGTCTCGACCCCGACGCGAGATTTTCTCTTGCGTCCGGCGGTCGGAAGAGACAGACGCTGCTGGCGCGCGCTCTGGTGAGCCAGCCCGATGTGCTTCTGCTGGATGAACCAACCAACCATCTCGACGTGAGCGCAATCGAGTGGATGGAGACCTATCTCGTCGAGAGTGGCATCACACTGCTCTTTGTCACACACGATCGCGCTTTTCTGCGTAACGTTGCGACGCGCATTGTCGAACTCGATCGTGGGCGACTTTCTGACTGGGGTGCGGGATCGGATTATGATAGCTATGTGCAGAGAAAGTCAGACTCACTGGCCATCGAAGCGAGGGAGTGGGAGCAGTTCGACAAGAAGCTTGCAAAGGAAGAGGTTTGGATTCGAACGGGCATCCAGGCACGTCGTACGCGCAATGAAGGACGCGTGAGAGCGCTCGAATCGCTGCGAGTGGAGAGAAGCGCCCGTCGTGAGCGTATCGGAAGCGTCAGAATGCAGACATCGGATGCTGAACGCTCAGGTAAACTGGTTGTGGAGGCGAGTGGTGTTTCGTTTTCGCATTCGGCCGGAGTGCCACAGGAACGACGCCAGATCATTCGCGATTTCAGCACCACTATCATGCGCGGAGATCGCGTCGGAATCATTGGCCCCAACGGATCTGGCAAGACAACTCTGATCAAGCTGTTGCTTGGCCAGCTTGAACCTGAGGCGGGGAAAATTCGACTGGGGACCAACATCGACCTTGCGTACTTCGATCAGCTGAGAGAAACGCTTGACCCCGAGCGAAGCGTGTTCGATAGCATCGCCGACGGTGCTGATTTTGTGTCGGTGCGAGGGTCGAGCCAGCATGTTCATGGCTACCTGGGAAATTTTCTGTTCAGCCCCGATCGGGCACGCACACCGGTCAAAGCGCTGTCAGGTGGCGAAAGAAATCGGTTGATGCTGGCGCGTCTGTTCACGCGCTCATTCAATCTTCTCGTACTGGATGAGCCGACTAACGACCTGGACATCGAAACGCTCGACTTGCTGGAGGGGATACTGCTAGAGTATTCAGGCACGCTGATTCTTGTGAGTCACGATCGTGAGTTTCTCGACAATATCGTTTCGAGTACCCTTGTTATCGAAGGTGAGGGGCGGATTGGTGAATACGCGGGGGGATATACCGACTGGATTCGTCAGAGAGAAACCACCGCGCCCGCAAACAACGAGCTGAGAGCTCCAACCACGAGATCAGCGGGTGCACGGAGTGTCGAACGATCTTCGTCCGCGCAAAATGAAGGGTCGTACGCGCCGGGCAAAATCAGGGGGAGAAAGCTGACTTACAAGGAGAGTACTGAACTCCGGGCGCTTCCTGCCAAAATAGATGCGCTGGACCGTGAGAAAGGCAATTTGTATGAGATGCTCAGCGATGCCGACTACGTAAGAGACGCGCAGAAGCTACTCGATGCTACAAAACGCGTCGCAGAGATCGAAGCGGAAGTCGAAGCGGCCATGGCACGGTGGGAGTTACTCGAGACTATCTCTCTG
>JBBSTN010000071.1:0-11812 GCA_038235845.1 Gemmatimonadales bacterium | reverse complement strand
TGTATCCTTCGCTGCTGCTGACATGTGATTCAGTCCGCAGTGGAAGGCTTTGGAACTTCATGGAGAGGAGATGGCGTGATCGCCGGATGTCTCGCACTGAATGCGTCTTATGAGCCATTGACGATGGTGCCGCTGCGGCGCGCGCTGAGGCTCGTTATCGACGGTAAGGCCGAAATCGTCGAAGCAGAGCGCGAGCGTCCGGTACGTTCGGAGCGCCAGGCCTTCGCTCGACCTGCAGTGATTCGCCTAACCCGTTTTGTGCATGTGCCTCGACGTTTCCGGAGACAGGTGACGAACACCTTTCTCTTCGCTCGTGACGAGTATCAATGTCAGTACTGCGGACGCACGGTTATCGAGCTCAAGCCGCGCGAATCACTCACACGCGACCACCTGATTCCGATCTCCCGTGGTGGCCACAACGACTGGTCGAACGTTGTAACGGCGTGCAGTAGCTGCAATACACGAAAGGCCAACCGTTTGCCGGACGAGATCGGAATGCATCCGCTGCACGTTCCGGTCGAGCCGCATTTCGTGCACCTGAGTTGGGCTGTCCGACGTCTCACTCCAATTCAAGCCAAGTACATAAAGGTGTTCTATGGGGAGGCAACGCTTCACCAGCTTCAGGAGCTTGAGCGTGGAAGTGCGCGCCGTACCACTCGCGGGGTTGCCAGCGGGCATTCGGTTACGCTGTAAGTCGTCGAGGCAACGCAGCGGTCAAAACCTCATCGTCGGGGTGCGCGCCTCCAACCGTCGCACCTCGCCGCCGAGTAGTCGCGAAACCAGCGTCCTGAAACCGCGACCTACCGCTGTGCCGGGATTCCGGCGCCCCTGTACCGCGGGGCGTGCCTCTCCGCGCAACCATCTTTGCACCTCATCGAGATCACTCATCTCGATTGTTTGCACGTCCACCTGCACGCTGAAGTATCCCTTCTGTCCGCGGACATCAGCCCTGAATGGCGGAGTGAACGGCAGCTCACTGGCAGCCCTCGCCTCCGAAAACGCTGAGTACGTGCCAAGTGCTACTGCTCCGTCGTCGCGTACGCGAAATACTTCGTACAGATGATCGATGAGATCATATCGTATTATGACGTCCCATTGTTGCGTAGCCACGATATCGTCGAACCATCGGCCAATTACCCACTGCTCCGCGCGAAAGTGGAGACGCGCCGGAAACCCGTGTCGCAGCAAATCATCGAACGCTTTTTCACCCAGCACTCCGCGGGCTGCAACGGCTGGCAGTGAGTTGCCCGCAGCGAGAGTGATATCGACCGACGGGCCGCGGCTCCGTTGCGCGCTTAACCTACCAGCAAACAGCGTGATAAACGTGATGACAACGAGTAGTGCAAGGTACCACACCGGCGTAAAAAATTTCGGCCTCGCATTCAGCGAGCCCGCTGTGATTTCGCAACTGGTGTGACGTTCCCGCGGCAATGTCTAGAACCTTCGCGAGAGTCGAACAAAAAAGTTGGGGCTCAGGCCGCTCTGCGAAACCGCTTGCGCCACGTAAAACCCAAAGCCTCCGAAATCGAGTCCGCCGCCCAGGTCGGTTCGCCATGTGCCGGTATCCGGCACGCGACCCGTTCCGACGCGAAGATCACCCCGATCTCCCAGCAACCAACCGCGTCCGCTGTTCGCGAATACAACCCAACTTCCGTCGGCAGTGAGACGGTTGATAACGTTGTGACGATCACCGAACCGCTCGTCGCGGCCGAAAAGCTTGAACCGAAATTCGCCTTTCCACTCAGCCTGCAGCAGCAACATTCGCTCGCACTGCGCCGGTCTTCCTAGTGCCGCATAATCTGCATCCGACGAGGTGGCGCATGTCCCTACGTCTGCCTTTTCGCCGATGACGCGTCTGAAATCGAACCCCGGCAGTGCTCCGACTCCGCTCACCGAGAATCGTCGCTGCAAGGGGAGCGGATCACCGTTGAGCCAACCGCCCGCAACCACCCGAAGGTTAAGCTGACCCGCCGGGCCTAGCCGGTTATATCGGCGAAGGTCGGCAAAGCCTCGCGAATACTGGATATCCCCCACGCCCTGAGCGCGCACTTCAGGTGTCGTTGGAGCAACGCTCTGCAAAACCCCGTCGCCCCGCTCAAATTCCAGGTGCAACAGCCATCCACGTCGCGGGTCGATTTTGCTGTTGCGCGAATCGTAAGTGCCGGACAGCGTGAGGAGATTGATGAGCCCCTCATCGGTGCGCGGATTGATACGCCAGGGAATGGAACGGTCGATGAGTGAGGGCACGTCGCGTTCAGCTCGGCTCAGCCAACGTTCTCTTCCATAGGATACAGAAATGTCGCCGCCGTCACCCTTCAGGCTCAGGTAGCCGTTACCGCCATGACGCTGCCAGTAGTCGCGATAATCTCGCGTGAACAGAAAACTTGCGAGGCCAACTTCGCCTGCATGCAGACCCCAATCCTCCACCGGATCAACTTTGTCGTAAACCCGTCCACCCAGAGCGATGGCTTCCCGATCACCCTGACGCAGCTCGAACGTGGCATTGTGGCCCAGATTGGCGCGCTCCCAGGAAAGCCTGTTACCTGTGCGGAAAATGCCATGCAGTTCAGCGCTGATGCGCGTGTCACCAATTCTTGAACGAACGCCGGGGCCGAGCTCGATGGGCAATCCCTCGACGCGATTATACGTGTGAGCAGATGTGACAAGAAACGTCGTCTGAGTGCCGTCCATATCGTCATCATCTCTCCATCGGTTAAACAGCGCGAGGAAATCTCGATCTTCCAGAACGAGAGTATCCGCCTCCTGGCGATAGCGGATACGCGCACCCCACGCGCGTGCTTCGCCACCTACATAGACACGTCCAGGCTCGTGCTCAAGTGCGCCGCCAACCACGGTGAGATCCCCCAGCACCTTTCCAGATGGAACGAGAATTACATTGCCATTTATCGCCACTATTTGGCCAGTCACAACACCAGCAATTCGGGATGTGCCACCGATAATCGCGACATCTCCTCGCAAAGTGTCGCCGGCGGCGAGCATGAAACCGCCTCGAGAGCGTCGGGTATCGCGAGCGTTCCAGAGAGCGACGGCTTCCCGCGCCACCTCACGTGGCACCCCGCCATCGCGACGAATATCCTCCTTTGCTCTCTCCTGAGCCGAGATGTGGGAGCCTGGAATAGCCACCAGCGCCAGGAGCGCAGTGAGCAGCGCATCTACTACAGGTTTGAGGTTTCTCACTCTCTATTCGTCCGCAGCGGCAAGACCGAGCCTGCGCATTCGACGGTACAGGTTTGGACGGTCGGTTTGCAGAGTGCGGGCCGCCTCCGCCACATTGCCTTCGCTCGAAGCGAGTGCCCGCGCAATAAGTGTCCGCTCATAGTCATCGAGTGCGTCGGTTAGTGGCAATGAAGATTTGAGATTGTCGGCATCCTGCAGATTGCCGCCAACCCCAAACGCGACAACTCCCGGCAGTACTTCGCGCACGTTTTTGGACGTCATTTCATTCCCCGCGTGCAAAATCGCCAGTCGTTCGACGACATTTGCCAGTTCGCGCACATTTCCCGGCCAACGATATGCGGAGAGTGCGGCCATCGCATCCTTTCGCCACGTCACGAGAGGTCGACCGGTTCGCGACCTGTGACGATTGGAAAAGTGACGCACGAGTGCTGGTAAATCGCCCGGCCGATCACGGAGTGGAGGCAGCACTATCGGAATCACATTGAGTCTGAAAAACAGGTCTTCGCGAAAAAAACCGTCCGCGACGGCACGAGTGAGATCCTTGTTCGTTGCTGCGATAATTCTCACATCAACCCGAATATGTTTACCACCACCCAAACGCTCGATTTCGCCCGCGTCGATTGCACGCAGCAATTTGGCCTGAGCCTCGAGCCCGAGGTCTCCCACTTCGTCGAGGAAAAGCGTCCCGGTGTGTGCGAGTTCGAAACGACCGATGCGTCTGTCGGTGGCACCGGTAAACGCACCACGCTCATGTCCAAACATTTCGCTCTCCACCAGTTCACGCGGAATTGCCGCGCAGTTTACGCGAATCATGGGACGATCCCTGCGGGCGCTGGCGTTGTGAAGCGCCGCGGCCACCAGTTCCTTGCCTGTGCCTGACTCGCCACCAATCAACACCCGCGCTTCAGTCGGGCCGACACGGTCAATCAGTGCACGCAGGTCTGTCATGAGTGGGGAATCTCCGATCATTTCTCCGGAAATGCCCAGATCTTCCCGCAACAGTTGAGTCGCGCGTCTGGCCTGTCGCAGCTCGAATGCGCTGGCAAGCGCGAGCAGCACTCCTTCCGATGTCAGTGGCTTTTCGAGAAACGTAAAAGCGCCGAGCTTGGTCGCACGCACGGCGTCGGACAAGGCGGCTCTTCCGCTCATCATCACTATGGGCAGGTCAGGTCGCTGCACACGAAGTCGCTCGAGCAGTGCCAGACCGTCCAGGTTTCCGGGCATCATCAGGTCGATGAGCGCAACGTCGGGTTCTATTGATTGAGCCGACGCTAAACCCGCAGCGCCATCGGCCGCGTCCCGCACGTCGTAGCCTTCCGCGCTCAACAGTGCACCGACCATGCGACGAATATTCGGTTCGTCGTCTACAATGAGAACACTTGGCAAAGCCTTACACCAACTCCCTTCGCACAACTTCGCGATCAGCTGCTGCGTCACCCATGCGGTCATTGAGCAACTTGGCCGTGAAGCGTTGACCTTCGCTTATTCTCTCAACCTCCACAGCGACTGTGTCGACTGCGCTTTCTATGTTACCAAGTCTCTGCATTACATCCGATGGCACCCGAGGAGCATTGCCGCGTCGATCGATCCATCTGGCAATTGCACGCGCCAATGGAAATCCTACCACGCAGATCGCCAGCGTTGCACCGAGTGCCTGAACGATGTCCACCGCTCCCTGAGGTACCACGTTTCGGAGATCGGGAGTCGTACTGTATGTCTGACCTTCGTACACAATTCGACTTTGGCCCACTTCGATTCTTTTTCCGTCGGGTAGCACGATGACTTGTCGCCCTGCGCGGCCCTGCGCGACACCTTCGCTTTGCGCAGCGTCACGCGCAGCATCGGTTGCCGCGTTCACCGCATCGCGAATCTGTTCGCGTAGCTCCGTCCGGGATGGCGTAGCCTGTACCGGTGCGACGGGTGCCACAGGTTGGGCCGGCTGGTTCTGATCGGAAGATTGTTGCACAGCACTCATCAAGTTGTTCATTTAGTCTGTCCCTCCGGTTGCGCCGGTGATGGGAATGCGAAGTCGCATTTCGGTGCCCGCCCCAATTTCGCTGCTCACTTCGATCACGCCGTGGTGCGCAGCAATGGTTTGTCGTGCAATGGCCAGGCCCAGGCCAGTGCCGCCCGCCTTTGACGTTACATAAGGCTCGAATATTTCGCCGAGAACCGCCGGATCGATACCGCAACCGGAGTCGCGAACGGTGATGCGAACAGCCGCTGAACTCCCGAGCGTATCGTTGGTTACACCCACAAAGAGCTGTTGGCGCGATTGTCCGTCGTTCGCATTCTGCGGCGAGCATTCCTGCACAAGGCATGCGTCAACCGCATTGAGAAGGATGTTCGTGACTGTCCGAACCAGCGGCTCGTAGTAACCCAACAGCAGCGGTATTGTCTCGTCTGCCTGGACAACCATGTAGATGTGCGGGGGAACCGTGGTTCGTGCAGTCTTGGTGACAAGTTCCGCCACGTCGATCTCAGCAACGATACCATCCGGCAGACGGCCAAACTGCGCAAAACTTCGGGCCATTGCTTCGAGCCGGCCCGACTCCTCGGCCAATACGTCTACAATCTCCTGCAATTCTTCCGGCGACTGTTTCCGCAAACGGTCTACCGCGAAACGTATGGGAGTAAGCGGATTTTTCAGTTCATGTGCAAAGCGACGCGCCGATTCCCTGAACGCTTCGGCACGCTCCGCTTCAAGAGCCTGTTTTCGGCCTGCGGCGAGGTCGGCAGCCATTACGCGCATGTTTCTGCGCAGCACATCGAATTCCGGTGCGCCACGAGGCGCAGCGCGCTCGGGAATTGGCTGTGCCCGTCGGATAAGCGCTGTCCAGCCGACAAGTTCATCCAGCGGACGACTGAGCTGTCGACTCAGGTGACCTGCGACTTTTGAAGCCCCTACAGCGACGATCAGCACGAGTAAGAGTGCCCCCAGTAAGATGAGACGCATAGTGCGATTGGCCACAAACTCAAAACGCGTTGCCAACTCGACCGATTGACGCAACTCGGCTTCGTGCTCCTTTATGGCACGGGTTTGTGCCGGTGAGGGAGAATTGCCTTTTGCTGCTTCCATTGCCGCCTCTCCCGTGCGTGCGACTCTTTGCCAGGCAGAACCCGCGCTCATCATCGAGATGGCCTGATTCGCGGTGCCAGTCCAGAAAAGCGTTACCGCAACTGTTGGAATCACGGCGAAAAGCAACAGAATGGCGAACAATCGTGTACGAAAGGGAAAGCGGGCTCTCAGCCAGGATCCCCAGCGAAGAACGGAAGCAGGCGAAACACCCAATTTTCCTTTCCGGATGCCCGTACGCGATACGGAATCGGGATGTTTCTGCCGAGGATTGGCAATCGACTCGCGGGGGGTTGGCTTCCGCATGTCCTTCATAGTGGATAATTTAGGTGGTTGCACCTGCACGGTACGTGAAAGTTCGCGAGCGAGTTCCTTGGCCAGGCTCCGCTTCGTGAGGGCGTACCAGCTTTAAGCAGTGGCGGGGTGCGGCACGCGTCGATCCTGGAGTGGAATGGCAACGTCGTGGTCCCTTGCCCCCATCGTAGAGAAACGAGCCCGGGAACATCCGGAGCGCTCGCTAGTGATGACGGGTGATCGGACGTGGAGTTATGGGCAGGTCGACGCGCTGGCGTCGTCCCTTGCCGCCGCATTCTCGGAACTGGGGTTGGGAGCAGACGACAGGATTGCCGTCAACCTTCCCAACACTGTCGAGTGGATGATCACGCTGCTCGCCTGTGCGAAGCTTGGCGCGGTGGTGGTTCCGGTTAGCCCGCAACTCAGCTCCCATGAGCTTCGCTACCAGCTTCGACATGCAGAGACTTCGGCCGTCGTGACAATCGAGCGTCATGGTGGAGTCGATTACCTGCAGCGCTTTGAAGATCTGCTGGGTGAACTTCCCGATCTGCAGTATGTAGTAACCGTGGGGGATGAAGATCTCTGGTACGACGATCGCATTTTCCAGTTTGAGGATCTTATCTCGAGCGGGTCGGGACGAAGCTATCCTCGACCTGAAATTTTCGACGATGCCGCAGATCTTGCAGTTGTTTATACGTCGGGCACAATGGGAAAGCCCAAAGGTGTTCGATTGTCACACCGTGCGGTCGTCGAAAACGCATTGCGAAGTGCGGAAGTGGTGGAGCTCTCGCCAGACGACAGGGTTCTTCTGGCAATGCCGATGTTCGCCATGTTCGGCTTCAGCGTCATGATTGGAGCGATGGTCGCTGGAGCATCGCTGGTCATTCAGCCTACATCCAGTGCAGCGGGTGCTCTTGCTCTCATTTCGGAGAAAAAGGCCACCGTGTTGCACGGAGTTCCAACGCTGTTTCATCTGTTAATGAGGGAACCTGGCTTCGACCAGGAAAAGCTTGCCTCACTCAGAACCGGTGTCATAGCGGGCAGTTCGGTTGACGAAGATCTGGTCAAACGCGTTCGTCGCTGGTGTGACGTTCTCGTTGCCTACGGTCTCACGGAAACCGGTCCGGTAGTCAGCATCACCCGCTTCAGTGACAACGAGGAACGGCGTGTTGGCTCCGTAGGTCGGGCACTTTCAGGCGTGGAAGTGAAAGCGGTCGACATCCGGACAGGCGAGCTGCATGGCCCCGAAGCCGTGGGCGAAATTGCCGTTCGCGGCCCGGGATTGATGGGCGGTTATCTCCGAATGCCAGCGGAGACCGCCAAAATGCATACGCCAGAAGGGTTCTTTCTTACCGGTGATCTGGGGATCATCGATGAGGATGGCTATGTAAAGATCATTGGACGACGTCAGGAGACGATTTCGCGCGGCGGATATCAGATCTATCCGCGCGAACTTGAAGATCGCCTGCGCGCTCATCCAGCGGTCGACGAAGTATGCGTAATCGGTATTCCCCACGATGTATTGGGCGAGCAGGTTTGCGCATGCATAGTACCGGTTGAAGGTGCAGTCATAACTGGTGGCGAGATCAAACGTTTCGCCACCGAGACAATGGCTGCCTACAAAATTCCTGATCTCGTTCGTTTCTTCGACAGCTTCCCGATGACGGGAAGTGGTGTCATCCGACGGCGGGAACTCGCGCGCGCGATTGCGCTCGCTCACTCTGTTTCGTAAACCAGGCAGGACATGTCTTCACGTAATTTTCGGCCCGGCGCTCCTGCGCCAGGTCGCTCCATAGCTCCTTTCCATCGCGGTCCGCAGGCGCTCGCGACTCCCATCGGCACCGCACGCTCCGATGCGCCCATAATGACTAAGAATGCTGCCTTGCTCATCGACTTCGATAACGTCACGATGGGTATTCGCTCCGATCTGCATTCGGAGCTGAAAACGCTTCTGTCGAGCGACATCATCAAGGGCAAACCCGCCGTGCAACGCGCCTACGCCGACTGGCGACGATACGCGCAGTATGTAGTGCCACTCGCCGAGTCGTCGATCGATATGATCATGGCGCCGGCGTACGGGTCGTCCAAGAAGAACGCCACCGATATTCGACTTGCCATCGACGCGCTCGAACTCGTGTTCACCCGCCCCGACGTCACCACCTTCATTCTGCTCTCCGGCGACTCCGACTTTTCGAGTCTCGTGGTGAAGCTCAAGGAGTACGGCAAGTACGTCATCGGCATCGGTATCCGCGAATCTTCCAGCGACCTGCTGATAATGAATTGCGACGAGTACTACTCGTACAATGCGCTCGCGGGTCTCGTTAAAAGCAGCGAAGACGAAAGTACTCGCTGGGATCCGTGGGAACTCGTAGGCGAGTCGATATCGCGCATGAAGCGCAATGGCGACGTGATGCGCTCCGATCGCCTCAAGCAGGTCATGCAGGAAATCGACAACTCCTTCGACGAGAAAGATCTCGGCTATCCCAAATTCTCCCGTTTTGTGCAGGAGGCTTCGCAGCGCGGTCTGTTGACGATGACCAAGCTCGATAGCGGACAGCTCGAAGTAGGGTTGCCACCAGATGGAGTGGAGCGAGCACCCGCCGTCGCGGATGCTGCCGAGCCAGAAGCTCGCCGCGACAGAGATCGCGATCGTGATCGTGATCGTGACGACAGAGGTAGACGACGCAGGGGTCGTGGGCGTGGCGATTCCGGTGCCGACCGAACCGCCGATGACGAAGAGCGGGAAGCAACTTCTGCGACAGAAACTTCGCGCAGCGCTGGTGTCGAGCGGAGTACGGGTGAAGCCGCTGAGCCGGTCGCGGAAGTTTCGTCTGACGAAGTGAAGGAAAATGTTGGGCAAACCGCCGCTGCCGAAACAGCAGCTGAGACAGCATCTGAAACGGCATCTGAGACAGACGCTGATGGCGCAGAGCGAAGTCGCAGAAGAGGCCGCTCACGTGGCCGTGGAAGGGGACGCGAGCGTGCAGAGCGCTCAGACTCCGAGAATGGGGACTCCGCACCGAGCGATATGCGCAGCGGGCACAGCGTCGCGACCCAAGCGTCACCTTCCGAAGGTGAAGTAGCTCCGCAGGTCCGCACACGCGCTTCGTCCGATCGCGATCAAATCGGTGAGACCGGTGAGCTCCTTACTCGCAACGAAGCGTTCGATCTCGTTCGTCGTTCGGTTGAATCACTTGTCGACGGCGAAAACACAACGGTTGCCAGCGCTGTGCGCACGCGTGCATTCGAGTTGCTGGGCCGAGACAGCCGCTCACTTTCCGCGCGCTTTCTGGAGCGTGTGCTTCAGGATGCGCACGATGCGGGCATGATCGATTTGCGTCGGCGCGGTGACGACTTTGAGGTTGCACGTGCGGCAGATGCGCCAGCCATCGTGGAGCAGCTCAAGAGCGCTGAGGATGCCGTCAAAGCCACCGAAGCGGCAAACGCGCCGCCCGCCCAGCCGCGAGGCATGTCGCACCGCGGCGTCTCTCCACGTGGTTCTTCGCGTGGTCGTGGCGGCGCTCCGCCGGCAGATTTGTTGATGGTGGGTGTAGTACCGCGCGCGGGTTCGCCGTCGTTGGCGACTGCCTCCGCAAGCACCACAGCGGGCGTTGCAAGTTCAACGGGCAACTCGTCCGGCAATTCGAAAGCGCCGGCGTCGACGGACGCATCGCATGACGCGCCGACGGGCGATGCAAGTACGGTCGCAGCGGGTGGTTCAGAATCCTCGACTGCCAAAACCACCGCAACTACAGCCCCGAAAAGCGGGGGTAGTGCTAGTGATGCAGTAGTGGAGACAGCCGCCGCTACGAAAAAGTCGCCAGCCAGGAGGGAAGCGCGACCGCGAAAGCGGGCGAAGAAGACGAGTACAACAACTGCCAGCAAAACTGACGGCAAAAGTGCAGGTAAAACTGCCAGTAAAACGGCAGCGAAGTCGTCGGACGCATCTACTTCCAAGACGGCCACAGCCAGCGCGGCCAAAAAGAATGACTCGAAGCCCGACGGTACAACCAAATCTTCTGCGAAAAAGGCGAGCTCTACGAAGAAAACTTCGAAGACCGCCAGCAAGAAAAGCGCTGCAAAAAATACGGCCAAAAAATCTGTATCCCCGTCGGGCGCAAGCGCGGAGACTGCAGGCAAGAGCTGAGTTCAGGAGAGAAGGTTGAGAGTGTTTGAATTCGAGAAGGCCGCTCCCATGGGGGCGGCCTTCTACGATCGTGATCCGGCCGTTGTGGCGCGTGAGCTCCTCGGTGCGGTGCTTTTGGCAACGGAACACTCCGGCATAATTGCTGGACGAATTATCGAAACGGAAGCGTACCTGGGCCCGCACGATCTGGCCTGTCATGCAACCGCTGGTCGTACAGCACGCACATGGAATCTGTTTGGTGCGCCAGGTACTGCTTATGTCTATCGCAGCTACGGGATCCACTGGTGCGTAAATGCAGTAACGAGGGAAGAAGGTTTTGGTAGCGCAGTGCTCATTCGTGCTCTCGAGCCGTTGGCGGGTGTAGACGAGATGCGTGCTCGCCGACCGAAAGCGCGCACGGACTATGAGTTATGCAACGGCCCCGGAAAGCTTTGCGCTGCGCTTGCTATCGACAAGTCGTTTGACGGAGAACCGCTTACCGGGGGCAGCAGGCTTTCCATTGTCGAGGGTACGCAGCTGGAGGACAAGGAGGTCATGGTGGGACCTCGCATAGGAATTACAAAAGATGCGCATCGCCCTCTTCGATTCTGGCTTCGTGGGAGCAGAATCCCCCGCGCGCGTACAGGCGCGCGGTTTACACCTTGATGCCGTGCTGCTTCGCCCAAAGATTCTCCATCAAAAGACTGAAGACTCCACGCACTGCTGGCGCTCGTGCTGAAAGCCGACGCTGGAAGCAGAACCCGGGGGAGAGCTGTTTATCGCCAGAGCGTCGGCATGTCTTCGCACCAGCAAAACTCGATGTGCATAACCCCTCGTCGCTGGCACCTCCCTGCCAACTCCTGGCGCTAATTCGCGAGCTTTGTTCGCCGGACTCAGTGTGCTTTCACGGAGCGAAAGCCGGTAGCTCTAGCTGTCCGCGGTCAGCTTGACGACCTTGGGCGATTCTTCCCGGAAATCGCGCATGGTTGAGCTGCCAGCGTCGGCTATGAGCACGAGCGCCAGCGGTTCGAATAGCTGTGAGCTTGTAAGGAGATATTGACTTACGATCGTCATCAGCGCTTTCAGTGTCCAGCATTTCCATCAGCTGGGAGCCTCCT
>JBBSTN010000070.1:0-11845 GCA_038235845.1 Gemmatimonadales bacterium | reverse complement strand
ATCAGAGCGTGCCGTTCATGCGTCATATGATCATGCGACTGCCAGATGAAAAAAAGGCGGAGTTCATCTATATGGCGCCATTTACACCGCGCGGAAAGGACAACCTTGCCTCGTGGATGGTAGCCAGAAATGATGCGCCGAACTATGGAAAGCTTCGCGTCTATCGGTTTCCACGACAGAGCCTCGTATTCGGGCCGCGACAGATCGAGAATAGAATCAATCAGGACACCGATATTGCTCGACAGGTTTCGTTGTGGGATCAGCGCGGGTCCGAGGTTATACGCGGTGATCTTCTCGTGATCCCCATCGAAGAGTCATTGCTCTATGTGCAGCCGATGTACCTGCAAGCGGAAGGTGGAGCGATTCCAGAGCTCAAGCGTGTCGTTGTAGCTTATCAGAATCAGGTAATCATGAGAGAGACGCTCGAGTCAGCTCTCTCTGACATGTTTGGCGGTAACGTCGACGGCGGGCGACCGGCAACGGTTGTCGCCGCCATGGACTCGTCCGGTGCTAGCTCGGTTTCTCCATCCGAGCTTTCGTCTCCGACTAGGCAGCTTGATGGTGGAACGTCCTCGATGCTAGCAGAAGCCAAGCGTCGATTCGATGCTGCGATGGATGCACAGCGACAAGGCGACTGGGCTCGCTATGGCGAGGAGATACGCCAGCTCGGCGTGCTCCTCGAACGCCTCGGAGCTGCTCAGCCACCGTCTCGATAAGCCGTTCAGCGCGAGCCGTGACGGTAAACTCGTTGAATTCGTTGAATTCCTGTATGTGTGCCGTGCCATATCCATGACAACAGGCCCGCGTTGAACGGATCTGCGACGCAGTCTGCATATAAAAAGTGGCAACGGGACGTCGCAGTAGTGCGAGGACATTCGTTCGAGGTTGCCACCAAGCCCGGTTTATTTGCTCATGGAAACCGAGACACTTCGGCAATGCTGATCGCGCAACATTTGCGGATCGCCGAGGGTGATCATTTCGTGCATCTGAATTGCGGCAATGGCTTGAGCGGGGCTGTTGCCGCAAGTCTTGGGGCGGAGCGGATCACACTGACAGACCGCAACATTGTGTCTGTCGAAGCCTCCGCTCGCACCACGAAATTGAATGACATTGACCGAAGTCAAGTCTTTCATTCCCACGGCCTTGCAGGCGCTCACGATGTGCTTGTCAACATCAACGATGCTGATGTCGTTGCCATACGACTGCCGCATGATCGTCTGTCTCAGCTTCAACTTCTTGTCGATGCGTTCAGGCTTTTACGTGAAGGCGGAATCTGTTATGTCTCCGGAGCAACAAACGAAGGAGTGAAGCCCGCAATACGGACCATGAAGAAGCTGTTCGGAGCTACTGTCATGCTAGCGCAAAAAGACGGACACCACCTGGTTCGTGCAGTAAAACGTGGACCTGAGCCGCTCGATCCAGGCTTGCTGCAGAATACTATGCTCGACGCTGGGTCGTTTTCTGAAAGCCTGATTGAAGTTCGTGGTCAATCCGTTGTGAGTGTCGGCAGACCCGGGGTGTTCTCCTGGCAACATGCAGACGAAGCAACGAATCTGCTGGCGGAACACATGCGGGTTGGGGGTGAGGGCTCACTGCTCGACATTGGCTGCGGTAGCGGCATTGTGGGTACTATTGCCTCCCGCATTTCAGGGCAACCGCTGTGTATGCTCGATGCAGACAGCGAGGCCGTGCGATGCGCGGAGATGACAGCGAGGAAGGCTGGTTTGAACAAGGCGCGCATTGTCGCGAGTGATGTAACTAGTGCGGTAACGAACGAAATCTTTACGACTGTGCTGAGTAATCCTCCGTTCCACATTGGTAAAGCAACAAACCTGGTAGTTCCGGAGCAGTTTATACTTGAGGCGTTTGAGGTACTCGAGCCTGGAGGTGATCTCCAGATCGTGGCAAACAGGACTTTGCCGTATGAATCAATGTTGCAGGCAGTGTTTGGAAACTATGTGGTGCTGCATGATGGTCAAAGATTCAAGGTGCTTCAGGCTGTCAAGAAGGATCTCGAATGAGCTAGGCGAAAATATCCTGCTGCTCCCCGGCAGAAAGCACTCGCCACGAACCTGTCGGCAGCTCGCCAAGTTGCATACCTCCAATCGCTGCGCGGTGCAACGAGGTAACGTGGTTGCCAACCGCAGCAAACATTCTTCGCACCTGATGATAGCGACCTTGGGAAATTGCGACGCGCACCTGCGTTGGTGTGATCACTTCCAATGAAGCGGCGCGGAGTTTTTCCGATTCGCCAGAAAGTTTCAATTCACCGCTGGCGAAGAGGTCGCCCGCGTCGCCCCGTAGTGGTTCTGAAAGTGTAACGATGTAAGTCTTCTCAAGATGACTCCGCGGCGATGTGATTCGATGGTTGAGACTTCCGTTATCAGTGAACAGAAGAAGACCTGAGGTGTCGAGATCAAGACGACCGATAGGAGCCATGATTGGTGTTCGTCTGGCAAATCGCGCGGGTAGCAAGTCGTAAACAACCGGATGCACGTCAACTGTGGAACAGGCAAAACCTGTAGGCTTGTTGAGCATCACCACTGAATCAGGGGGTGCGTCCAGCACCTCGCTATCGACGCTCACATCTTCATGATCCACATCTTTACCAACTTCGTCGTTAAATGCCAGCGGTTCGCTATTGCTTCGTATTCGCTTCTGCCGAAATAGCTCTTCAACCTCTCGGCGTGATCCGTAGCCGAGGCGTGCAAGGTATTTCCCCAGTTTCATCTGGTTAGTAAGCTTCGACCGCCCGAGTCAGCGCCGGAGCGCCTATAAATTGTTCGTATGAAGCGCGAGGGTGATCCATCCTTCGAGAATCAAGTTTCGGATCGCGCATTTGACAACGCCTTGGCAACTTCGCGAACCAATCTTACCGGTTCGACCGGCTTCGCGAGGTATCCATCGCAACCAGCCTGCAAAGCTTGTTCGCGATCGCCCGGCAAAGCGTGAGCGGTAAATGCCACGATCACGATGTCGCGTGTACGAGGATCGCTTTTCAATGAGCGCGTGGTTGACCATCCGTCGATGTCTGGCATGCCGACATCCATGAGAATCAGATCCGGTACCATTGTTTGGGCAAGGTGCAGCGCCTCGGAGCCAGTGGTTGCTTCCGCCACCCGATAGCCCGAGTGCCTCAGGATAGTCGCGGCGATAATTCTGTTGTCATCGTTATCCTCGGCTACCAGCACCAGCGGAGCCTTACCATCAGAAAGTGCTGAGTCGTTGTCTGCAGCGTCCTTCGCTGCTTCACGATATTCCATTTGCGGGGCTAGATCGAAGTGGGGAACTGCATCCAGGCTCGAACGAATCGGTCTAATACTCGACAATAGCGGCCCGGATTTGAAATGTAGTCCTACGCATGGCTGATTGTAGCCGTCAGCTCGCTGTGCGCGGGATAGAGAGCCGGAACCGTCGGCGGGATTCGGACGGAACTCCTCTCAGCTTGATCTTGAGGAGGTGTGCAAGTGATTGTGCGTGCGGAAGCGCCAGGGAGTGAAGGGCAGCTGAGCTTACGCCGACCTTCGACTCGCGACTGAATGGCTCGAACATATTCTCCCATGTGCCAGCTACCAGCGGCTGGGCGCTGGACGATAGTTCTACCGAGATCAGTGACTCTTCGTCTGCCTCGCAAAGAATATGAATGTTGCCGCTGTCGGACGTGGTACCAATCGCATCGTGCAGCAGTTCACCCAACAACAGTTCCAGCAATTGTGGGTCCGACATTACATCGCAGTCACTGATACACTTCGACCTGATGTCGATGGAGCGACGCTGTGCTTCGCCGTTATGGCGTTCAACTGCCCTCCCCACCACCAGTGACAGCGAGGTCTTCTCGATAGCTGCCGTTCTCTTGCCCGATAATGTCTCCGCGTAGGACATGAACGCATCTATCAATGCCACCATACGCTGCTGATTGTGCTTTATTCGCTGCAGGAGATCGTTCTGAGCCTCGCTGACTTCTCCATGCACACCCATCTGCAGCAGCTCAGTGTATCCGCCTATAGGGCCGAGTGGGGTGCGGAGCTCGTGCATCATACCGGCGAGCAAGGCAAATGGAATGGAGCTCATCAATCAAACCTTCGAGCTAGTTTGCGAGGCCATACTCGACCGTCGTCACGACACGTATCCGTTTCGTAATCTGACTCGCTTCGGAAATTCCCTGGGCCTGATCGCGCGGGAGAATCTCGAACAATCCCTGCGACGCGCGGCGTATTCCGGTAAGTGTACTTCGGGAATCCGTGGCAAACTGTTCTGCGCCTTCGCGCGCGCGAGCAGTCGCCTCCGCGATCATCGCAGGCTTCATATCGCTGAGACCCGTGAAAACGAACGTCGGCCCGCCACCCCCGTACTCCTGCCCCGATGATAGCACCACGCCATCCTTGACCAGCTCTGGCACACGCTGGCTCGCAGACTGCACCAACTCGATTTTCGTCGAACGAACTACGAGGGTCTGTCTTATCACGTACCTGCTACCGGCCTGATACCCGTTGGCACGATTGTCCTGTACTGAAAACTCCTGCAGAGTAACTTCGCTTTCTGTGCCGGTGAGGCCCTGTGTGGCGAGAAAGGAACGGGTCTGTGCCACGTTTCTCTCGAGCGTGGCGTTGGCGCGAGCAAGGTCATCATCAGCCACGATCAGCCGCAGCGGCCAGATCGCAAGATCAGCTTTGGCCTCTCGCTCTGATAGTCCCCGAACAAGAACGGTACGATCGTTGGTGCGCGCTCGTAACACACCCAGCCCTGCCAGGTAACCGCCGGCGGCGATTCCGACTGCAAGCACGACTGCACCTATCGTCAATCCCGTGGAATTATTCATGCGAATGGCTCTCAAATGTCTCGTGTAATTTTCATCCGTCGTGCCAGCGTTCAACGTGCAGTTGGTACGGTCTGACCGCTGGTAATCCACGCAGTCCACCAGATATCGCGCAACATTTCCGCACCTGCCGCCAATCGTGCCGATGCGAACACCTTCTGTGCTGCTGTTGACGTCTCCGCCTGAAATGGAGTCGTCTTCTCAATCTCATAAAGCGGAAGGAGCTGCGCGAAGCTTTCGTCGAGGTACGCAATCACTCCTGTGCGGTAGTCGGGTATCACACGCGCACTATCGCGCACTAGAGCCAGCACGCCCGGCAATGCCACGTTGGCCTGAACATACTGCGTTTCAAATCGATAATGAAATCGATTGTCGGTTGTATATCCCTTCTTGTTCTCGCCAATCCATCCGTTGTGATGCTTGGTGGTGTGGTGCGGATTGGAACCGTCCGCCACGAAATGGCCAAGTATGCCCGCATCGTCGATTATGCGCTGTTCGATCCAGTTTCTCGTTGTGGAGTCAGGCGCGATGCGCCAGAGTCTGAAATCACCGCGTAGCTTTTGCGAAAGCTCGAGAATGGCGAAGGGCAATAACCCCATGCTGTTTGCCGTAACACCAGCGCCGCGGAGCGAGTCTGCATATGCCCAACGATTGGGAGCGGCGAGGGCACCCCGCAGAACTTTCTCCGGAACCAGGTCCATATCGATGTAATGGTCGGGCGATGTGCCCCCCTCGAGCGCCGGGTCGAGCGTGCGCTCCGCCCGATCCTTCCATCGGTCCGGCTCGGGATTGAGATACGCCAGTTGCTGGGCTGCGCGGCGGAAGAATTCAGGCATCTCCGGGGGAAGTTTCCGGGCGGCAGCCAGCCCAATCAGACGGTGACCGGCGTCGCCCCACGCGGGTAAAGAGGAAGGCGTTGCAAGCAGAATAAAGACTACGGCGACAACTGATGCGGCGCGCTTTCCGGCTGCGGAGGGAGAATTAAACATGGTTAAAAATACACCGGCATGCCTTCATGAGATCACGGCCACCGATAGCCTCTTTATTCCAGAGGGAGTCGGATTTCGACCCGGCACCCTCCGTCGGCCTGATTGTTCATCCGGAAGGCGAAACGTTCTCCATATAACATCGCCAACCTTGATCTTGTGTTGGTCAGGCCGATGCCAAGTCCGTCGATCGCAGGGGTGGCCGCGAGGAATCGTCCGCTGGTTGTCATGCTCCCGTCAAGACCGCGACCGTTGTCCTCGACGATCAGTTGGAGCGTGTTCGACAATCGACGCGACACTACCCGAATGCTCTGTTCGCCGTGACCCGGCGCGAGACCGTGCTTCAGTGCATTCTCCACCAGCGGCTGGAGGAGAAAGCTCGGAACCTGCAGGTCTACGGTGGAAGAATCGATGTCCAGATCGACCTCCAGGCCTCCCCCATATCTCACTCGCGCGATCTGCAGATAGAGCTCCACCAGCTCGATCTCCTGCCAGAGAGGAATTACTGAACTCCCCGCGCTCCGGAGCGAGAGACGAAGCAGATCGCTTACGCGGGTCAGCGTGCGTTGCGCCTCGTCAACATCCATTTCCATCAGCTCTGCGACGGAGTTGAGGGCGTTGAAGAGGAAGTGTGGATTGAGCTGCATGCGTAGCGCGTCCAGCTGCGTGCGCGCCAGCTTCTGTTCAAGTTCCGCCGCCTCCCGATTTCGCTCGCGATATCGTCGTACATACTCCACCATGTATGCCGCGCCCAGCACGGCCCAGTATAGAACAAGCTGGAAGTCCAGATTGTTGATGAGCGCAGTGCGCAAATCCAGCGAAAACGGATGCTCGGGAGCAGTCGAAAATGTGTGGTCCATCCAGGCTATAGTGAGCGAGTTGACCGCACATGCAAGCAGGGTCGCAGCGGCGTGCACCATGACCCATCGGGCGGTCCTCCCTGTTCCCAGCGGCACAACTGAAACAAGCGTTAGGATCATCTGCGACCAGACTATCCAGAGAAGCCATCCGGCGCCCTGCCAAACAAAAACCGTGAGGAATCCGTAGTTCTTCTCAGGGATGTCGGCCACGAGCATCCACTGCAGTGTCGCAAGGAGCGCTGGGATAAACCAGATGACAGCAAAGATCAGGCGGGTCAGCCGTCTGTAGCGCTCACCTTCGTCGGCAATTGTCAAACGTTGTGTCGGTGCCACCTTATCGGTCATAACGAACGTCTAAGTGGAGAAGGCATTTTTCGTCACGCGTCTTACTTTCTGCGCCGATCCTCCCGGCGCGGAAAGCACCTCATGCGGTTAACGCATAACGTGCATCGTGACGATCAGACAGGGGGCGGAGAATAGCAAAGTGCGCGTTCTGATAGTTGACGATGAGTCATTGGCGCGACAGCGCGTGAGAAGACTATTGCAGAGAGAGGCGGATGTCGAAGTCGTGGGCGAAGCCGAAACTGGCCGCACGGCAGTCACGCTGATTCAGCAACTCCGTCCGGATCTTGTGTGCCTTGATGTTCAGATGCCCGAATTGGACGGCTTCGGCGTGCTCCAGGAAATTGCTGCTGAATTCACTCCCATGGTGATGTTCGTAACAGCATACGACGAACATGCGCAAAGGGCCTTCGACGTCCATGCCGTCGATTACGTACTCAAGCCAGTCGATGCCGGAAGGTTCAGAGCTGCCTTTGAGCGGGCCCGAACACAGCGGGCAAACGCAGCGGCCGCCCATCGACTTGAACAGCTTCTCGATACTGTCAGGCGTATTGCCGTCGACCCTCCCGAATC
The DNA here is from genome assembly GCA_038235845.1 of Gemmatimonadales bacterium. Lineage (GTDB taxonomy): Bacteria > Gemmatimonadota > Gemmatimonadetes > Gemmatimonadales > Gemmatimonadaceae > Gemmatimonas. The sequence goes on along the minus strand of JBBSTN010000070.1, from coordinate 4,268 downwards.
GTCCTCCGCCAACGGAAACAGCGCCGACATCGGCGTTGGCGATTCCGGCACGGTTTCCCACGTCTCGTCCGGTTTTAACGGTTCCGCCAGCAGGGCGCATAAAAATGGGCCCGGTACCGGAGCGTCGTCACACAGCGCACCAGGTACGCCAAGCCACGCCAGCAGGATACTTGTGAAGCACGATGGGCGCATGTTTTTCGTCAAGACCACTGAGATCGACTGGATCGAGGCAGATCGGAACTACGTCCGGCTGCACGTGGGAAAATCTTCTCATACCATCCGGGAGAGGATCAGCCACCTGGAGGAGACGCTTGATCCGGAGCTGTTCGCCCGAATTCATCGCTCTACGATCGTCAATCTCAATCGCGTTCGCGAAATGCAGCAGTGGATTTCCGGCGACTACGTAGTCATCCTTGAGGATGGAACGCGACTTCGTCTCAGTCGACACTACCGCGATCGGGTGGAGAAACAGGTCAGCGCGTAGAAGCGTCAGTTGGCAATGTCGGTTGATAAATGCACTCGTGCGACTGCGAATGCGTCCGCACGCGCATTCTCCAATCGACCCGGCGTGGGTTCGCCTCAATATGGGGAAGCCCAAATTTGCCCGCAGGCTCATGGCCCGGAGCACGGGAGCCGTACTCGCCCAGGTTCCGAGTGACGGCAGATGGCCGGGCGGTGAGATCCTCACCGCTCCCGACAGTGGCGATGGAACACCGGTTCTGCTCTATCTCCATGGCGGCGGATTCATCGCTTGCTCGCCTGAAACACACCGGCCACTCGTTGGCGCGCTCGTTCGCCGTTTATCGGCGACCGCCTTCGTGCCCAAGTATCGACTGGCTCCCGAGCACCCCTTCCCCGGCGCCTTCGACGACGCGCGAGAGGCATACATGTATCTCATCGAGGACCGCAAAATCGATTCGCGCCGCATTGCCATCGTTGGAGATTCGGCGGGAGGTGGATTGGCCCTCTCACTGGTAATGTCGCTTCGCAACGACGGGATTTCGTTGCCCTCGTCCGTGGTGATGTTCAGCCCCTGGACCGATCTCGCCGCATCCGGTGAATCGCTGGACGAAAACTCAGAGAAGTGCGCAATGTTTGCCGGCGATACCATTCGCCGGGCGGCGCGTTTTTACGCCAAGGATGCCGATCCGCTGGATCCTCGTCTCTCGCCACTCTACGGCAGCTATATCGGTCTGCCGCCCCTGATGATGCATGTTGGCAATGAAGAAGTGCTTCGCGACGACACACTCCGCGTCGCGAAACTCGCAACGGCGGCGGGCGTGGACGTTTCGCTCGACATCTGGGACCACGTTCCACATGTCTGGCAATTTTTTGTGGCGGTGATGCCGGAGGCCAGGCGTTCCGTCGAGCTGGCTGTCGAATTTATCGCCAGGAAAGCTCGTCTAAACAGCAGCGCGGCGTAGCAACAGCACCGAACGGAGCTTGCCGAGTGGGTAACGGATCGTGACGCGGAGTAGATGAGGGCGTCTTGAGGGACAACCTCCTTGACCTATGAATCACGATTCACAATATCGTCCCGCCGATTGGCGCCCACTTGAACTCGCGCTCGAAGCGGAATTTGGAAAGGACTGCACTGATGCCGCCAGCGCATTCTGGTTTGTTGGCTTTGCCAACGGCCCCGACGACGTGGGCGAACTACGGCTGTACGAGCACAGCAATTCGCACCGTCTTCTCGCTCTCGATCGCAATGGCCTCCCCTATCGCTGGAACGACCCCGAGCGGCTTTACCTCAGGATTTGCGACGAGGACGTGCTGCTGAAAGTGCTCTCGTAGAGATCGCTGCAGAATGTCGTCAGAAACTTCACCTGCACGAGTTGGCGCGCCCGGCACTGGCCTGATTACGGTACCCCGCCCGGCGGCGACTCTTCGCCCGTCGCTGCCCGTCACCACTCGGCCGGGCGCGGAGTTCGCCTCCAGGATCTTTCCGTTCGATCGAAGCGGATTGAGCCTGGACGACATTCTTGGCACTTCCGATGAGGTAGTGCAGCGAATGCGTACGCCGTCGCTTGAGCTGAGTGTTCGACTCGAGGCGGCGCGTGGTCTTTTTCAAAGGCGGTTGCCGTCTGAAGTTCTCGCTGCGCTTGACGGAGTTTGGGAAAGCGCCAGCGGCACTGAACAGGCCTGGTATCTTCGTTCGGGCGCGATGCTCATGCTCGGCCTGTCCCTGGAGAGCGAACAGCTTGCAGAAGCGGCCATTGAGCGGCGGCCGAAATCCGTAGCGCTGCGGTGGATTCAGTCGCTGGCCCGGCTCGCCACAGGCGACGTGGCAGGTTCCCGTGCCGCGCTGGAAGTCGCCTTGCAGCAGCTTCCTGACGACGAGTTGCTGCTTCTGCAGAAGGCGATTCTCTCCTCCCGGCAGAAGCTCGGAACGCCGGCACCCGGCAGCGAAAGGTCGATCGGTTTAGCCGAAGCTTCGATCGACGCAAACGTTGTCTCCAGCATCCTGGACGCCTTGGAGCGACGGCCGACCAGCGCGACTGATTCCCTGGGTGCAATGCTGTGGCGCTTTGGTGCACGCGTCGCACTTCTGCCAGCCGAGGAGGTGGCAAGAGATGCGCGCGCGATACTGCGCGCCATGAGCAGTAACGGTTCGCTCTCCGGCTCACTCCCACCGTCCGTGCTGCACACCGCTCGTCTGCTCGTGCTGGAGATCGCCACTCAATTGGAAGGCAAGTCGGAGAATCCCGTTCGCGGTCTGGGAGCACAGGTTCAGGCGCTGCTCGCGACGTTGCGAAACTCCGCCGACAACCTCCCTGAAGCCAGTAGTGGACCGGGAAACGTCGGAGCTCTTCTCAGGGCCATCACCGAGGGAGGAAAAGAGGGTAGGGAGCTTCTGTCTTTGTTCTCGGCCGACCAATCGGGGCCTACCAAGGTTGCTTCGGGTGATCGTCTGCTACTGGAAGACTCCGCGCTAACCATTCCGTTCGGACATGCGTCAGGAGCCGATCGGTCAATCCCGATCACCGACCCGAGCGTGCAGCTGCGTCTGGGGCTGCGCTTTCTCGACGAGAGGGAGTTGGGGGGCGGGCACGTTTCGACCGTCAAGAGCATACCTTCAGCCGCGTCGAGCGGCCGTGGCGTTTCCGGTCGGATTCTTGTTGGAGCAACGGCGCTGCTGGGTGCTCTCGCATTGGCTACAGGTCACCCGATCGTTTGCGCGGGTTTGGCCGCCGTTTCCGGGTGGCTGTTTCTGAGGTTGTCTCCAACAACTGTCAGCAGCTGAAGCGTGGATTGGCCGTCGGTGCACGTCGTGCACCCGCAGGCTGAATAGATTGCGCCATGCATAATTCAGACTCCAAGGCAACCGGCCCCGTATCCAGCTTTCTTCGCCACCACTATCGGCACTTCAACGCTGCGGCATTGATCGACGCCGCCGATGGATATTCGACTCATCTGTCGAATGGCGGCAAAATGATGGTAACTCTTGCAGGTGCCATGAGCACTGCAGAACTGGGTCTGTCGTTAGCCGAAATGATCAGACAGGACAAGGTGCACGCGATCACATGTACAGGCGCGAATCTCGAAGAGGATGTATACAATCTCGTTGCGCATGACCACTACGAGCGCGTTCCGAACTATCGTGATCTCACGCCGCAGGACGAGCAAGACCTGCTTGATCGACATTTCAATCGCGTAACCGATACCTGCATACCGGAAGCCGAAGCGATCCGGCGAATCGAGAATGCCATTCTCGAGGAATGGACTAGAGCGGACGCCGCTGGAGAAAAATATTTTCCCCACGAGTTCATGTATCGCATTCTGCTGAGTGGGAAACTCGAGCAGTATTATCAAATCGATCCGAAAGACTCCTGGTTGCTCGCAGCAGCACAGAAGAATCTTCCAATAATCGTGCCCGGTTGGGAAGATTCGACAACGGGAAACATTTTCGCATCCCATGTGATTGACGGGAGCGTAAAGAATGTGCACACAGTACGCAGCGGCATTGAGTACATGATTTATCTGGCGGAGTTCTACACGAAAGCAACGGCAGATTGCACAATCGGTTTCTTTCAGATTGGTGGAGGTATTGCCGGCGACTTCCCCATTTGCGTTGTACCAATGCTTCATCAGGATCTCAAGCGGGAACAGATTCCACTTTGGGGTTACTTCTGCCAGATAAGTGATTCGACGACGAGCTTTGGAGGTTACTCGGGTGCAGTTCCAAACGAGAAAATCACCTGGGGTAAGCTCGGTATTGACACACCAAAGTTCATAATCGAGTCAGATGCATCGATTGTCGCGCCCCT
>JBBSTN010000069.1:0-12154 GCA_038235845.1 Gemmatimonadales bacterium | reverse complement strand
TGGCGGCGGCGTGGCGCACGCATTGATGGACGAAGTGCTTGTTACAGCGATGGAGACCGGCGCCGATTCGATGTGGTTGGACGTCTGGGAGCACAATCCTCGAGCAATTGCCTTTTACGGCAAGCGGGGCTTTGTCGACGCAGGCACCAGCACATTCGAATTGGGCGATGAAAAACAGACCGACCGCATCATGTGGCGGTTCTTGCAGTTGGCGCCAACTAACCAGGTTCCCTCCAGGTAGTATTCACTCGGTAATCAAATCATGAGCACAACTTTGCCAGATAAAGTTTCGCTGTCAAATGCATTTTCAGAAATTGACGAGTTCTGGAAACCACGAGTGGCTGGTGAATTGAACGGTCAACATGTAAAGCTCGCAAAGTTGAAAGGTGAGTTCATCTGGCACCATCATGAGCACGAAGACGAGCTCTTTCTCATTCATAGCGGCGTGCTGAGGATGGAATTCAGGAACGGCTTCGTCGAGCTCCATCCTGGCGACTTCCTCGTTGTGCCGAGGGGGATGGAGCACAGGCCGGTGGCGGAGAACGATGTCGAACTCGTGATGTTCGAACCGGCCGGCACTCTCAACACCGGCAACGTCCGGAATGAAAGAACCGTGGATGATCCGGCTCCCATTGGATCAAACAATCAGTGAAACTGAAGGTCGAATTCGAAATGCGTGTGGACGGTGATGTCGTCATGCGCTGCATTCGTGAAGACGACAGCACTACCTGGCAACGAAACGCCAGGAATCGTGCCCGTATGCATGACAGTTCTGCGCCAACCGCCCTCACCGACGCACAGCTACGCGCGATACGCGATGATGTCCGCGCGTTACAGAAGGAGTGGACGCAGACGCCCCCTGGCGGTGTAATGCAAACGCAACTCAATTTCTAACGGACAACTGCATTCGAACCCTGGAAGTTCAGCGCTTCTTTGCGAGGATGCTGCCTCGGCAGGTGACTGCGCCACATCGACACGGATAGCGACGCTTTGCTGCGGGAGTGTGACGCTCATCGAGCGTGTACGCGTAGTCATATACCAGCTCTTCGCCGACTTCGATGTCCTGTATCGTTTCAATCCAGATTCGTCCGTCTTCAACAACGGCGTCACAATTCGGGGCGCAAGAGTGATTGAGAAATCTTGCGTGGTTGCCGCCGACGGCAGCATCGACGACGATATTGTCGTCGATGGCAAAGAGGAATGTGTGATGTCGAATCTTCTCACTGTCCGGATATCGCGCATCCGCATCAGCGGTAGACAGCCTTTCGCCTGTGTATTCGATGAGCCGAACTCCGGCCTGAATATTCTGGGTGGCGAATGCGCCCCGGCCCTGGATTGCCGATTCGCGTACTTCAAATAGCTCGTTCCTGCTGATCATCATTAAGAAATTAGCGTCACAAGTGTCAAAAGGATGGGTTGTTTTTCAATGCAAATCGGGTTCGCGGTATCCGTTCGGTTCAGCGACGTGAGAAATCGACTAGATTTCAAGGATTACCTGAGTACCTAAAGGAGGAGTACATGAGTCGAACGCTGCCTGTTGCTCGCGATGCGTTTCTTACCGCAATGAGGCGGGATACAACCGGTTCTGATCGTCCCCGCTATGTAGCGGTGCTGGATGCACTGATCGAGTGGAGTCTGGCGAGGCCGGAGCTTCTTCGCTTTCGCGACGATGAGTCTACAAAGGGAGTGGTAAGCTTCCAGCGTGTTGGCTCCAATGTGGTGTTCTGGGCAGCGCGCCCCATGCGAGGTCGTGGCCCGAAGATCGAGTTCCTGCCGCGCGCATCGTCGGTTTTGCCCAGCGAGCGACTCGAGCAGGCTCGGGAAGCGATCAATGCATGTTCCCGTGCAACCCTCGAAAGCGACGATCGACTCGCCATCGGGTTTGGCGCGATGAAGAATCCAGTTGCGCGGGAAGCAGTGTTTACTCTGATGGATGAACTCCTTGAGGTTACGTGACCGAAGCAGGAAAGCTTGAAGCTGAAATTTCCGAGAGCGGCTTCGCCGCTCTCGGTTTGCATAAGGGAGTAGCCGAAGGACTGGCTACTCTTGGCTATGAAGAACCTACGCCCGTGCAACGGGCGGCTATTCCGCCGTTGCTCGAAGGACGTGATGTACTTGCGCAAGCCGCCACGGGCACTGGAAAAACGGCAGCGTTCGCGCTGCCGCTGCTGAGCCGTCTCACGCCCGAGGCCCCCGCTCGCGTTCGCACCGCCGCGCTCATACTTGTGCCCACACGAGAGCTGGCAATGCAGGTGGCGGAGGCTGTTCACCGGTATGGCAAGCCGCTTCATGTACAGGCGCTCTCCGTGTACGGAGGGGCATCGATTGAGAACCAGATCCGGGCCATCAAGCGTGGTGTCGACGTGATCATCGCCACGCCAGGGCGCGCGCTCGACCTGATTCGCCGAAAGGCGCTCAATCTGTCGGCGGTCAAGACTGTGGTGCTCGATGAGGCCGATGAGATGCTCGATATGGGATTCGCCGAGGACCTGGAAGCGATTCTCGAAGCTGTGCCCAAGGTTCGGCAGACCGCCCTTTTCTCGGCGACGCTGCCACCTCGAATAGCGTCTATCGCAAGACGTCAACTCAATGATCCCGTCACCATAACCATCGATCGCGATGTGGTGCCAGCCGGCGAGGCTGCTCTTGTTCGGCAGACGGCTTACATGGTTCCGCGTGCGCACAAGATGGCAGCACTCGCGCGCGTGCTCGATCTCGAGCAGCCAACTTCGGCAATCGTGTTTTGCCGCACGCGTACGGAGGTCGATGAGCTGGCGGAGAAGCTGGCAGCTCGCGGTATGAGAGCCGATTCGCTACACGGCGGCATGTCTCAGGATCAGCGTGACCGCGTAATGCAGAAATTTCGCTCGCGGAAGTGCGACCTGCTCATCGCCACCGACGTCGCTGCACGCGGCCTCGATATCAAGCATGTGTCGCATGTGGTCAATTTCGACGTGCCGGCTGACGCGGAGGCATATGTGCATCGAATCGGGCGCACCGGTCGTGCCGGGCGCGAAGGTGTGGCAATAACGCTGGCCGAGCCGCGCGAGCACCGTTTGCTGCGAAACATCGAGCGGATGACTTCGCAAAAAATATCCATTGCGACGGTGCCCACGGTCGCCGACCTCCGCTCGAAGCGGATGGAGTTGGCCCGTGCATCGTTACGGGAAGCGATAATCGAAGGCTCGCTCGACGGATTCCGCACGATAGTCGAATCGCTGGCCAACGAGTTCGACATCATGGATGTCGCGGCGGCGGCGGTCAAGCTGCTGGAAACGCGCGACAGCGGGGACGAGGAGGGGGAGGCGGACATTCCGGTCGCAACACCGCGAAGCGAGCGTCCGAGAAGTGAGCGCCCGCGAACCGAAAGGCCGCGCAGCGAGCGACCACGAGATGATCACGCGGAGGGCTCAGCGCGAGGAGAACGAAAACGACACGAAGCTCCTGCCGACGCACCGCGAGCGAAGCGCGGGGCAAAGGCCGAATGGGCCGTGACGCGACTTTGGGTTGGCGCGGGTCGGAAGGCAAAGATGCGTCCCGCCGACCTGGTTGGCGCCATCGCCAATGAGGTGGGTATCGACGCCGGAGTTATTGGCGCGATCCAGATTGCCGATGGCTATTCGACTGTCGAGGTGCCCGAGGAGATCGCCGAGGACATCATGGAAGCGCTGAGGTCAACGACGATCAAGGGTAAGCGGGTCGTCGTGCGACGGGATCGGAGTTCGAAATAAGGTCGGGTCATCATCGGTCAAATGATATTCTTTCCCTGTTGACGGTTCATGTCTGAAGGCAGCTCCTGGCAAAACATTGTTGCGTCGTCTCTCGATTGGGGAGAGGCGCATATGCCGCTTGATGTAGCCGTCAACGGATTGGAGAATGCCGATAGCGGCCGTCTGGCGGACGGACACCCCCATTCCGTCTGGCAATTGGTCGAGCACATAAGGATTGCACAGCGTGACTTGCTCGACTTCTGCATCAATTCTGACTACAGGAATGACCTCCGGTGGCCGAAGGATTACTGGCCTGAGAATCCGGCTCCGGCGGATGAACTCGCGTGGAACGAGAGTCTCGATGCGATACGCCGAGATCGCACAGCTCTGGCGGAGTTTGTTGTGAGTGGCGGGGTAGATCTAGCGTCGAAGATTCCCAACGGCACCGGACAGACATATCTGCGCACCGTATTGCTTGCAGTCGATCACGCTGCGTATCATCTGGGCCAGATCGTGGATGTGAGGCGATTGATCGGTAGCTGGCCCCCGGCGAAGTAATGATGCCGAGCGGCCGAGGAGTTGCCGCCCGGGTCTTTCGCCCCTCACAAGAACTCCACCGAAACCTTACACGCACGAGCATCGGACAATGTTCACACTTTCCCAGCAGGATTTCGTCGAGACTCGCGCGCGCATTGCGCCGCATATACATCGCACTCCGCTTCTCACTTCTCGTCAGCTCGACGAAATCACCGGATACGACAACCGTCTAAAGGCTGAACTTTTTCAGCGAGTCGGTTCATACAAGATTCGCGGACCGTTGAATAAGCTCGCCCTTATGCCTCAGGAACAGAAGGATCGCGGCGTCGTGTGTTCGTCGGCGGGCAATCACGCACAGGGCGTCGCGCTAGCAGCGCAGATTCACGGGGTGCGCGCGGTAGTGTGTATGGCGGAAAACGCGACACCGGCCAAGATTGCGGCGACCCGGGGATATGGGGCGGAAGTTGTGCTGCACGGCAGTATCTGGGACGAAGCTAACGAGAAAGCGAAAGAGCTGGTGCGAGACGAGGGTCTCGTCTACATGCACCCGTTTGACGACGAACAGTTGATTGCCGGACAGGGCACGCTGGGTCTCGAAATCGTGCAGGATTGGCCGGAGGTCGACGCGGTAGTGCTGCCGATTGGCGGTGGTGGCCTCATTGCCGGTGTGTCGATGGCGGTGAAGAGCTTCAACCCGTCGATAAAGGTGATTGGTGTGGAGTCATCGGACGGACCAGCGATGCGGCGCAGTCTCGACGCGGGCTCGCTTCAGACAATTGAATGCAATACCGTGATCGACGGACTTCGGGTGAGGCGCGTGGGTGAGCTGAACTTCTCCGTCGTGCAGCGCTTCGTCGATGACGTTGTAACGTTGCCAGACACCGACATTTTTGAGGCGATGATGTGGGTCTGGGAGCGTTGCAAGCTCACTGTCGAAGGCGCAGCGGCGGCACCGATTGCCGCGTTGATGCATGGGCTCGTGAAGCTGCCGGCCGGGTCTCGGGTGGTGTCGGTGCTATCAGGAGGGAATGTGAACCTGGCGCCACTTGCATTGCAGAAGTGGAATTGAGTGCGGCTCGCTCAGGGAGGCTCGAGTTTCCGACGTGGGGCGTGAGTCTTCTCACTCCTTTCCCAACACCGCCAGAACATGCTCTCTCTGGAGATGATAAAGCCAGCCGCCAAACACACTCGCCCCCACGGTAAACACGAGCATTGTCACGCTGGCGCCGTAATCCGGATGCCAACCCCGGGTGGCCTCGAGCAACAGCGAAATTCCACCACCCCAGCCGACGACGCGCCAGATCATTCCGCTATATGGACGCAATTCACGGCCGTGGAATTCCGCCACGATGTAGCCGACGAGGGTGAAAGCGGCGACGTGTTCGAGAGCCCGATAGAGGAACTCGCGCGAATCGGCACCGATTGGTGGAATAAGCGCGAAGCCCACGTACCACTCGGGGATTGCGGCGTCCAGCGGCCAAAGCGACGAAAGTGCCAGATACGCCGCGAAAAAGGGCAGGGCGAGACGCAGGGTGGGCAATTCGAATCGTCGGTCCTGGCCGTCGGCCTGGCGAACACTGCGGTAGCGTGCCGTGGCAATGCTCCGGAGCCACGCGACTCCCACCGTCAACGTCAGACCGACGATGATGACGGTCGGACTACGAATACCACCCGGGAGAAGCGCGATCGCAAACCAGCCGGCCGACCCCGCCAGCAGCCACACGAGACGCGCCTTTGCCCGACGAGGCGGATAAACGGCATGGATACTGCCCATGATAGAGCCGGCCACCATCCCCACAATTACTATGAACCAGGCCCTGTTGCTTCCGGCACTGGCCAGCCCCGCGAGCCACGCCAGCGGCACGAGAAGATAGACGAGACCCATGAGAGGAAGCTCCAGCGCAAGCGATCGGACAGCCCGCGCCGCCTCCACCCTCCGTACCGCTATCCGGTGCGCAACTGCGCCCACCAGAGCGCCTGCGGCGTTTGTGGTGACGTCAAAAAACGAGGTAAACCGCGTGGCTTCGAAAAGTTGTGCAGTCTCGATACCGGCACTTACCGCGGCACCAATCAGTAACACCTGCCAGAGAGGTGACGCTTCACCCCTCGGCCTTGTAAGCTGATACAGAAATCCAAGTGGCACGAACATCACCACATTCATGACAATATCCGACACCGTCCATATGCTCGTGACGCCATGTAGAGGCGCGGACGCGAACCGGAATGGAGCGAGTGTGATGATCGCAGTAATAGAAATTACATAGGCGAGAATAGCGCGACTTAGCCGGACACCGGTGACCGTCGCGATCTCCCCGCCGGTTGACGAGCCGAATCCTTCCAGCCCCCCTTCCAGAACAAATGTATTCAATCCAACTGATGACCTGCTTTCGGACCCGTTCACAGACCCGTTCACCTCTGAAAGTGGCGCCTCTGCTTCTTTTGCTGGCGGCGCCAATAGCTGTTCCATCAAACCTTCCTGCTCAACCGGTTGCGTCCTATGACTCGACCTCCACCAGCGCACTCGTGTGGCGAAACCTTGGCCCGTCGCGGGGAGGCCGAGCGGCAGCAGCCGTGGGCATTCCTTCGCAGCCAATGACTTATTTCGCCGGATATGCTGGCGGTGGACTCTGGCGTACCGACGACGCAGGTGGGAGCTGGCGCAACATTTCCGATGGTTTTTTCCGGACTAATTCCATCGGCGCGATCGCCGTGGCGCCGTCCGACCAGAACGTTCTCTACGTCGGGACGGGCGAACATTCGGTGCGTGGACAGTCCTCCACGTACGGAGATGGCGTGTACAAGAGCACCGATCAGGGGCGAACCTGGGCCCATATTGGTCTGGCGCCGACCCGACAGATCAGCGCTGTTCGCATCCACCCCAATAATCCGGATGTCGTGTACGTCGCTGCGCAGGGTGATCGCTGGAAAGGCACGCCGGAGCGGGGCATCTACCGGACAAAGGATGGCGGTGTCACGTGGTCTCTGGTTCTCAAGGGCGAGAACTCCACCAGTGGCGCCAGTTCACTGACGATGGACGCCACCAACCCGCGCATTCTTTACGCCGCGATGTGGGACACCCAGCGAACACCGTGGCAGGTGAGGAGCGGCGGGCCGGGCAGCGGGATCTGGAAATCGACGGATGGCGGCGATAGCTGGACAAGACTTACCGAGGGATTGCCGAAGCTCATGGGGAAGATCGGCGTTTCGGTGTCGCCGGCCAATCCCGACCGCGTTTATGCGATTGTGGAGGCGGAGAAGGGTGGACTGTTCAGAAGCGACGACGCGGGCAAGACCTGGCGTCTGATGTCGGGAGACCGCCTGATACAGACGCGGTCCTGGTACTACATGAACATCACTGCCGACCCGCAGAACGCTGACGTTGTGTGGGTGATGAACGCGCCTGTGCTCAAGTCGATCGACGGGGGACGCACGTTTCAGTCTGTGCAGGCCACACACGGCGACAACCATCATCTCTGGATCAACCCGAGTGATAATCGATACATGATCAACGCCAATGATGGCGGCGCGTCTGTGTCGGTGGACGGCGGGAAGAGCTGGAGTACGCAGGACAATCAACCCACCGCGCAGTTTTATCATGTCGCGGTCGACGACGCTTTCCCGTACAAGGTTTACGGTGGCCAGCAGGACAATAGCTCGGTGATCATGAAGACCCGCACCGATGGCGGATCGATTGGTATACGCGACTGGATCGAGGGGCCGGGCTGCGAGAGCGCAAATGTTGGAGTGAGTGCGAAGAACCCGCGTTACGTGTACGGCGGCTGTTATCAGGGAATCATCGACGAACTCGATCAGGAAACTGGTCTGTCACGCGCGATCATGCCGTGGCCGGAAATGAATCTCACGGAGCCCACCGATAAAACGCGCTATCGCTTCAACTGGACGGCGCCGGTGCTCGTATCGCAGCACGATGAAAACGTGGTTTACCACGGCGGCAATGTGCTTTTCAAGACGACCGATCGTGGCATGTCCTGGACGCCGATCTCACCGGATCTCACCCGCAATGATAAGTCGCGACAGGGTTGGGGCGGCACGCCGATAACCAATGAGGGAGCGGGCGGCGAAGTATACGGTACGATTGTCGTGATACGGGAGTCGATGCACGACGCGAAAACGCTCTATGTCGGAACCGACGACGGATTGATTCAGCTCACGCGTGACGGTGGCGCGAGTTGGAAAAACGTTACTCCAGCGTCGTGGGGCGACGGTTTGGTAAACGAGATTGAAGTTTCACCACACGATGCAAGCACCGTGATTGTGGCGTATCGAAGGGATCGGGTGGGTGACCCGTCACCGTATGTGTATCGGAGTACCGACTACGGCAGTACATGGACGAAGCTCGTTAACGGTTTGCCCGCGGGCGAGCCAGTGCGGGTAGTGCGTGAAGATCCGACTCGCGCCGGATTGTTGTATGCCGGCACTGAGACGTCTGTGCATCTGTCGTATGACAACGGCGCACACTGGGCGCGCTTTTACGGCAACCTGCCGGTGGTGCCGGTGACCGACCTTGAGGTGAAGCATGACGATCTCATCGCGGCCACCGAGGGGCGCGGATTCTGGATCATGGACGATCTCGCGGTTGTCCGACAGCGGGCAGACAGCGTAGCGCGCTCCCGGGCGCATCTTTATGCACCGGAGAATGCCACGCTCGCATTCGGCGACGGCGGCAGCAGAAACACTGTAGGGCGTAATCCTTCATACGGCGCGAGTGTGTACTACTGGCTCGCTTCGGAGCCGGACTCCACGAGCATCGTCAAGATTGAATTCGTTGATCGCTCAGGAAACGTCGTGCGTTCTTTTGCATCGCGCGGCGATTCGGTCAACAAACTTGCTCCCACAGCCGGTTTAAACAAACTGGCGTGGAATCTCAGAAGGGCGTCGCCAACGCCGATAGCGGGCATTGTTCTATTCGGCGCACCCTCGGGCGGGGCGCGAGTACCGCCCGGTGAGTATCGCGTACGGATGACTGCCGGCAACACTGTGCAGACGCAGACTTTCCAGGTCACGCAGGATCCGCGTCTGCAGGCGCCCGCGGCGCTCGTAGCACAGCGCGATTCGCTGGCGACGTTGCTCTCCAATCGCATCAACGAGATTCACGATGCCGTGGTGCGTGTTCGTGATATGAAGGGTCAGGTGAGCGGTTTCGTCTCACGCGCGTCGGCGGTGCCGGGCGCAGACACAGTTGCCAAGGCCGGTGGCGCTCTGGCGAAAAAGCTGGAGGGGCTCGATCCAAGACTCACGACCAAGGCAACAAATGGTCAGGACATCATCAACTTTGCCAATGGCATCAACGGGCAGTACGGATTCCTTCTCGGCCAGGTTGAGGGTAACCCGGTTATTACGCGTGGCGTACGTGAACGTCTTGTTGAACTCGAGCAGAAGTGGACGTCACTTCGCGGCGAAGTGGAGACCGTGGAGAACCGTGATATTCCGGCTTTCAACGCACTGCTTCAGGCGCATGGTATGGGTGGTGTGATTGTACCGAACAAGAAGAACGCGGGGCCGATTTCATGAGCAGGCAAGCGCATTCGGCTACTAGTGCGGCGCAGCTGCTCTTTCGATTGGCCATGGTGGGAGCTGCGGTCACAGTAACCTTCAGTAGCTCGGCCACAACGCTCAGCGCCCAGACTCGTGCCGCGGGACGGGCGAATTCTGCGCCCACGTATTATCCCGACGCCGGAAACGCCTGGGAGCACCGTCGCGCCGCGCAAGTTGGTCTTGATTCGACAAAGCTTGCGGGTGCAATCGCCTTTGCCATCGCGAGCGAGACCAAGGCGCCACGTGATCTCCTCGTCAATCACTATCAGACCTTCGGGCGTGAGCCGTTTGGGGTTCCCACCGGGCCAATCGCGCCACGTGGTGACCCGACGGGAGTGATCGTTCGACATGGCTATGTCGTGGCCGAATGGGGTAACCCGGCGGCGGTGGAAATGACCCACAGCGTCACCAAGAGCATGCTTTCGTCAGTGATTGGTGTTGCTGTCGACGAAGGTTTGATAGCGAGTGTTATGGATACAGTGGCCAATTACGTGGGCCCCATACTCGCCGTCAATTCATCCAACGGCGAGCTTGGCAGCGACAACCCTGTGGGCGGTCGGTGGATAACTCCGTTTGCGTCGCCACACAACCGGCGACTGACGTGGGACGTGATGCTTCGTCAGGTGAGCGACTGGGAAGGAACGCTCTGGGGAAAGCCCGAGTGGGCCGACCGTCCAAGTGGAACACCTGCCACGTGGATGACCCGACCGCGCGTCGAGCCAGGTAGTGTATACGAATACAATGATGTTCGGGTGAACGCGCTTGCCCTGGCAGCACTCAATGTGTGGCGTCGACCTTTGCCCGAAGTGCTGAGGGAGAAGATAATGGACCCCATCGGCGCGTCCGACACCTGGCGCTGGTATGGCTACGACAACTCGTGGATCATTCTCGACGGTCGCATGGTTCAATCGGTAAGTGGTGGTGGACACTGGGGTGGTGGAATGTTCATCAATGCCCGTGACATGGCACGATTTGGACTTCTCACGCTGAGACGCGGGCAGTGGAAAGATCGCCGTCTTCTCTCCGACAAATGGGTCTCGCAGGCGCTTACTCCTACTCCAGCGCAGGCCACTTACGGTTACATGAACTGGTTTCTGAACACCGATCGCAAGTATGTGCCGAGTGCACCGGCAACTGCATTTGTACATGTGGGCAATGGAACCAACCTTATTTATGTGGACCCCCAAAATGATCTGGTGGCGGTGGTGCGATGGATAGAAAACGGGGCGGTCGACGGTTTCGTGCAACGTTTGCTCGCGTCGCTCTCGCAGTGAGCGCCAGGAGTATTGCGCTCCTGCTTTGTGCAATAGCGCTCGCTAACCCTGCGGGGGCTCAAAAGGCTCCGCCAGCTTCGCCTAAAGCATCTCTGACTGCGGGGATAAGCGGGGTAATTTTTGATAGTCTCACCAACGCTCCGTTGGTGGGTGCGACTGTCCTGGTGTCAGGTGTTTCTCAAATTGCGGTGACCAGCATTAGCGGACGCTTCGCGATCGACAGTGTGCCGGTCGGGTCACACACGGTAACCTTTTCCACTCCCGCGCTCGACTCGCTGGGCCTGTTCACTCTGGGCGGTCAGGTATTCGTAATACCCGGAACTACGGTTGATGTGGAGTTCTCGACACCGTCATTCGCTACAATGTGGCGATCCTTGTGTCCTAACGCTCGCGCTGCCCAAGGCGACAGCGGCATTGTGTATGGAAGTGTTGTAAACGCTGCCGACGAACTACGATTGCAAGGAGCTCGCGTGATATTCGCGTGGAACGATATCAATGCCAGCGAGAGCGATGTGCATGTCAGACGGCCAGTACTCGTCGCGCAAAGTGACAGCGTGGGGAATTACTACGCATGCGGTTTGCCAGCCGACATGAGCCTGGCGGTGGAGGTGGATGCCATCACGATGTCGAGTGGCGAAACCGAGCTGTTGCTGCCCACGTCGCGCATTTCCCGACGCGATTTTCTTGTCAGTACCGATCTGTGGCTTTCCGATAGTGTTCGTCGGTCGTTGCTGGCGGCGAAGGAATCCGCCGCGGAGCCTGCAGTTAACGGGCGAGCGGCCCTAAACCGAGAGCAAGTAGCGTTTAAACGTCGGGGCACTGCGACATTGCGTGGTGAGGTAAGGAGTTCCAGCGGTCTACTGCTATCGCAGGTGGTGGTAACTGTTGCCAGCGCCGACACCAGTGTGCGGACAAATAACGAAGGGCGCTTTGTCGTCGGGTTGTTGCCGGCCGGTTCTCAGGCTATAACGGCGAGAAAGCTCGGGAGCGGTGAGCTGTTTTCGTCAGTCGACCTGCGTCCGGGGCGTGAGACGAACGTTGTGTTGACCTTGCCGCCCGCAGTGAATCGAATAGCGG
>JBBSTN010000068.1:0-12199 GCA_038235845.1 Gemmatimonadales bacterium | reverse complement strand
TGCGCTAAATGTCTGGTAGCCCGGAGTCGCAAGCTCGTCTCCATCCATCCTGCCATACATGGTGGTACCTGCATTTCCGACAACGCGACGATGAACCTGCGAACGGAATTGTTGTGCACCAAATAGCACCAGGCCGAGGTATCTTCCGCGTTCCGAAATGTCGAGGAGCATTTTACGGACGTAGCTGTCCGGACCGTCATTTGGCGCATACTTGTTCAACTCGTCGGCGAACACGATCACGTGATCCACACCCAGATCGCGACGTTCGAGATGCTCGCGGAGTGTTGAAATAACCCGGGCAAAGACCAGATCCTGTGCTACTTCTTCGGCATTCGCTACATCGACCACATACACCGTGCGATCGGTGAAGCTCCCGAAGGGAAGGTCGGACACGGCGCCGTCGTCAGTTACCAGACCTGCACAACGAGTGGAGAGATTGGAGAGCCGGTTTCGCACTTTCCGAATCGTCGCGGCATGATGGGTTCGCCAGATGTCGCCACTCGAATTCTCCACCTTCTGCAAGACATCCCGAAACCACGCATCCAGGTCTGCAAAAGAGGCTACCCGGTGCTGCTGCTTGAATCCTTTTTCCTCGAAATCCTTGCCGACGACTCTATCGCGGATGAAATCGATTAACGCGTCTGCCTTTGCGTCGACATCGTCGCGGTCGAGAAGAACATCGGCGTACTGCAGAACCTCCGATATTCCCCAGGTGAGTGGTTCGACGGAGTCGGCCAGCGCCTCATTTGTGCGCAACGTGTTGAGCGATGTTCCGCGCGCGGTATACGGCGCGAAATATCTCACGTCGCGAAAAGGTTCTGCGGGCACGTCGAGCGATTGGTAAATAAGTCTGTCCGATTCCGTTATCTCTCCCGGCTGGTCGAGGAAAAGCAGATCCGGCCCTTTGACGTTAAAACAGACAGCCGCGATTGAGCCGCGATGAATCGGGAAATGCGTAAACACCGACTGCAGCATCCATTCGATTGCGCTTGTTTTGGTTGCGAGCCCGGAGACACCCGAAATATTGAGATGCGCAGCTTCGGGACCAACGAGAAAATCGGCATCGAGGTACACCGGGGATTGTGCCGCCCCGGAACCGTAGAGGCCTACGGGAATCCCACTACTGCGTTCGCCCCGGGTGTAACCCTCCATTCGCAGCGCTATCGAGAGATCCCTGTCATCTGCAAGAAAAACATCCCCAACCGGCACGGGCTGGAGAGGCTCCGCAGGAACATGGCGGAGGACCTGTGCGGTATAATGACGAAGCTCGGAAGCGGTACCGGGCACAGAACCCGATGCGGTCGGAGTTTGAGTCGGCCCTGTCGCCGGCGAGAATTCGTCGCTGGTGAGCATGTCGTCATGACCAAAGTATCCAAAACTGAAAGCTTCGGTGATTGACGCATAGATTCTTGTGATGACGCCGGCCGCCGAGGGACGACCATCTACCCTTACGATCGATCCGATTCCGACGGAAGCGTCGGCGCTGGCGCGAAAATGAAAGGCATGCGGGGTGCTCGGATTGCGCTCCGTGGCGATCACTCGTCCTATCGGACGGATGGAAGCGTCGTGCCCATATAGCTGCAGTTCGTTCAACCTTGAGATTCCCTTTTTTGCAAATCTTCCATCGATCAGTCCTGGCCTCGAAACCTATCGCACTGTGCCTCGCGTTGTCTCTGGCGGCGATGTCATCCGCGTCCTGCGACCGATTCAAGAGTGCGCTGAAGGAGGACACTGGCGATCCCGGCTGGCAAAGCGACAGTGTGATGCTTGCGGCCAAGCCTACGTTTTTGTTTCGTGTTTTGCGTGACTCCGCTGGACAGCGGGTGATTCCATTGGCGACTATTGGCGAACGCGGCTTTCGGGAGATCGCGTTCAGCCCACGCGGCTGGCGTGCGTTCGACCTGCTTTACCTCCAAAGCGGCGCGAAGCTTTTCAACTCACGAGGTGGCGTCTCTCAGGGCGAAACGGTGATGAAAAGAGGAATGTGGGAGCCGCCGTCGGTGCCACTCGACACTCTCACCGGCTGTCCAAATGTTGTTCCGCGAGGTGAGGCGCAGATACCCTCTGATGTGCGGTTTCTGACGTCGGAGCGACCGAAGCCCCTCAATACGGTATCTTCGCTGAGCAGCGCGGAAATCCAGAAAGCGCTTTACTCGATTCCGACACTTATTGCGCCAACTGTCGGCGTTTCCGGTGCGATGTTGGCGCGCTATGAGCGTCAGGTGTACGTAATCGCAAGTGGCGTTGGCAAACGGCCCACGATTATCGTCGCTTACGACGATCCCGTGCCGCCGCCCGACACGTTGCCCCCCGGAGAAACGCGCCCGAGACAAGTCATTTTCGTGATGGACGAAGGAGTTTACGGTTACCGCCCAACCATGACGTCAATGACCGTGGGTAATCGGGGATCTGCGCCGAGACTTCAATTTCTCGACTATATGGACGTGGACAACGACGGTCGCGCCGAGCTGCTGTTTGGTCTCAAGCAGCCAGAGAAAAATTTTCCGGGATTTACGCGTGTTTTTCGGTACGGAAACGACGTGTGGCGTGAGTGGCTCAGGCTGGACGGACGCCGGTGCGTGTTTTAGGGGGAAATGCGATGAAATCGTTAGCTGTGAGGCGTTGCGAGTAGCGGCTGGTGGCGGAGGGATGACTGATCGACTCCGCGGCGAGAAAGAGCTTTCCCTGGGTTGAGCTGCCAGTGTCCGCTATCAGCACGAGCGCCAGCGGTGCGGATAGCTGTGAGCTTATAAGGAGGATATTTCTCTTCCTCGAGTCATGAGCGCAGTCAGTGCTCAGCATTTCATCAGCTTGGAGCCTCCAGCACCGCTGGCGCTCGGGCTGATAGCCGACGCTGGCAGCTAAACCCATCGCAATATCAGGGACGCGGGAGAACCCGACACCCTCGAGCTGAAGGCTCAGGTTCTACTCTATGCCGATATCCCAGGCCTGCTCGAGATCATTGCGGCTGTACGCCCTGAATGCTGTAAGAGTCTGCGTACGAACTATTCCAGGCACTGCGGCAAACTCCTCCGTCACCACGGTAGCGATTTGTTCGAGATCGGGTACGCGCACAATCGCCACCAGATCCCACGCCCCCGACACCGAGTACACCTCTGCCACCCCGGGAATCTCCGCCAGCGCCCGCGCGCAGGTGGGAATGGTGCGCGGGTCTGCCTGAACAAGCACTATTGTCGTGATCATTTCGTGGCCCCCTCCGATTGCGTAAAACAGCGAGCGAGACGTGTGATTCCTTCAACGGCGATACTTTCCGACGTCGCAAAGCTGGCCCTTACCCAGTTGGGGGTGCCGAAGGCCGATCCCGGCACAATTGCTACCTGTTCCCGTTCCAGGGCACGCGCAGCGAAAGCTGAGCCCGGGTCTTCCGCACCCTCAAAGCCTTCCACGTTCATGTACAGATAGAAGGCTCCCCTCGGCTCGATATACCTGATGGAGGGATAGGGCTGGAGCGCAGCGAGTACGGCGTTCTTGCGACGGGTAAACGCTGCCACCATTTCAGCGATGGCGGCGTCGGCCTCCTCGGTACGGGTCAAAGCCGCCAGCGCCGCGTGCTGAGATACCGCTGCGGGATTGGACGTCGTATGCGACTGCAATGCCGTCATCGCCCTCGCCACCGACGCGGGCGAGATCGTCCAGCCGATGCGCCAGCCCGTCATCGCATACGCCTTGGCCACACCGCTCACGACTATGAGGTTGTCCCGGGATCGCGTTGCCTCGAGCGACGATGGCGCGGGTGCACCATAGACGATTCGCAGGTAGATCTCGTCGGAAATAACCCACCAGCCGCGTTTCTCTGCCAGATCAAGAATCTCGCTGAGCTCCTCCATCTCGTACACCGCGCCTGTGGGGTTACTAGGCGAGCAGATCATGATGCCACGCGTGCGATCGGTGGCGGCGTCTGCAAGTTGGCCCGCGGTCACCTTGAGACTATTGTCTTGCCGACCAAAAACCGGCACTGCCGTCGCTCGCGCCAGACCCACCATCTCGTAGTAGCTCGTCCAGGCCGGTGTTGGCACCAGCACTTCGTCTCCCGGGCCAAAACAGGCGACACAGGCATTGTAGAGTGACTGCTTCGACCCGCTCGAAACCACGACTTCGGCTGGAGTGATTGCGGGGTGCGAAGCTGGCGCCCTCTCCAAGGGTTTTGAAGCGCTCGCAGCAATGGCGGCCCGAAGTGCGGGGATGCCTTCCGTCGGGGTGTATCGCGTGGCGCCTTTCTCGACCGCGTCGGCCGCGGCGCGCCGGATGAACTCGGGAGTATCGAAATCGGGTTCGCCGGCCCCAAGGTCGATTATCGAATGACCTGCCGCCTTGAGCTCTCGCGCTTTCGCGGCAACTGCGAGTGTTGCGGACTCCTTGAGGCGAAGGATGTTATCGGATGGGCGAAACACTTGCGGCATGTGATGAAGCGGTTGCGAGGTGGAGAACGTCCTTCGCGACGACTAGCTTGAGATCTCTGGCAAACTTGGACGGAAGAGTTTGAAGATGAAAAACTTAGTCGGCAGACGCGGTATTCGCGGATTTCTGGCTTGAAGGACCGGACGAGAGCTGACTAACAACTGACGGGAGCGGTGCGTGAACGGGGATCAAGTGGTTGAGAGCACGGGAGTGACTCGCAGCAATAATGTCGTGCTGCAAGGGCCGCCCGACGAGATCGTAATGTCGGCTGCAATGCAGGGCGCGCTGGAACGGGCACGTGGAACGGGAGCGGTAGCAGCTCCGTCCTGCCTGGTAGTGACAGCAACCCCCGAGCAGGCCATGATGGCGGCGCAGCAAGCCCGCGAGATTCTTTCCGACCACTCGCGGGTGGTGCCGGTCACAGCCGTTGGCCGCGCCCGCCGGGTGCTTGCGATGGCGCCGGTCACCGTCGTCGCCGGAACAGCGGCTAGCCTCCTCGCGCTCCGCTCCGATTCCGTCCTGCGGCTGGAGTCGCTCGGCTCGCTGATTGTGATCGGGCTGGATAAGGTGCTGGGCAGCGGGGGCGGGCCCACTCTTCAGGCGCTGCTCGCCGACGCCGAGGGCGATTTCGCTCGCGTGGTGACTCTTGAAGAAGACTCGCCCGAAACCGAAGCGTTCATCGAGGCTCAGCTGCGAAGACCTCGTCGCCTGACGCCACAGCGTGCAGAGCGTGCAGCGGAGCCTGCAGCGACGCTCGCGATGTCCGCGCTATACGCGCTGACCACCACTGCCGGCAAGGCAGAAACTTTGCGAACCATTCTCGACGCGGTCGATCCACCCTCGGTGATGGTTGTGGTTACCAGCGACAGCGCCGAAGAGAGCGCTCGCACTGCACTCTCTCGACTGGGACTCGTCGTCGCGGAGAATTCCGAAACAGACGAGCGATTGATTCAGGTGGTGCGCAATCCCTCCACAAGGCACGTAGCGCTCGTCGTGCTCTGGGACGCGCCGGACAATCGAGAGAAGCTGGCGGAAGCGATGGACGCGGTGCCCGTAAACGTCATTACACTCCTGCTCGCGGAGCAACTTCCCGCGTTTCGCGTGGTGGCCGGAGAGCGAGCGACGGCCTGGGTTTCCGGGAGTGTTCAGGAGAAAGCGCTAAGTCGGGCCAACTCGCTTCGTGATTCTCTCGAACGGATTATCTCCGAAGAAGGCGGCTCGACTGCGAGCGAGCTGGCGCTGCTGGCTCCGCTGCTCGAAAAACATGATCCGGTGGAGGTGGCGGCTGCGGCACTTCGCCTGAACGAGCGTGGCATGAGAGAGATGCAGCAGGCAGAAAAGCGCAGAAAGGCGCAGCCGGGTGGCATTGCTGCATTTGCCGGCCAGGGAGACGATCTGGCGGGACGAGGTGCTGCGTCGTCGGCGGGCTTGCGCACGGTAATCTTCCTCGCAATCGGAAAGCGAGATGGAGTGCGGATAGGCGACGTCGTCGGTGCGGTGGCGAACGAGGCGAACATCGACGGATCGCGGATTGGACAGGTGCAGCTCTTCGAGTCGCATTCCCTGATCGAGCTCGATTCGGGAGACGCGGCAAAGGCCGTGGCCGCTTTGTCCACGGCGACTCTTCGCGGACGAAGGCTGGAGGCGCGTATCGATAGTGGCGGTTCGCCGCGCGGCGAGGGTGGAGGGCGTGGTGCGCCGCGCGGCGGCAGGTCTGGAGGACATGGTGGCGACCGCGCGGGTGGACGCGGCGACGGCGGCCGTGGTGGCGCAGGACGCGGCGGCGGGAGACGTGAGGACGCCGCAGGTGGTAGCTCAAACCGTGATGGCGGTGGACGAGATGCCTCCGGACGGGGTGGCGGTGCTCGGGGCGATTCCGGTGGCGGCGGCTACGGGGCGCGAGGCGATCGTGGGAGCGACCGTGGGGGTCGTCCGTTTGATGACAAACGCGCGTTCGGCGATCGACCTGCGCAGGAGAGAACCGAAGGTCGGCGCGAGTGGTCCGAACGCGGTGAACGATTAAACAACGCGCGCCGAACGCCGCGCGAAAACAGCATGGACGCTGAGTCCGCGTATATCGAGCGCACCCAGCAGAACAGTGGCGCGGACCACCCCCATCAGGACAGTTCCCAATCGGAAAGCCGCGAGTCAGAGAGCTGACATGAACGGTGGTTTTCAGACGTCGGGCGGTTGGATCGAAGTTGTAGCCGGTGTGATGTTCAGTGGAAAAACTGAGGAGCTGATGCGGCGGGTGCGACGATCAACTATTGCTCGCAAGCGCGTGCAGCTCTTCAAGTCACATCTCGACAATCGATACGCGGGACAATTCTCCATTTCCAGTCATGACCAACGCTCCATCGAGGCAATCCCGGTGGATTCGTCCCGTCAGATTCAGTTGCGACTCGACCCGATGGCGCAGGTTGTCGCCATCGATGAGGCGCAGTTCCTCGACAGTGGAATCGTCGACGTTGCGACCAGCCTGGCAGAACGTGGCCGCCGGGTGATTATCGCAGGAACGGACACCGACTTTCGCGGCGAACCATTTGGCGCCATGCCTCAACTCATGGCCGTTGCAGAAGTCGTCGACAAGCTGCACGCGATCTGTGTGTTGTGCGGATCACCGGCGAGCCGCAATCAGCGATTGATAGAGGGGAAACCGGCGGGATACAATTCGCCAGTGGTGATGATTGGCGCGGCCGATTCGTACGAGGCGCGCTGCCGCGCTTGTCACATAGTCCCCAGACCCGACGATTCCCAGCAATCGCTGCTCTGATTGCTGGGAGTCGTCGGGAGCCTCACCCGGTGAGAGCCTTATCGGCCAGACTTTTGTCGCAGACTCAGCCGATATGTTCGCGCAACCTGTGCAACAGTGACACAGACCGATCTGTCGCGCGGTCAATAATATCGAGATCGTTCGTGAGGGTGCTGATCTCCCGCTCGTACTCGCGCAACAGCGCTGCCACTCCCCTGATAACGGTGAGTTGGTTGTTGAAATCATGAACTATGCTCTCGACGGTTTTTTTGTCGACGACGACACCCCCGGCACCCCCGGCACCTTTCGACTCCCGGATGACAACGTGCAGCAGTGCGGCGGCAGCGTTCTTCGTCGACATCGTTCCCGCGAATAGATCGACGTCACGCCTGTCGCCGGACGACACGAAGTGACTGCGACTCATAGTCCTTATTGCTGCACTCGCAATTGCCCCGCTCCCAGCCGCAAACATGTTCGCCCGCGTTTCGCTCAGAAGACCAGGATCGAGGTCGTCGATGAACATCGCCGTGAGCGTTTCCTCTTTCCACCCGTAAAACCTCGATGCGGCCGGGTTGACGTATAGCACTTCGCCAGAATCGAGAGAGACAACCATTTGAGCAGCGGCACTCGATTCGGCCGCAATCCGAACGTCATCGATGAGTTCATTCACATTGTCTTCCACAGGACGCTCACCCTTCATTTCGCCGTTTACGAGCCTTGGCCATGGACAATTCCCGAACATTTCTCGGACATTTATCGACCGCGCGCAGCGTCGCGTGCTGTTCCCGAAAAGTGCTACCATCGGGATGTATTGCATGTACACGCCAAGCAGCTTCAAGGATTCCCGGAGTGATCGCGGACCGCGATGGCTAGCGCTGGATTCTCCTGTAAATATCGACCGGGACAATAGGACTCTTAAGTGTAACTCCCTCCGGAACACAACCGTGCGACCGCGGAGAATCCCGCACGGTCACATGCGTGACGACGTTCGACGCCCCGCGTCTAATTGCTGATGCAACAGAACGCTCTTTCACCTAACCGAATGGTCGCATGGGAGTAATCGCGACACTCCTCGCTCACGAACCACGTCTCGCGCGGCTACGCAGTGCTGCCCGCGATCGATACCGCTTCGTGCCTTGCGATGATTGGACTTCACTCACCCGTGCCTGCGAACGTGGACCGGTAAGCGTAGTGGTTTTTGACCTCTATGTCGACGGTCGCGCAGACTTCGAACGGGTGCGACAGCTGCGGGTGCGCGTGCCTCGTGCCGCCCTGGTCGCGTATATCGATGTGACACGTGAGCGAGCTCGCGACATGTTCGATGCTGGACGTTGTGGCATCGATGTCCTCATCGTTGCCGACGAATCCGACACTCCGGCATTGCTATCCGCCCTGCTCGACCAGGCCGAAGCGCGAAGTGTGTCGAGTATGCTCAAGCCTCATCTCTCCGGACTCAGAAGCGTCGTAAGAGACTCCGTTATGCTTTCGGTGACGCGCGCTCACGAGCGACTCACGCCAGACAGCCTGGCGCGTCTGATAGCGGTATCACGACGTCTCCTTTCGAAACGACTGGAGGGCGCCCAGTTGCCGCCCCCGCATCAGTTGCTCACCTGGGGACGACTCATCGTTGCCGCGAGCATGCTGGAGGACGGTAGCCGAAGCGCCGATGGTGTAGCAAGCGCACTCGATTTCCCATCGGGAAGTGCATTCCGAAATACCTGCCAACGCTATCTGGGCTGCACGCCGCACCAGATCCGAGTGCGCGGTGGCGCGGGTTGGGTCGTGCAGGAGCTTTTGGTTAATCGTGAGAAGCGACGCCAGGTCTCTGAGTCGGACGACGACCTGCATGATAGCGCCGCCGCCTGACGCGGGGTCGGCTACGTCGCGCATTAGTCGAAGCCTCAACTGACTCAGTTTGCAGCAAATCGGCGGGTAGCGTAGCTTCCCGCCGATGCGACACTTTGGACTTACCGGTAACATTGCCAGCGGGAAAAGCGCTGTTGCCGAAATGCTTGCTGCACACGGAGCTACGGTCATCGATTCCGATGTGCTTGCGCGCCTCGCTGTCGAACAAGGCAGCCCCGGCTACCGCGCCGTAGTTAAAGAATTCGGACGTGAAGTGCTCAAGCCGGATGGAGAATTAAACCGCGGGGCATTGAGCAAAATCGTCTTTGACGATCCCGCAAAACGCGCGGCACTCGTCCGGATCATCCATCCGATTGTCGGACGTCTGCGGACCGAACGGCTTCGACAGGCGCTCGATCGGGGAGACGCAATCGTCGTCTCGGACATTCCACTGCTCTTCGAAGTGGGGCTGGAAGACGAGTTTGACGGCATCATCGTGGTAGACGCGGCCGCCGAAGTGCGCCTCTCCCGTCTCGTCCGAACACGCGGAATGAAGCGGGAGCATGCGCTGGCCGTCATGAACGCGCAGTGGCCCGCGGAACAGAAACGCGCCGATGCCACCTGGGTCATCGACAATAACGGATCACGCAATCAGCTTGCAGTGCGAGTGGCCGAGCTTTGGACGCGACTGCTCGAATGCGATTCGAGTTCGAAGGCCGACATGAGCCGCAGATCTCGTCCATAAGCAACGCCGTTACCATAACCGAACCATAACCGATCTCATTTTCCGGAGCATAACGTGTCAAATATTCCCGCCGACCTTCGCTACACGAAGGAGCATGAGTACGTCACTTCGGCCGATTCCGGCGGTGTCGTCACCATTGGCATCACCGATTTCGCTCAGGGTGAACTGGGCGATGTCGTCTACGTGGAACTTCCCAAGGTCGGAGCGACGTACAAGGCGCACGATGTGTTTGGCACTGTCGAGGCAGTAAAGGCAGTTTCCGAATTGTTCATGCCTGTCGCAGGCGAAGTAACCGAAGTGAACTCGCGACTCGACGGTGAGCCTGCGCTAATCAATACGGATCCGTTCGGTGACGGTTGGATGGTAAAGCTGAAGATGGAGAGCGGTGCCGATGCCAACCTTCTCTCAGCCGACCAGTACAAGGAAATAGTGGGCGGCTGAGCACAAAAAAAAGCGTTCGTTATGCGTACTCCTCAATCGGAGGGCATGCGCAAACCAGGTTGCGGTCGCCAAAGGCACTTTCGATCCTTGCGACGTGCGGCCAGAACTTGTTTGCCCGCGTGGAGCGAGTGGGATACGCCGCCTGCTCCCGCGAGTACGCGCGATTCCATGAATCGCTAACGACGTGAGCAGCTGTGTGCGGCGCGCGCTTGAGCACATTGTCCTGACGATCCGCCTCCCCGCGCTCGACCGCCGCGATCTCCCCACGTATGCCCACCATCGCTTCCACGAACCGATCGAGCTCCGCCTTTGATTCGCTCTCTGTTGGCTCGACCATCATCGTACCGGCAACGGGGAACGACATTGTCGGGGCGTGAAATCCGTAATCCATAAGTCGCTTGGCGATGTCTTCTACCTCGATGCCTGCGCTCCCCTTAAAGCTACGGGTATCGAGTATGCATTCGTGCGCCACAAGGCCATTCTGACCGCGATAGAGCACCGGATAGTGTTCTTCGAGCTTCTTCGCTACGTAGTTCGCATTAAGGATTGCGATCTTGGTGGCGAGCGCGAGGCCGTCTCCACCCATCAGTCGGATGTAGACGTACGAAATGGGTAGAATACTCGCGCTTCCCCACGGCGCCGCCGAGATGGCTCCGATGCCCTGGTCGCCACCGGTTTCAATTACGGGATTCGTCGGGAGAAACGGCAGGAGCTGCGGAGCCACTCCGATTGGGCCCATCCCCGGGCCACCGCCGCCATGCGGAATACAAAAAGTCTTGTGCAGATTCAAGTGGCAAACATCGGCTCCGAGATCACCGGGGCGCGAAATGCCAACCATCGCATTCATGTTGGCTCCATCCATGTAAACCTGACCGCCATTGGCGTGCACAATGCCGGTGATTCCCTTGATGCTCTCCTCGAATACTCCGTGTGTCGACGGGTACGTGACCATGAGAGCGCCAAGATGCTCGGCGTGATGTTCGGCTTTCTCTTTCAGGTCTGCGACGTCGATATTTCCGTTGGTGTCGGTTTTGATTACAACGACGCGAAAGCCGGCCATGACCGCACTCGCCGGATTGGTGCCGTGAGCAGACTGTGGAATAAGGCAGACGTTGCGATGCGCGTTACCTTGCGCCTCATGGTATGCGCGGATTACGAGCAGACCTGCGTACTCGCCCTGCGACCCAGCATTCGGCTGCAACGACACGCCAGCGAATCCGGTGATATCCGCGAGGTCGGATTCAAGCTTCTCGAACAGTTCACGGTAGCCCTGCGCCTGTTCTGCCGGTGCAAATGGGTGCAAAGCGCCGAACTCGGGCCAGGTAACCGGAATCATCTCCGCGGTGGCATTCAGCTTCATCGTGCATGAGCCGAGCGGAATCATTCCATGCACGAGGGAAAAGTCGCGCGACTGAAGCGAGTGCATGTAGCGCAGCATATCGGTTTCACTGCGATGACGATGAAACACCGGGTGCGTCAGGAAAGGAGTAACGCGGCGAAAACGTTCGTCGTAGCGGCAATCCGCATCGCACGAAAGATCGTCCAGGGTGAAATCGGGCGCCTCGCCACTGTTGAATGCGGATAGTATCGCGGCAACGTCTTCCGCGCGCGTGGTTTCGTCGACGGAAAGCGTAAGGATCCCCGGCTCGAGCACCCGCAGATTCATTCCCTGCTCTCCTGTGTGGGTCAGAACTTCGTCCTGTCCGTGCAATCCCACCTCGACGCAAACAGTATCGAAGTAATTGTCGTGCGTGACGTGAAAACCGAGACGCTCCAGGCCGGACGCTAGCTTCACCGCGAGCGAGTGTACGCGCTCCGCTATGCGGACAAGTCCGTCGGGGCCATGATAGACGGCGTACATGCCGGCCATCACGGCGAGAAGTACCTGGGCAGTGCAGACATTGCTTGTGGCTTTTTCCCGTCTTATGTGCTGCTCACGGGTCTGCAGTGCCATTCGCAGAGCAGGTGCACCGTCGGCATCGCGTGAGACACCGATT
>JBBSTN010000067.1:0-12276 GCA_038235845.1 Gemmatimonadales bacterium | reverse complement strand
TTCAGCAGGTCTCTCACGATTCCCACCTTGTGTTTCGCTCGGGTCGTCGCGACCAACTCCCCAGAGGACTTACACCTCCTAGCCAATGCCCATGCTGGGCACACATGCACCAGCGCGGCCTCTTCAACGGAGAGGCCGCGTATTTTTTCAGCCCTCGTCCTGCTGTTGTCCCATTGTTCGATCTGTGCTGAATCACTAAACAGATCGAGGATTATGGGATGGATGTAGCACTTTCGACAAACCGCTGGTGTGTTTCCGAGACAGCCGGAGACTTCCTTCACGGCTCGGACCAGCGCAGCCTTTGGCAGCGCACCGTCTCCGTTCTCCTTTCGCGCACCGGCCAGTGCACGTACGGCCAGACGCGTGCCGGCCCATGTACGAAAATCCTTGGCCGTAAACTCTCCCTGCGCGCAGTCGCGTAAATAATCGTTCACATCTGCCGAATCTATCGGATGCGAGTCACCATTTTCGTCGACAAATTGAAACAGCTCCTGGCCCGGAAGATCGCGCGACTTTCGCACCAACTTGGCCAACCGACGGTCGCTGATTTCGACGTTATGCGCCTTTCCACTCTTACCGCGGAAGTTGAAGCGAATCTGTGCTCCGCGAATCTCTACGTGATCGTCGGTAAGAGTCGTCAGCCCGTACGACCCGTTGTCGCGGGCATACTGTTCGTTACCGATTCTTATATAGGTGGTTTCGAGCAAACGAATAACCATTGCCAGAACCCGTTCGCGCGACATTCCCTCAGCCGCGAGCTCCTTTGTGACGCGCGATCGAACCGAGGGCAGCGCCTTGGCGAACTGCACCAGCCGCTGGTACTTGTTTTCGTCTCGAACCGCACGCCACCGTGGATGATATCGATGTTGCTTTCGCCCTTTGGCGTCTCGACCGGTGGCCTGCACATGCCCGTTTGGCGACGCGCATATCCAGACATCCGTCCATGCCGGTGGAATAACTATCGCCAGTATGCGCGCGACTGTTTTGCTGTCCGTGATGGTTTTTCCATCCGACGTGCGATAGCTGAAGCCGATGCCGGATTTCACCCTGCTGATCGCAGGCCGCGAATCATTCACATAACGCAAGGATGCCGACTTGGCGACATCTTCCGGATCGCCGCTGCTGATTGCCGATGTCACTAAGCCGAGTCCTTCAAACGAGTGGGTACGACGGGTAGCCCAACCATGTCCTCGCGCGGGCTAAGTCACCTGGCCGATGGTGCCACCACATCATTCGTTTGCGTTTCGGTTACATGCTCAACAAAAAGCTTTGTCACATGCTCGTTGAATTCTTTTTGCATGCTCTCGTGGTCCTTCTCGCAGGTACGGCCGAGTTCTGCAAGCCGCAGGTCTCCGAGCTTATCTCCCGCATTCGCGAAAACAGCAAACGTGTCCTGCGCCTGACGAATCATTACGACGTCCTGGACGACCCTAAGGAAATCGGTTTCCCGGATGGAGTCGACCACATCTCTCGCCTTTCCGAGCACTGCGCCAAGCGCATTCTTCACCATATTGCCGTCTTCAACGCCGATGCTTTTAGCGTACTCCTCGAGCATGCCCTGGTGTTTTTCCATATGGGGCAAATGCCGGGAACAAAGCGCCTTGAAACGCCCATCATCCGCCTGCTCTGCGTGAGCCCGGATGGAGTTGAGCAGCATTTCATGCTGAGAGATGCAATTATTAACTTGCGCGCGTAAAAAATCCTGACCCTTGTCCATGTCGTACTCCGTAATTGTTGCGTGAATGGTTTAACATGACTTCGCACAGTCTATGCCGAGATATCTTTGCCCGCACTATCGACATCAGGACACCAAAAGAATTGTCCTTTGCCTGCTCAATTCGGCTGGTATCGTCCCCACACTGACTCCAATGCGTCCGCAATCTCGCCCACCGAAGCCCGTGCCCGGACAGCGTCGACAATTGCTGGCATCAGTACTCTGCGATCTGTTCCATGCGCGGGCAAATAGTCGACTGCGCGCTTCGAGATTTCTCCCAACGCCCGCTGTACTGCCAACTTGTCCCGCGAGGACTTCAAACGCGACAGTGACTCTGTCTGTTCCCGCTCGAGCGCGGAGAAATCAGGGCTGGAAACGATAGGCGGCACTCGGTCATCCTCGAACTGGTTTACGCCCACTACAATCGTTTCACCCGCTTCGATGCGCAGTTGGTGTTCGTAGGCGCTTCGCCCGATTTCATCCTGAATGAAACCGAGACGTATTGCCTCCGCGGCTCCGCCCAACTCATCGACCTTGTTGATGAGCTCGAGGGCGCGCTGCTCGATCTGGTCTGTCAAGCCCTCGACGAACCAGCTTCCGGCCAGCGGATCTACCGTGTTAGCCACACCCGATTCAAATGCAACCACCTGCTGCGTTCTGAGTGCAAGCGTCGCGGCGTCGGCAGTAGGCAACGACAGAGCCTCGTCGTAGCCGTTAGTGTGCAGACTCTGAGTTCCTCCCATCGCCGCGGCAAGCGCTTGAAGTGCCACTCGCACGACGTTGTTGAGGGGTTGCTGAGCAGTCAACGTGACGCCGCCGGTCTGGGTGTGGAATCTCAACCTGCAGTTTTTGTCGTTGGCACCAAAACGCTCCCGCATAAGCCGCGCCCAGAGTCGTCGAGCAGCACGAAATTTTGCTACTTCCTCGAACAGATCACTATGCGCGGCGAAGAAAAACGAAAGTCGCGACGCAAAGCTGTCCACCGGTAATCCTGCATTCACCGCCTGCTGTACATAGGCGAGAGCGTCGGCGAAGGTGAAGGCGACCTCCTGTACAGCAGTCGACCCTGCCTCCCGGATGTGATATCCCGAGATCGATATGGGATTCCAGTCTGGCACTTCTTCAGCGCAGAATCGGAACATTTCTGCGGTGAGTGCAAGCGAGGGCGCGGGAGGATAGATGTACGTTCCCCGGGCGATGTACTCCTTCAGGATGTCGTTCTGGACGGTGCCCGAAAGTGCACTTCTTGAAATTCCTCGCTCTTCAGCGACAACGATATACATCGCCAACAGCGTCGATGCGGTGGCATTGATCGTCATGCTCGTGGAAACCTTGTCCAGCGGAAGATCTGCAAGAAGGAGATGCATGTCGTCGACCGTATCGATTGCCACTCCAACGCGACCGACCTCTCCCATGGCGCGGGGGGAATCCGAGTCGATGCCCATTTGAGTGGGCAGATCGAAGGCTACCGACAGGCCCGTTTGTCCTGCCTCGAGTAACAGTTTAAAGCGTTCGTTTGTCGCACTAGCAGTTCCAAATCCTGCGTACTGTCGCATTGTCCAGAGACGCCCGCGATACATCGTTTGCTGTACGCCGCGAGTGTACGGGAAGTTGCCGGGATCCCCCAGTTCACTATCGTAGTCGGGCGTTACGGCGGGAGGACGGATGATCGCGTCGATGGGTATTCCTGACGGGGAGACGCGATCGGTTGCAACGGGCTTTTTGAAAGACATACGCAGAAAATACCCGCGGCGCCCGCGATACGGCCGCCGCTGTTTTGACGCTGCGGGGCTTCGAAAAAGTGGGCCTGGCGCCGAAAACCGGCTGGCCCGATGACGACGCTATTGCACCAGGCTTGTTGGCGACGTAGTCGCGGCTGGAGGACGCACCCCCCGCCGTTCTGGAATGCCGGGCGCCACCATTCGTTCCAGTGGGAACTCTGCTACTGTTTCGACCTCACGCTTGCTTCCGATGTACAGCGGGGTGCGCTGGTGGAGTTCCTTGGGCTCGACATCGAGAATTCTCTCAAAACCGTCGCTCGCCAAGCCCCCGGCCTGCTCGGCGATAAAAGCAAGTGGGTTGGCCTCATAAAGCAGTCGCAATTTCCCATTTGGCGATTGCGCATTGGACGGATAACAGAACACACCACCACCCAGCAGATTGCGGTGAAAATCTGCCACCAGCGACCCAACGTAGCGCACGTTGAGGGATTTCTGCTTGCCATCCATTCCGCGATATCGGCGCATGAGCGCACGCGTGGGTTCCGGCCAATCCTGCTCATAGGCACCATTTACCGATAGATATCGCGCGCGGTCCGGAATGCGAATGTGGGGGTGCGAAAGCAGGAACTCACCGATGGACGGATCAAGCGTGAAGCCATGCGCGCCCTGCCCGGTGGTATAAACGAGCATGGTGCTAGAGCCGTAGATCACGTACCCGGCCGCCACCTGGCGCCTGCCGGGCTGCAGCATATCCTCCATCTCACCGCGTGCTCCGCGCGTAATTTTCTGGTAGACGCTGAAAATTGTACCGACTGGCACGTTCACGTCGATATTGGAAGATCCGTCGAGCGGGTCGAACAAGAGAACATACTTTCCGTTGCGGAATCCTTCCGGGATGTGAATAATGTCCGGAGCCTCCTCCGAAGCCATGGCGCAGAGCCGCCCGCCATGATCGAAAGCTTTCACGATGATCTCATTGGAGATCACGTCGAGCTTCTGCTGAACCTCTCCTTGTACGTTGATGTCAGTCGTCGCGCCGAGGATGTCGGCCAGCCCGGCGCTGCGCACTTTGTTGGCGATCATTTTGCCGGCAAGGGCCATGTCGTAAAGAATACCGGACAGCTCGCCGGTCGCGTCCGGGAAAAGTCGTTCCTGCTCAATGATGAACCGTTCGATGGTTACAACGGATGTGGCGGTATGATTGACCACGATCAGGCTCCTGATGTCGGGCGGGAAAGCTGTGAAGTGGCGAAGTCATTTGCTTCCGACTCGAAGCGGTTGGCATAATATCCATGCCTGATGCTCGCCCACAGATAACGAATGGGGAAATTGCTGACTCGCGCAAACTGGTGAACGTGTGCGAGCTCATGCAAGAGGAAAGCCGGGCTGAGCGGTGCGCTGGGCGCGAGAAAAACCGTTTTACCGAGGGTAATTCCTTGCACGCTGGCGCATCCGAGCGCCCAGCCACCGATACGGGGTGGAAGTCCCCCCCGCCGCCAATTCGCCCCGAGAAGCGACGGGTAGAGCCCGAGCTGGTCGTCGGGAAGCGAAATGGGCACACCGATCAGCGCGCGCAATGATGGCCTGACGATCGCTAAGTCGATCGTCGAAAGGATAGCGGCCGCAATCCTGAATGGACTGCCAAGTGCGCGAGTGAGCAGAGAACTCATTGTGGATAGATGACCTCTCGACGGGGGATAGTCCAGCTCTCGCCCCCCACGTGAGCCGTGATTGCCGAGCCATCGGTACTGATTACGACGGATCCGTCATGATCGGTACGCAGCGCCGGGATCTGTCTTTGCTCCAGCGAACGCAGCGTAATCGGAGACGGGTGCCCGTACCGATTCGCCTCTCCTACGGAGATGAGCGCGAGCCTCGGATGCACAGCATCAAGGAAAGCCGATGTGGAACTTGTACGGCTGCCATGATGGCCGAGCTTGAGGACATCGGCAGCTAGCAGAGCGGAGTCGGTGTGTGCAATGATCCACGATTCCTCGCTGGCTTCAGCGTCTCCCGTAAGGATGAAGGAGACGTTTCGGTATTCCACTCGAAGCACAACCGACGTTTCATTCGCGTCCACCTGGGCTGCAGTCCAAGCGCTATCGGGAGCGAGTACCCTCACGACCACACCATCCAGCGAAATGGTTTCCCGAAGACGAACTCGATTCCATGCAGATCCGTCGTTCCTCACGGCAGACAGCGCCTTTCGATAGCCACTTCCGGAGGTGACGAAGGCGGGTTCGAGCCAACGGGCCGGATGCAGCGCTTGAACAACGCTTGACGCGCCACCCACATGGTCCTCGTGAGCATGTGATAGTACGAACGCCATCACCCGCCCTCCGCGTCGCTGTATGTACGGAATCACAACGCGGCGACCGGCGTCTCCCCCTTCCCAGCTGCGTCCGGCATCAACGAGTATCCAGCGCCCGCGCGGAGTACGAACAGCCAGCGCATCGCCCTGCCCAACGTCTATCATATGCAATTCCATCTCGCCACTACCATCAGTGAGCAGCGGTGACCAGATGCCGATCGCCAGAGAAGCTGCGGCCACGAGGAGGCCGGGAGCCATGTTGCGGGAAGCGCTTGCACGCACGAAAGCCGCAGACGCGACACCCGCGCAGCATGCGCCCAGCAAAGTTGGCGCTATTCGAAGGGACGCATCCGGCACTGACGCAGATAGTCGCGCGATTTCCCGAAGAAGCATGAGCGGCGGCCCCGTCGCGTCGGCAAAGAACGAAGCAACACCGGGGAATGGAGAAAGCAGGAGCGCAAGAAACAGTGCGGGCTGAATGAACGCTATGACGGGCGCCGCAACGATGTTGGAGAACGGAGCAATGATGCTTACCCGTCCAAATGTCCAGGCGATGAGCGGCGCCGTCACCGCAGTCGCGATGACACCCGTGATTACTTCTCTCGTGATGTGCCACTGCCACTTGCCCATTGCCTGAACTCTCATGCGAATGAGCAGTAGACTGGTTGCGGTGCCACGCGGTCGAGGTGTTTGCCGAAGCCGCCTCAACACCGAACGCGCAGCTACCAATGCCGCCATTCCACCAACACTCAATTGATAGCCAAGCTGCGTAACAACTTCAGGCTTCAAGGTTGGAATAAACGCGCCAAGCGCCAGGGCAGTCCACGGATGAACGGGACGCTGAAGCTTGGTAGAGAGAAACAGGCATCCCAGCATCGATCCACTCCTGAGAGCGGATGCAGGGGCGCCGAGCATGGCGATGTAGAGTGCAACCACCGTGAATGCGAACGCTGAAGCCCACGGCTCGACCATCCGAAGTGCCGACGCGACGATCAGCAATGAACCCGCAATGATGGCTACATGCAGACCGGAAATCGACAGCAGATGAACGAGTCCCGCATCTGCAAAAAGATCTCTGAGATCTGGCGTAATGCCATCCTGGTCGGCGATGACGAGCGCACGCACCATCGGCGCGTTCTCCCCAAATAGCGTGTCAACGCGCTCTCCCACGTCTCCCCTCCAACGGAGCAACAGATTGGCGCGCCCTGCTGGCACTATTGCCGACCGGGCCAGCAGTCCGTGCTGGGTTACCTGAAATGGCCCGTCGACTCTCACCCGCGCTCCGGGAGGTGCGCTCCCGTTAACAACCTGCAGCGTTGCTCGCACCTCGCATGAGGCACCCGCTACTGCCTCCTCCCTGGGGCCGGGTAGAGCGGAGCCCCGGACCCTGTGCCCGGGCGAAATTCTTTCGCTGGATTCGAACAGCAGTGCTGACTGGTTGGCAAGCGTACGAGTACACATCGCTCGTCGTTTGGCCGAAGCATCACCGACAACTAGTGCCGCCAACAGAACCAGCACCAGCGCTGGTGTCTCCCAGGTTACGCGATTGAGGGTTACTGCCAAGAGGGCGAACAGCGCAAAAGCTGCGAGGCAACTCTCTGCAGCCCTTATCACGCTCCCTGTCGACGCAGGGATGGATTGAGCGAGAGCTGCGAAGAGCAAGCCTGATATCCAGGCGACCACGAGACGAATCAGGATGGGCACGCATGCATAGTGCCGATAGCGGGAGAGTTCTATGTCATCAAAATCCGACTGCTCTCATCGTTTTGTCGCCTTACGGTACCGGCGCTCTTACGTACAGGTCTCGAATTCGCGAGCTTGGGCGCTCTAGAATCTCACATTCGCGGCAATGAGAAAACCGCCGGAAACAGTAGGGGCCGCGCTTACGCTGACGACGTTACCACTGAAGCGGGAAGCATACCGTGAGGCTTCGAGCGCGGCACCCAGGGTGATCGCCACTGCAGCCGCCATTCCCGGCACGAGCAACGGATGCTTTGTATCCGTCACCGTATACGGAACGAGCACGCCATTCGGATCGCGATATGGAATTTCTTTCGATTCGGTTTTTGAATACGCCGCCATGGCGCCTGCGCCGATGGTCAACGCAAGCGCCGCAACACCACGCACCGGACGATTGGTATAAAACTGCCCGAAGCCCGGTAAGAGACCACGAACAAACGCAGTGTGAGAGTTATAGCTTGGCAGTCGCAACTTTTCGATTGCGTTGGTCACTGCAGCACGGTCTTCTGCCGCAGGACTCAGAAGCAGGTATGCCTGCAAGTCGTCAATCGCATCGTTTCGTCGACCTTCTGCTGCATACGCTACCGCTCTGTTATAAACCCCCTCTGGTGCGGCGGGAGCACGTGTAACCGTGGCCGAAAAAGCGTCTGCGGCGCCATTGAATCGACGAGCGTCAAAAAGACTCAGGCCAGAGCGAAAACTTGCGAGCGCCCTGTCAGAGTCCGCCACGTTCACCGGCGACACAAGAGCTGGCAACCGCACACGAACATCAGCCGCTTCGCTTCCGTCTGGCGACAGCGTCAGATAGCGGCAGTATTCGCGAACGGCGGCTGTAGTATCGGAAAGCTCTTCGTGCGCGCGTCCGAGGTCGTAGGCAATGCGTTCATCTCCAGGATTGAGCACGGCAGCTTTTGCCAACGCGTCTCTTGCGCCAGCCCGATCGCCAACCAGGGCTGCCTGCTGACCCTCCGCGGCCAATCGGCGAGACTCGGCGTTGTCACGTCGGGCAGCGTCACGTTGCGGACCTGAAATTTTACAACCTGGCGCAACGCTCGTCGTGAGCTCGCGCTTGATTGGCAACGTCTGCCCATGCACGGTGCGGCCGGCTGAAGCGAGCGCTATCCCCAACACCAGGGTTAGTGCCAACCGGGACCGGAATAAATTGAGAAAACTCGGAGTAGTCATCAATCAACGTAATTTAACGTACCACAACGATTGCCGTTCCACTCATACCTTCGCTGCGAGCCGTAATGGTAACAGCCCCGGCACGAAAGCCGTGTGTCATACCCGTGCTCGTGACAAATGCAATCGACTCGTTTGAGGAGCTCCATTCGACCGACCGACCGGTGAGCACATTTCCCGCTTCATCCTTAAGTACTGCCGTGAGCTGAACCGAACCGTTTGGCGAAATCGTCGCACCCGATGGCGATATTGAGATTGAGGCGACCGGTGCTGCATTCACAGTGATCGTAGACGTTCCAGTTACGCCGTCGATGGTTGCCCTGATCGCAGCGATGCCGGGTGAGACTCCGGTAATCCGTCCGCTCGCATTTACTGATGCAATCGAGGGGGAAGCCGACGTCCATGTCACCGTGCGTCCGGTTAACGCGACGCCGCTCGACGATAAGGGCGTTGCCGTCAGCTGAATAGTTCCTGCCACGAGAACAGATGCGCCGGCCGGCGAGAGCTGAACTTGAGCCACCGCGACGGGTTTTACCTGCACCGTTGCGTTGGCCGATCTGCCCTCACTCGTCGCAGTGATCACTGCGTTTCCTGGAGCAATCGCTGCCACTACACCTGCACCAGTTACGGTCGCAACACTCGGATTAGTACTCTGCCATGATACGGTTCTTCCGTTCAACACATTGCCGTTCGCGTCGGAAACCGTAGCGATAATTTGCTGAAAATTGCCGACGGGGAGCGTCGAAGATGTGGGAGTGATAGCAATGGCGGCGACGGGTCGCAAACGCACCACGATATTAGAGACGCCGGTAATGCCTTCACTTAGAGCGCTCACAGTGACCGTGCCCGGCGCAATCGCCGATATCAAACCCGCTGACGATACCGTTGCTATTGCGCTGTTGGAGGTGGACCAGGACACCAGTCTTCCGACCAGTAAGCCGCCGACAGAATCTGTCGCAGTTGCGGAAAGCTGCCGGGTGGCTCCCACGTCTATGGTATCCCGTTGCGGTGCGATTGTCAGGATGGAGACGGGCACGCGCGCTCCTGTGACAACTGCCGAACCCGATTTGCCATCGCTATTTGCAGTAATTGTATCCGCGCCCGGCGACAGCGCAGAAACCAATCCGTCGGACGACACTGAGGCGATCTGGTTGTCGCTCGACGACCATGTAACTCTACGATCGGTAAGCGATGCGCCCCGGTTGTTGAACAAGCGCGCTTCGAGTGCAAGGCGATTGCCTACGAAAAGCGACCTGGATGCCGGCGTTACCTGTACGAGCGATACCGCGCTGGGTAGAACGTTTACGATCGATGTGGCACTTCGACCGGATATTGTCGCGGCCACCGTAGTCGTGCCGGGGGCGAGTGCGGTCAGAAGGCCCGCATTGGAAACTGTTGCAACAGTTGGGTCACTCACGGTGAACACGACACCGTTGCCCGACACTGCTTCTCCTGAAGCGTTGCGCACTACAACGGCAAGACTCACTGTTTCACCAACGCGAAGCGTGTGTTCGATGGGCGTAATCGAGACTGAACCGACTGCTGGCCCCGCTGTGTTTTCCGAGGCCGAGCATGAAATCATACTCAGCAGAGCAATGAAACTGGCGGCGCGGGATAGCAACGGTCTCATCCGCCTACTTTGCCACGTCGATCGTCGCGGTTCCAACGGTATTGTCCACTCGCGCGGAGATAACGGCGGTGCCCTGTTTCTCTCCGGTTACCAGGCCGTCGCTATCTACGGTGGCGACCGAAGTATCGTTACTCGACCAGGTGATGGTTCGACCCGTCAACACCCTGTTACCCGCGTCATAAAGTGTGGCAACAAGTTGCTGTGTGCGCTGCTGCGCGGAGCCCTTGTCCCGTACGGTAGCACTTGACGGGCTCACCGTTATTCTCGCCACGACGGCCAACTGGACCGTGACAGTTGCGCTGCCAACTTTTCCTTCGCTCGTTGCCGAAATTACCGCGGTGCCGGCGGTAACGCCGGTTACCACACCGCTTGAATTCACTGTCGCGTTGGATGACGACGAACTCCAAACAATATTTCGCCCGGTGAGCTGATTGCCATTTGCGTCGCGCAGCAGTGCCGTGGCTTGCGAAGTCGCGCCTTTCAGAATCACTGGAGGGTTTAGACTTACCGCGACGTTAGCAACTGGAACGCCGGTCACGGCGAAACTTGCTGTTCCACTCTTGCTCTCTGAAGTCGCTGTGATCGTCGTGGTTCCCACCGTCCGGGCAGTTACGAGGCCACTCGACGAAACGGTTGCCACCGTGGAGTTGGAAGAGGTCCACGTGACAGTTCGACCAGTCAGCACCGTTCCACTGGACGACTTCAGTATCACCGATCCCTGGACAGTGCCGCCAACCGGAGCGCTGGACTGAGCGAGAGTCACCGCGACGGTAGCAACGGGCGCGGGAGTCACCGCAATACTCACCGTTCCACTCTTGCCTTCTGACGACGCCGTAACGGTGGCCGTACCGACCCCCGAGGCAGTGATGAGTCCCGATGACGATACTGTTATCACACTGGCGCTGGATGTCGTCCATGTAACCGTGCGTCCACTCAGGGTGTTGCCCGATGCATCTCGCAGCACTGCTGAGCCTTGAAGGGTACCACCCACGACAACGCTGCTACTGGGAACAGTTAAGGTGACTGTCGCGACGGGTGCCGGAGGTACAGGCGTAACAGTGATGGACGCGGTTCCCGATTTTCCCTCTGAAGCCGCAGTAATGGTCGCGCTTCCCACACTCACCGCCGTCACTGATCCATTTGAATTCACGGTCGCTACGTTCCCGTTGGAGGTCGACCAAGTGACCGCCCTCCCTGTGAGAACATTTCCACTCGCATCCTTGAGTACCGCCGACGCAGTTGTCGACTGACCCACCACGACGCTATTGCTGGAGAGAGTAACTCCGACGCTTGCCACAGGTACAGGGGTGACAGTGATGATGACGCTTCCATTCTTTCCTTCCGAACTCGCCGTTATCGTCGCGCTTCCAGCTGCGTTGGCGGTGATCAGCCCACTCGACGAAACGGCAGCTACACCGGAGTTGGACGTTGTCCACGTAATTGTACGGCCCGACAGTGCATTGCCCGACGCGTCGCGCAGAATTACAGCCGCCTGTATCGTTCCGCCAGCCGTTACGGCATTTGTTGGTACTGTCAGCGCAAGAGTCGCCACTGGTGCGGATGGAACTGGAACGACTGTTATCACCGCGTTCCCAGACTTACCCTCGACGGTTGCAGTTATCGTCGCTGTACCAACGCCGGTCGCAGAAACCGAACCGATGCTGGACACAGAAGCTACGCTTCCACTCGAGGTGGCCCACGTAATCGAGCGTCCGCTGAGGACGTTGCCATTGGCGTCGCGAGCGATCGCTGTTGCACTGGTCGACTGACCAAGCGTGATGTTGCTGTTGGCGAGGGTCACCGATACTGTCGCAACAGGTATCGGAATTACTGTGAGCGATGCTGAACCACTCTTGCCTTCAGCGGTTGCCGTGATGGTTACGTTGCCGGGAGCTTTCGTCGTTACGAGGCCCGCGGAGGATACGGTAGCGATCTCACTGCTGGAAGTCGACCACGATATTGCCCTCCCCGTGAGCAC
>JBBSTN010000066.1:0-12279 GCA_038235845.1 Gemmatimonadales bacterium | reverse complement strand
TTGGTAGCTGCGCCGCTGGTGCTCGGGCTGGCAGCACACGCTGGCCGCTCAACCGCCGCGATTCCCGCGGGTACGCGCTAACGCGGCTCCCGCAAGTGGCTCTCGCTTCGCTTCTCACGCGCGATGATCTCGCTGATAGCGCGCCGGAGATTGTTTCCCTGTGCGACGTAAACTGAGTCGAAACGATCCAGTCCCTCCGAGTACACCCGACGCGACAGCAATACGGCGTTGTTAAGAGCTACGCGTTCGCCCCAGCCCACGGGATATCCCGCGAGCTGGGGCGCTACGCTGTCCACCAACCGTCGGCGCGCATGCGCATAGACCTCGTCGCGTGCGAGTACACGACCTGCGCTATCCCGCGGAAGCGCCGCAAAAACGCTGTCTATTTCGTGCGCCAATCGCTCCCAGAAGTCGCCAAGTATCTTGTCGTTTTGCCAATCTTCAAGCGC
This sequence comes from Gemmatimonadales bacterium, assembly GCA_038235845.1. Classification (GTDB taxonomy): domain Bacteria; phylum Gemmatimonadota; class Gemmatimonadetes; order Gemmatimonadales; family Gemmatimonadaceae; genus Gemmatimonas. The sequence goes on along the minus strand of JBBSTN010000066.1, from coordinate 11,830 downwards.
ACGCCGGGTAGAAGACGTGTCGCCACGCACGCGAAAGAAAAATTCTGCCCCGCGCCCGCCCACGAAACTGGCAAACGACTCGTTAAAAGGCACTCGTCCCTTGGCAAAGAACGTGTTGTGAAGCAGTTCGTGAATTACGGTGTTTGCCAGCGAAATCGAGTCACTCTTGATAGTCGTACTCACCAGCGGGTCGTTGAACCAGCCCAAGGTACTGAAGGCGGAAGATGCGCCGAGCGTCACGTCGAACCCCTCAGCGCGGAGCCGTTCCGCCTCGCGTTTCGCCTCGGCGAAATCGAAGAAACCTTTGTATGGAAATCTGCCGACTACAGGAAAGCTCCATGTTCTCCTTTCCAATCGGTCACGGTAGGCCGCTGAGAGCACGAGTACCAGAGTGTCACGATCGAGCTGCGAGAAGGTGGTGAAGCTCTTGCCCGCATCAAGCCCTAGGGAATCGACGGCAAACTGGCGCGCAGCCACCACAAGCTCGAGTTTGGCGCGAGTGGCTTCGTCCAGGGGCATGGAGGTGCTGCTGCCGTTCACCAGTTTCTCGATCGGCTGACGACGGGAGAGAATGCGCGCCTCTTCGTAGGCCGCGCGCGATATGTAACAGCCCATGGGAGAGGCGGCCAGGAGGATGATCGCAAGAGCGAGGAGCGCGCCGCTCACGCGGCGCGCTAGCGTCCAGGACAAGGCCGGGTGGCCGGCCCGCGGGCTGATGCTATCAGCGAAACGCTGACGCGCAGTGACGTCGTTGGCTATCTTGTCTGGTCCATGTCGTTCGTGCATCTCCATTGTCACTCCGAATATTCGCTCCTCGATGGCGCGAATCGCATCGATGATCTCATCGCCCGCGCAAAGCTGTATGAACAGCCAGCGCTGGCGATTACTGATCACGGTAACATGCATGCCGCCTGGGAGTTCCAGGAAAAGGCGCGTAAGGCAGGAATAAAACCTATCGTCGGCATGGAAGCATATGTCGCGAACGGAAGCCGTCGAACGCGCGCCCGCCCGGTGGGTGGCGGCAGAGCGTATTACCACCTGGTGCTCCTCGCACGCGATCTGGTTGGTTACCGAAATCTCATCAAGCTATCGTCGCTTGCCTATACCGAGGGTTTCTACGCCAAGCCACGGCTCGACCGAGAGCTTCTGGCGCGTCATTCCGAAGGTCTGATCGTATCCTCTGCCTGTCTCGCGGGCGAGGTGGCCACGCACCTCATGAGCGACAGGCTCGACGAGGCGCGCGAAACCGCCGCCTGGTATGCGGAGACGTTCAAGGACCGCTACTATCTCGAAGTTCAGGCGCACATGAGCGATGGGCAGAGCGCGCTGAACGAGAAGATTTTTGCACTTGCAGGCGACATCGGGCTGCCCGTGATTGCCACAAATGATTCTCATTTCCTGCGTCATGAGGATCACGACGCTCATGATGTGTTGCTCTGTATCGGGCTTGGGAAAGACCGGGAAGACCGCAACCGCATGAAGTACGACGATGGTCTGTACTTCAAATCGGCGCCGGAAATAATATCTCATTTCCCCGGCCGCGACGATCTGCTCACCAACACGCTGGCAATCGCAGAGTCGGTCAACCTGCCGCTCTCGAAGCAGTACTGCGTGCCGTCGTTTCCGCTGCCCGACGACGTTGAGAACGAGAACGAGCTGCTCGTTCGCATTTCTACCGAGGGCGCCATCAAGCGCTACGGAAGTCCTCTGCCGGACAACGTACAGGAGCGGCTCGACTATGAACTTGGTGTAATCGTCGACACCGGTTACGCTGGCTACTTCCTCATCGTTGCGGATTTCATCAGGGCTGCGCGCGACCTCGGTATTCCTGTCGGTCCGGGCCGCGGTTCTGCTGCCGGTTCCATTGTCGCTTACTCGACACGGATCACGGATGTGTGTCCGTTGGAGTTCGACCTGCTCTTCGAGCGATTCCTGAATCCGGAACGAGTGTCGATGCCCGACGTCGACGTCGATTTCTGTTTCGAACGCCGGGGCGAGGTGATCGAGTACGTGCGGAACAAGTACGGGAAGGACTCCGTCGGTCAGATTGTGACCTTCGGAACCATGAAGTCGCGCGCTGCGGTCAAGGATGTTGGCCGAACTCTTGGATTCACACCCGCTGAAACCGACGCGCTGGCAAAGCTGATTCCCAATGCACCGAACAATTCGCTAACCGTCAAGCAGGCTATCACTGCTGTTCCGGAAGTGAAGCGTTTGTACAGCGACGATCCGCGCTACCGTCAGCTGCTCGACTTTGCCATCTCTCTCGAAGGGCTTTCGCGACACACGGGTGTGCACGCTGCCGGCGTGGTAATCGCACCGGGGCCACTTGATGAGTTTGTCCCTGTTTGCACACAGGCGTCCAAGGGAGCTGGCTCCGCGGGGGCGGGCGACGACGATCGCGTGATCGTAACGCAGTATGACATGAGCTCCCTCGAGAAGGTGGGAATGCTCAAGATGGACTTCCTTGGTCTAACCACGCTTACCGTCATCAGCGACACACTTGCTCTTATCAAGTCGCGAAGTGGTAAGGAAGTCGTCCTCGAAGAGCGCGGCTTCGACGATCCGGAAACGTACCGCATGCTACGCGCTGGCCGCACTGCGGGTGTGTTTCAGTTCGAGTCGCCGCTGGCCACCGACGTGCTCAAAAGGTTGCGATGTGACCGGTTCGACGACCTTGTAGCGTCGAATGCGCTGTTGCGCCCGGGGCCGCTCGACGCGGGCATGCACAACGTGTTCATCCGCCGCAAACGTGGCGAAGAACCGGTAGCTTACGCGCTGCCCGAGCTCGAATCGATTCTGTCGAACACCTTTGGTGTAATCACCTATCAGGAACAGGTGATGCGAATCGCGCAGACATTGGCGGGTATTTCGCTCGCGGAAGCAGATGTGTTGCGAAAGGCAGTGGGCAAGAAAGACGCGGTGCTCATTCGAAAGGAGCTTGGCAAGTTCGTCGAAAAGGCGGTAGCCAAGGGGCACGATGCAAAGATCATCGGCGAGATCTCCGCTCAGCTCGAAACGTTCGGACGATACGGATTCAACAAGTCGCACAGTGTGGCCTACTCTGTCATCGCGTATCACACCGCATGGCTCAAGGCGCATTACCCGGCAGAATTCATGGCGGCTCTGCTGTCGTCGCAGATCGGAAAGACCGAAGAAGTCATCAAGTACATCGTGGAAGCGCGCGACATGGGCATCGAGGTGCTTGCTCCGGACGTGAACGAATCTGGATGGCGTTTCACCGTGGTTTCGGACAAGAGGATACGATTCGGGCTGGGCGCGATTCGCAACGTTGGCCGTGGTGCGATGGATTCACTGATGCAGGCGCGTGAAGCGGGGCCGTTCGCGTCGCTATTTGATCTTTGCACGCGCGTCGATTTGCGCGTCTGCAACAAGCGTATGTTCGAAGCACTTATTGCCGCCGGCGCGTGTGACCAGTTGGGGGGGCACAGGGCTCAGCTTACCGAGGCACTCGATCGCGCAATGAGTGAAGCGTCGTTGAGACAGGAGGAGGCAGAGCGCGGACAGGTATCGCTGTTCGGCGATTTCGCTGCAGAAAGTCCCAACGACATCAGCTCGGCGCGCGAACCGCAGTTGCCCTCAACGGAACCGTGGCCAGAAAGCGAACGTCTTCAACGCGAAAAGGATCTGCTCGGGTTTTATATCTCCGGTCATCCGCTCGAGCCATTTCGCAACGACTGCGAAGTATACGCCACCCATACCGTGTCACAGCTTGGAGAGTGGTCGCCCGATTCCGTCACGATCGGCGTTGTCGTCACGGCAATCAAGAAACAGATTTCCAAGCGCACCGGCGCGGAGTTCGCCCGGCTTACGGTGGAGGATTTTACCGGGTCGACGGAAGCTCTGGTGTTTCCGGAGGCATGGTCTGTAATCGGCGAGCAGGTTCGTCCCGACATCCCAATTCTGCTAAAGGGCGGGTATTCCCGTCGCGACCAGGATGTCGAGAGTCCGAGCTTCATTGTAGACTCCATCAGGCGATTTGCCGAGTTGCGCTCGAGTGGTGAGTTGTCTGTGGCGATCGATCTGGCGCCGGGCTCTGATCTCATTCCGTCGGTGATGGAGGATGTACGCGTTGCGATGGAAGCTCATCACGGATCGGCGCCCGTCCAGATTAGATGGAAGTCGCCAAACGACCAGCCGGTTGTTTTTCGTTCGCGCACGTTGAGTGTTGCGGTGTCAGCCGTTGCGCTTAGCGAGCTGCGCGCGTTGCTTGGCGTACAGCGTGTGCACCTGATTCGATCTGAAAGTTGACCAGACCTCAATCGTTGGTCTTTCCTAAGCTTTCCCCCAACCAGTCCATCTGACATGGCCGGCCTTCCAACTCTAGAATTCGAACGTCCTATCGCGGAGCTCGAAAAGCAGATTGACGAGTTGAAGAAACTTGTCGGCGAAAACGGCATAGACGCCGATGGTGCCGTTAGCCGTCTGGAGCAGAAGCTCTCAGAGCTTCGGGTTCAGGTATATGAGCAACTGTCACCGCTGCAGCGCGTTCAGGTCGCCAGAATATCGAGACGACCGTTCACCGCGGATTACATTCGTCTCGCGTTCACCGATTTTATCGAGCTGCACGGAGATCGTGCATTTCGCGACGACCCCGCGATAATCGGGGGGTGGGCCAGGCTCGATGGTGAGACAATCATGATAATCGGCCATCAGCGCGGACGGGACACGAAAGAAAACCTCCGTCGCAACTTTGGCATGGCCCATCCGGAAGGATATCGCAAGGCACTCCGGTTGATGAAGCTCGCGGAGAAATTTCAGACACCCGTCCTCACTTTCATCGATACACCCGGCGCGTGGGCCGGACTCGGCGCTGAAGAGCGTGGTCAGAGCGAAGCAATAGCGCGCAACCTCTTCGAGATGAGCCAGCTGCAGGTTCCCATCATCGCGACCGTTATCGGTGAGGGTGGATCAGGCGGCGCACTTGCCCTCGGTGTTGCCGATAGAGTGCTCATGATGGAAAACGCCGTGTATTCTGTCATCACGGTTGAAGGTTGTGCAGCGATTCTATGGAAGGACGGGAAGAGCGCCGAAATGCGTGAGAAGGCAGCCAGTGCACTGCGAATAACTGCGCAGGACCTGCTTGAACTTCGCATAGTTGACGAAATCATCCCGGAACCTGCAGGCGGCGCACACGCAGATCACGATGCCAGTGCGGCTTCGCTGCGCGAAACCCTGATCCGCAATCTAGAGGAATTGAAACGTCCCAAGCCGGATAAGCTCGTACGCCGTCGTCGCGAGAAATTCCTGCGCATGGGGCAGTTCACGGAGTAGGAGATCATAGTGTCGCAGCTCATCGAAGTCGCGTTTCGCGGTAACCGCAAGGAATTCTTTCAATGGGATGGAGAGGTCGTACCTCCACTCAAATCGGGAGTAATTGTTGACGCCGACCGCGGTGAGGACTTTGGTAGAATCCACTCCACCGGCGAGCTCGCAGAGGTGCGATGCCGGGGATGTTCGCATGGTTGTGGTACGGCGCCGCCGCCCCGTTCTATTCTCCGAATAGCGACTCCGGACGAAGTATTGCTGGACAAAGTATTCGATACCGAGAATGAGAGCACGCGCCGGAAGACGATGGAGCGGGTGAAGGCGAACGGGCTTGTAATGAAGATTACGGACGCTGAATGGCAGTGGGATCGTCGTAAACTCACGATCTTTTTTACTGCGGAACGTCGCGTGGATTTCCGCGGGCTCGTGCGCGACCTCGCGGGTCTGTTTCGTACCCGCATCGAATTAAAACAGATAGGAGTACGCGACGAGGCAAAGCGCCTGTCAGGCATCGGTCGTTGCGGCCGCGAGTATTGCTCCTCGTCGTGGCTTCCAGAGCTTCGTCCGGTGAATCTTGGTGTGGCCAAGGATCAGAAGCTGTCGCTCAATCCGCAGCAGATCTCTGGTGCGTGCGGAAGGTTGATGTGTTGCCTGCGTTACGAGCATGAATTTTATGTGCAGAGTCGTCGACGTTTTCCGAAGGAAGGAAAGATTCTACAGACTTCGCTGGGCGAGGAACGCGTCATTTCGTGTGACATCTTCAACGAGCGCGTAACGTTGCGCACGGTCGAAGGCGATGCACGGGTTGTAGAACTCGCTGCGCTGCGCATAGAGATGGATAGGGCAAACGAACTGCTCACCGATGACGACTACTCGTCGGATTCTGACGAACTGTCCGACTACGAGCTTGAAGCTGAAGAATTTGTGGCTCCCGAGCTTTCTCGCGTCGACACCCCGGACACCCCGGACACCACGCGTCATGGTGCAGACGACATCGACGTCGACATCGACACCAGCGAAACCGACGCCAGTCCTGAAGGCGGCGAGAGTCACGATGACTCCGACGAGCCGCGCCGCAAACGTCGTCGTGGTCGCCGCGGCGGTCGACGCCTGCGGGCGGCCGAACAACGGCAGGATCGGCGTGAGGATCAAAAGCAGGATCAGGGTCATGATCAGAGTTGTGATCAGCAGAGCGATCATCCAGAGCATCGGCCGCACGACCATGAGCATGAACCGCCCACCAGCTAGATGACAAGCCCTCGAAATAACCCCGGAGTATCTGACGTGCCGCGCTTCTTTCTCACGACTGCGATCGACTACGCCAATGGTGATCCTCACATCGGACACGCATTCGAGAAGATTGGCGCAGATGTGATTGCGCGCTATCACCGACTGAGCGGTTTCGATGTGCACTTTCTGTCCGGAATGGATGAACACGGACAGAAGGTTCAGCAGACTTCGGAAAAGCAGGGCGTCGCTCCTCAGGAATTCGCCGACGAAATCGCAGACCGGTTCCTGGCAATGTGGGCGCGGCTGGGCATAAGCTTCGACCAGTTCGTACGCACTACTTCAACGCATCACAAGGAAGGCGTTCAGGCGCTCATCAAACAAATTGCTCAGCGCAACCCCGACGACTTTTACGAGCGATCCTACCGCGGGCTTTATTGCGTTGGCTGCGAAGCGTTCAAGCAGCCCACCGATATTATCGACAACCGATGCGCACTTCATCCCACGCGAATGCTGGAAGAAGTCGAAGAACGAAACTGGTTCTTTCGCCTGTCCAAATACCAGGCGTTTCTTCAGAATCTTCTGGAAACAAATAAAAACTTCATTGCGCCCGTTAGCCGACGCAACGAACTTCTCGGGCTGCTCGCTGCAGGTCTGGAGGACATCTCCGCCTCAAGGGCCAGACTCGATTGGGCCGTGCCGTTCCCGGTGCCATTATCCACGGGAGAACAACAGGGCACATACGTCTGGTTCGATGCGCTGCCCAATTATCTCACAGCAACGGGTTATCCAGCCCAGGGCTATGAGAATCTCTGGCCTGCAGATCTACATGTGATCGGCAAGGACATCACTCGATTTCATGCGATCATCTGGCCGGCGATGCTTCATGCCGCAGGCCTTGAGTTGCCGCGCCAAGTGTGGGCTCATGGTTTCGTACAACTTGCCGGCGAGCGATTCTCCAAAAGCGCCGGTGTCAAGCTCGACCTCGGCGAGGCGATCGACCGTTATGGCGCCGACGCCTTCCGATATGTGCTGTTGCGCGAAGTGCCCTTTGATGGCGACGGAAACTTTTCATGGGAACGCTTTGAGGAGCGCTACACAAGCGACCTTGCCAATGCGCTCGGCAATCTTGTGAGTCGGGCAACGGCGATGGTGGAGAAGTACTTCGGTGGCATCGTTCCGGAGAGCGCGAGCGTCGACAGCTACAGCGAAGACGACGAGGATCTGGCGTCGTATCACAGTGCAATGAATGGCAGTGAAGGTTGGCTCCTGCACGATGGGCTTGCCGCAGTCTCACGCATGACAGCGCGAACAAACGAGTTTATTCAGGCATCTGCGCCGTGGCTGCTGGCCAAGGATGTCGAAAACCGTCCGGCCCTGGCGAGTTGCCTTCACTCGGTGATGGTTCGTCTCTCACGGCAGGCCGTATTGCTGTCTCCGTTCATGCCTGCGAAAGCGCAGGTGATGTGGACGCAACTTGGCGGGCCGGGAAAAGTGCTGGATCAGCGCTTTGAAACTCTGGAAAAAGTGACGACGGTTGGATGGAAGGTGAACAAGGGCGATGCACTCTTTCCCCGCCCCACCGTTACACCACCGGCATAGCTGTCACCGAAGCACGTCGCTCCGTCACTCCGCAGTAAGGTACTGTTTCGTTGAGCACTGGTTTGCCAATTCACCAGTGACGTAAGGAGCACCTTACCCGTACTTATCGTGCAGCACGCTCACCATGCACGGGAGTCCGGGAATGCAATTCGATTGCACGTCGCGCAAGTTCGACGTCACAAATGTCAGGCGTAAACTGAAACAAAAGCATCGGAGATTCAGTCAGGAGCGCAAAGGTTTTGCACTCGAGGCTTCGCTGATTCTGCTGGTCATGTTTTCGATAATCATCCTGGCTGGCCTGTCGGCCGTAACTACTCTCGCCAAGACTTCAAACGCCGACTATCGGGCGTCGCGTGCATCGTATGCCGCGGAAGGCGGGGCCGACGACATCATGTCGCAGCTCGACGCCAAGATGCAGGACGGCATCATCTCGGCGAGCGATATTTCGACGGTGGCGCCGCCCGAGGTGAGGGGTTTCGAGATCACTCAGCAAACCAACACTACGGGAATCCCGGTGTCACGCACCATCATCGGTGGGCCGTTCGCCGGGCTCTACTCGCTAAATCAGCCCATCGACATTCGTGTGTCTGCACGAGACAGCTCCGGCAATCGAGCTACCGCCATCCTTTCGGTGAATGCACAGACCATCCCGCTCTTTCAATTTGGCGTCTTTTATGAAGGCGACCTGGAGATCCTGCCTGGCCAGCCCATGACATTTGCGGGATGGGTGCACACCAACGGCATGTTATACCTGTCCTCCAACAGCGCCAAGTTTGAGAGCGAGATAACCACTCCGGACAGCGTTATATGGAACCGAAAGGATACCAATCAGAGGCTCAATGGAGTGCGGATTAACAATGCCGGTGGTACCGCGAATCTGCTGGACTTCGACTCGCGATCGCTGGCCGGAGCGGCGTTTGTAGCGCGAAGTCAGTCGCAGTTCAGCGGACGAGTCAAAACCGGTGTAAGTGGCGTGCGATCCCTGAAACTTCCACTTCCTCTCGGAACCCCACCCGTAACTCTGATAATGCCCCGGGTCGCCACCGACCCGCAGCTAGTGAAGGATGTAAAAATGGCGTGGAAAGCCGACTGGTATATCACCATCGATGCCTCACTGTTTACAACGGCCAATCTCGCCACGATGGAAGCAAATTTCTGCAGCAGTATTTTCCAGACGAGGACTGCCGGGCTTCAGATTCCCTCCGCTGCAGCGTGCAAGCGAATTTTCAAGCCACGGCCAAATGCATTCTACGACGGACGCGAAGACCTTCTCGCTGATCTGGTCGACGTACACATGGACTCCCTACGAATCTGGGCCGATAGCGCTCCCGCAAGCCGCGCTCCCCGCATCATGTACTTCGCGTTCACGAACACCAATACAAGTCCAACCAACGACTACGTCGCCATTCGTCTTCGCGGTGGCACCAGGCTTCCCAAAGCGCAGATTCCGTCGGACACGGGAGGCGTAAGTATCGTAACCAACCGTCAGATGTACGTACTGGGAGATTTTAACACCACCGTCTGGCGACCAGCTGCTTTGATGGCCGACGCAATCACGTTCCTGAGCAACCCTCCCAACCCGTCAATGAGCGTTAATGATGCGCCCTCGGGAGGGGTAAAGTGCACGGGGAACACCGGTTGGTGCGATTCACTTCAGCTAGTGGAAGTCACAGCACGTGTCGCAAGGCCAACAGCTGTCAATGCCGCCATCCTCGCGGGTCATTCGGCAACAACGTGCGACTATGCACGCTCGGGTTGCAGCTCTCCCGACTACGGAGGAGGTCTCGAAAACTTTCCAAGATTTCTTGAGAAGTGGACTGGCGTGACCTTCACGTATACCGGGTCGCTCGTATCACTTTTCTCGAGCCAGTATGCGACGGGTTTATGGGGCAATTCCTGGCCCAGCAAGCCCTATTACAATCCACCCACGCGCAACTGGCAGTTCGACATCAACTTCCGATTTCCAGATCGTCTTCCGCCTGGAACGCCATCGGTTGGCACGGTGCTGCAAACCGCATTCCGTCCTCTCTACTGAGCAGAAACAATGAAAAGTACTGCGGCATTTTTCCGTTCTGGCAAACGCATTTTCCAAGCCCGCGAACGTCGTGGCTTCACGATGGTCGAACTGCTCACCGTATTCACAGTCGTCGGAATAATGATGACGATTGTCGTGCCGCGAATGAGAGTGTCTGAGGCAACTGAGGTAAATCTGGCGGGCATGCAATTGGCGCAGGATATAGACCTTGCCAGAACACGAGCTTTGTCTACGCGCAACATGGCGCGAGTGCAGTTCACCAACACTTCAACTCCCAGCTATTCGGGTTATCTCGATGATAATGGCGATAGCACGATCACCGGCTCCGTGTCGGAAGCACTGGCGCTTCGCGGCTGGCGAACGCGCGCACTGCCCGACCGAATACTCTTTGGGCTTGGAAGTGCGCCAAGAGTTCCTGGAGACGCCGGAAACGGAGTGATTACCTGGGCGAACTCAAGAGCCGAATTTGACTCGCGCGGCCTGGTAAAACCCGCGGGTGCTTCTGGAACTGTATACCTGAGACACGCAAACAAGCCGGCCGAAGTAGCTGCAATAGTTGTTTCTGCTTCTGGAAACGTTCGCCTGTGGACCTACCACGAGGGCGTATGGAAATAACGATGGTTGCTCGCGAAGAACAAGTTAAAGCGCGGGGGCGTCGAGGATTCACCGTCATCGCCATGCTGGTCGCGCTCGTGTTGCTCGCCGTCGGTCTCATGTCGCTTGCGCGAGCCAGTGCGCAGACTGTGACCATGCAGACGCTCGCACAAAACAGAACCAATGCCATCGCTGTAGCACGCGGATATCTCGAACAGGTTCGTACTCGCGACCCGTGGACGATAGCATCCGAAGCCTCCACACTAGTCGACGCCGAGGGCAAGCCCTCGGCCGGTGGATTCTATCGCCGCCGGGTTGAAGTCACCGCGATGCGTGACAACCTGCTGCAGGTGACAGTGTTTGTGGATTATCCGCGTGGAACGCAGCCGATCACTCTGATCACATCGTTCTTTCGCGGCAACGGGCTCGCGGGAGCTTGACTATGAAACGTACACGCCTGGGCTTCACCCTTCCCGAGGTGTTGATATCGCTTACCATCTCCATTGTCGTCTTGACAGCCGGCACCAATTTCGCGCTCAGTAGCTGGCAGGCACGCCGTTCATGGATGGTAAAGGAGAGCGTCGATCGAAATGCGCGATTCGTTGGACTTTCACTGGCCCGCGATGTCCAGGAAGCGGGAGTGGCAATTGAAAGCACACCGGTGTTTGCATCAGTTGGCTCTTTCAACGATACGCTGACTGTGATCTCGGTGCCATTCGAACCCAACGAGGCGCCGGTCTATCCAATCTACAACGACGGCGGAGTCGACCCGAACTATCCAGTAGGCGGAAATTGCGGCGCACAGTGTATTGAACTCAACAAGGTGAACAACACTTATCTGCTGCAGGCTGGCGACCTTGTCCGGTTGCAGGTGGGAGGCAGCAGGAGACTGTTGTACCTGACAAACGTATCCAATCAGGGATCGCGCTTTACGATCACGTTCCTGAACGTGAACCTTTTTCTGCGACGCGATTCAGGGTTAAACAACCTCTTACTCGCCCGCGCGGGAACGAGCGTTCAGAAGCTCAAGGCGGTTGTCTATTGGCGTGATGCAAGCACTCAGACGCTCTGGCGGGCGGATAC
>JBBSTN010000065.1:0-12310 GCA_038235845.1 Gemmatimonadales bacterium | reverse complement strand
TTCGTCGGTTCCGACGTGGTGCGGCCACCTCCGTCTTTCGGCTGAACAAGCTCAGGGTGCTGTCGAAATGCCAGATCGCCACCGACATCGTGTCCGTTCCAGCTTCGATGATGTTGATCGACGAAACGCGCTTTCCGCGCACCCGCCGCGACAGGGTGTTGGCAGTGCTTACCAGCGTTGCGCCCCGCTCGCCATTCAGCACCTCGGCGCGTTCTTCATGATCATGCCCATTGCACACCAGATCCGGCCCCACGTCAGTAATCCGCTTCAGCATCTCTTGAGGCCGTGCAAGGCCCCAGCGATTGGAAAGCCCGCCTCGCAGCAGGTTGTGGTGGAAAACGAGGATTCGCAGTGCACCCGGTTCCCCCTCTTCGAGCCGAAGCTGCGCGTTCGCAATTTGTGCCTCTGTGAGACCCCCCTTTACGCGAAGGTCGCGCGGATTTGCTGTCAGCGTCCACGGCATTATTCCGGGTGCCGAGTTGAGCCCGACAATCGTGACCCCGGGTAAATAGAGGGATGGCTCGAGCGGCAGGCCAATCACCTGCGTCCATCGTTCATGCACTTGTGAACGGTCACCCACGCCGAAAGGGGCGTTCCACCACTGAGCATCGTGGTTTCCGGACACCACCACGGTTGGTGCGACGGCCTCGAACCGGGCAAGCAGCGCACGGGCCGCCTCGAACTCCTGCTCTCGCGCTCGCTGCGACAGATCGCCAGATACGACAATGGCATCGAGCGGAAAATCGGACGCAGCCATCGAGGCCACCAGCGCTTCAACCGCTGCGACGTGTGCTCCGACATGAGAGTGCCCGAAATGAATATCCGAGATGTGCAAGACCCGGACACGAGGCGAACTCACTTCAGGCGGGCGATCACGGCGTCGGTAAACTGGTCTGTGGTGGAGGTGCCACCCAGGTCGCGTGTCAGTGTTTTTCCGTCTCTGATCACGCCTTCGAATGCGTCTCGTACTCTGGTTGCGGTATCCCGCATTTCGAGGTGCTCGAGCATCATGCATCCTGCCAGCACGAGTGCGCCCGGGTTAGCCACGTTCTTTCCCGCGATGTCGGGTGCGGTGCCGTGCACCGCTTCGAAAATCGCCGCGTTTGTACCAATGTTTCCGCCCGGAGCGAGCCCAAGGCCGCCCACCAGGCCGGAAATTTCATCTGACAGGATGTCGCCGAACAAATTGGTCGTCACCACGACATCAAACTGCTCTGGTCGCATGACGAGGTGCATGGCCATCGCGTCGATGATTCGCTCTTCAAAGTCCACTCGCCCCTCGTACTCACGCGCCACGAGTCGGCCAACGTCCAGAAACAAACCTTGAGAGAATTTCAGGATGTTGGCCTTGTGCACGAGCGTGACCTTCTTCCGGCCGTGAGCAAGCGCGTACTCGAACGCGTACCGGACAATGCGCTCGGATCCGTGTCTTGTGATGATTGCCACCGATTCGGCCGCAGCCTTCGGATCGTCGCCAACGCGCACATAGTGCTCGACTCCAATGTAGAGGCCTTCGGTGTTTTCGCGAACCAGAACGATGTCTACCTTGTCGAATCGACCGGGAACGATGGTGTACGCTGGTCGGACGTTGGCGTAAAGATCGAACGTTTTCCGGAGTGACACGTTGATGGATCTGTAACCATCACCTATCGGTGTTTCGAGTGGTCCCTTTAGCGCGATTCGTGTTCGTTTGATGGAATCAAGGGTTGCGTCGGGGATGGGGTCGTTCCATCGTGCAACTCCCGCCATTCCGGCAACTTGTCTGTCCCACTCGATGTTGGCTTCGGCGGCATCGAGAATTCGCACGGTTGCTTCGGCGATCGAAGGTCCGATACCGTCGCCGGGAATTAGTGTTACTGGAATTGACATGGTTAGAAAGTTTTCGCTGTTTGTGTTTCGGTTTGAATTTCAGTGATTGCCCGTGAAGACCTATTGACATCCCCACCTCCAAGGACGTAAAAGTCTCGGCTATGGCATCCAACAATTCTTCGACGTCGACTTCCAATTCCGGCATTGTCGGAATTCTCCCGTGGATCGCAGTTGCGCTCATTGGAGCGGGAGCTGTGACCCTCATTGCGCTGAAGCGTGGCGAGCAAGTTAATGCGGCGTATGTGCTAGTCGCAGCTATTTGCAGCTATCTGATTGCATACCGCTTCTACAGCCGGATCATCTCGCACGACATTTTCGCACTCGATCCGACTCGTGCAACACCCGCTGAACGTCTGGAAGATGGTCGCGACTATGTGCCGACGAACAAGTGGGTTGTGTTCGGACATCACTTCGCTGCGATCGCCGGTCCGGGTCCGCTGGTCGGACCTACTTTGGCGGCTCAGTTCGGCTTTCTTCCCGGCGCACTCTGGATAGTGGTGGGTGTCTGTCTGGGCGGCGCGGTGCAGGACTTCGTGATTCTCGCTTCTTCGATCAGACGAGGCGGGAAGTCGCTTGGCCAGATGGCTCGCGAGGAAATCGGGCCGGTCGCGGGTGTGACCGCTCTGGTGGCGGTACTGGGCATCATGATCATCCTGATCTCGGGACTGGCGCTGGTGGTTGTAAACGCACTGCGTGACAGCCCGTGGGGCACGGTGACGATTGGTCTGACGATACCTATCGCGATGCTCATGGGCGTGTACCTCAAGTACATCCGTCCCAACCGAGTACTGGAAGCGACGGCAATGGGCCTGATTCTTCTTGCCGTTGCGCTTCAAGCGGGCAAGTTGGTTGCCGCGTCGCCCGAGCTGGCGCCGATGTTTACGCTGAGCGGGACGACACTGGCGATGATAATCATGATTTACGGATTCGCGGCTTCGGTCATGCCCGTTTGGCTTCTACTTGCTCCACGCGATTACCTCTCGGCGTTCGTGAAGATTGGTGTCATCCTTGCGCTGGGCGCCGGCATCCTTATCGTGCTTCCACCAATTCAGATGCCGGCCTTCACCCAGTTCACTGATGGTACGGGGCCGATCTTTGCCGGAAAGGTGTTTCCGTTCGTGTTCGTCACCATAGCCTGCGGCGCGATATCCGGGTTCCACGCGTTGATATCCTCCGGAACCACGCCCAAGCTGCTTAAGCGCGAGTCTGATGCCCGCTTTATTGGCTATGGTGCGATGCTCATGGAATCGCTGGTTGCGACCATGGCTTTGATCGCCGCATGTGTGTTGACACCGGGAGTTTTCTTCGCGATTAATGCGTCTACGGCCGCACTTGGAACGGACGGCCTGAGCATAGCGGACGCTGGGGTTAGCGCAGCTCACGCGATAGCCAACTGGGGCTTCATAGTCACGCCCGGCGAGCTCGAGGCGCTTGCTCGACAGGTGGGAGAGAAGTCGCTTCTTTCACGAGTTGGTGGGGCACCAAGCCTTGCGGTTGGAATGGCACACCTTTTCAAGCAGGTTCTGGGCGGCGATTCCATGATGGCGCTCTGGTATCACTTTGCCATCATGTTCGAAGCGCTTTTCATTCTCACGACGCTTGATGCGGGTACCCGCGTTGGCCGCTTCATGCTTCAGGACTTGCTGGGCAAGATTTACGAACCACTGGGGAGAATTGCATGGTATCCTGCCATTATCACCACCAGTGCAATGTTTGTCGGTTGCTGGGGATATTTCCTATATCAGGGTGTCACCGATCCCTATGGTGGTATCAACTCACTCTGGCCGTTGTTCGGAATCTCGAACCAGCTTCTGGCTACTGTAGCGCTCTGTGTTGGAACAACGGTCATCATCAAAATGGGCAAGGCCAAGTACGCTTTTGTAACCATGCTTCCGCTGGTCTGGCTGGTTATCGTAACCATGACAGCCGGCATGCAGAAGATCTTCTCTGCTGACCCGAGGCTTGGATTCCTTTCACATGTGACCTTCGTCGATTCGGTGGTCGCAGCCGGCGCTTACACTGTGCTGATTCCCGATGCGGGGGCTGCCGCCCGAATCATATTCAACGATCGTCTCGATGCGGCAGTCGCGGCATTCTTCATGATTTCCGTGATAGTAATTCTCGTAGATTCCGCACGCGAGTGGATCGCCGTTACCAGCGGACGAAAGCCAGCGATTACGGCGGAAGACCCATATGTTGAGTCCCAACTAGACGAGGCTGCGTAAACAAACATGTCCACTTCACCATCATCTGCATCTACCATTGGTGCAGGCAGTCTTCTCAATCGTTGTGCTGCCGTGGTGCGCCGAATTATCGGCGCACCCGATTATGAGTCGTATCTGTCTCACATGGCGCGACATCATCCCGATGCGATACCTCTCGCTCGCGACGACTTTCAGCGACAGCGGCTGGAAGATCGGTATAGCCGACCAGGATCGCGCTGCTGTTGAATCCTTGGTCAAGGGATGTTTGTGACGAGTTCCGCATCGTGCCTGGAGTCGCACCAGTCGCATCACGCGTATCAAGCGTGCGATAAATGAAAGACCTCACGTCTCGGTTTGTTGGTGGCAACCTCGTCACGACCTGCGCGATTGTAGTTCTCGCTGCGCTTGCAACTCCTTCGGAAGCGAAGTTGCAAGCACAAAACACCGGAAACCAGTTCGATCTCTCCGTTGCGAACATCATGCGTGGGCCAGAGCTGTATGGTCGTGAGCCGCAGGATGTGAGATGGAGTGTTGACAGTCGCTGGATCTATTTTCGCTGGAACGAGCCCGGGGCCAAGTGGGATGCGCCTACGCAATCGTTTCGGGTGCGCGCTACGGCCGGTAGCAAACCGGAAGAGGTTTCGAGCGCGCACATGGATTCAGTGGGGGCTATTTTAGCGGACGGTGCGCGCTCTCGTGATGGTCGCAGCATGGCAGTTTCGTATCGTGGCGACATATATCTCGTGGATACGCGCGCAGGTACGTCGCATCGGCTAACTGAGACGTTGGCTGCCGAGAATGGCGCGCGTTTCACACTGGACGAAGCCGGCGTTGTCTTTACGAAGGACAACAATGTGTTCATGGTGACTCTGTCGACCGGTGCATTGAGACAGTTGACAGATATTCGTGCCGGCCCCGCGCCGCGTGACTCAGCGCGCCCAACCGGAATGCGTGCATCGCTCGAGCGTCAGCAACTTGAGCTGTTCGAAGTTGCGCGTGAGCGCGTCCGTGCCGATTCGATTTCCAAGGCTGAGCGAGCGGAGGCAACTGCGCGCGGTTTGCACACCGTTTATCTCAATGCCGGCGAACGACTGGCGAATATTTCACTTTCTCCCTCCTTGCGAACGGCCGTCGTTCTGACTGCGAGTACTCCTTCCGGCGGCCCTCGTCAGACGCAAATCCCGAACTACATCACCAATAGTGGTTTTACCGAAGAGATTGGTGGTCGCACAAAAGTCGGAGATGGTAACGTGCGCTTTCGTGCATACCGACTCGATGTTGCAACTGGTCGGATGCAACCGCTCGCAGTTATCGGCGGAGACAGCACCAAGGCGGCGTCACAGATTCGTACGATCGAGTGGAGTGACGACGGCCGTACCGCGCTGTTGACTGCAGGCACACCAGACTTCAAATGGCGATACATCGTCGCAGTGGGCGACAGCGGTGCGCCCAGGGTTATCGAAGGGTTGAGGGACAGTGCATGGGTGGGAGGACCGTGTTCCGGTTGCATGGGGTGGCTTCCCGACGGACGCGTGTGGTTCGTATCCGAGTCGAGCGGCTACGCGCAACTCTATTCTGCCAACCCTGATGGAAGCTCACGCATTCCACTTACCGAAGGCAACTGGGAGGTGCTGAGCGCAGAGCTTTCACCGGACCGAAAGTGGTTCTGGATGCACACGAGCGAAGTGTCACCATTTGTCCGTCACTTTTATCGAATGTCGGTAAAGGGTGGAGTGCGCGAACAGTTGACGAAGGATGCCGGCGGACATCAGGTAACTATGAGCCCGGACGGGGTGCGCATGGCGGACGTGTTTTCGGAAGCGAATGTGCCGCCAGAGTTGTTTGTTGCGAATGTCGGCGGCACGTTACGTTCGAAGCTCACAACGTCCACCACTGCTGAGTTTCGCGCTGGACCGTGGATCAAGCCGGCAATCGTGAACATACGCGCAAGTGATGGCGTGGATGTGCCGACGCGAATTTATCGTCCCGCCGACATGGGCGGGCAGCCAAACGGTGCGGCAGTGATTTTCGTTCATGGCGCGGGTAATCTCCACAACGTGCACAATTATTGGTCGTCGTACTCGCGCGAGTACATGTTCAACCATCTGCTCGCTTCAAAGGGATATGTCGTAATCGACATGGATTACCGAGCGTCGGCTGGGTACGGACGGGATTGGCGCACTGCGATCTACCGTTTCATGGGCGGGCGCGACCTGCAGGATAACGTGGACGGGTCGCGGTGGCTGCAGAAGGAGTACGGTATTGATCCAGAACGAATCGGTATTTATGGCGGAAGCTACGGCGGCTTTATGACGCTAATGGCGCTCTTCAACGCGCCAAAGGAGTTTGGAGCAGGAGCGGCACTGCGATCTGTAACCGACTGGGCTCACTACAATCACGGTTACACTGGAAGTATCCTCAATCTGCCGCAGGACGATTCGCTCGCATATCGCCGATCATCACCGATTTACTTTGCACAGAATCTCGAAGATCCGCTGCTGATGGCGCATGGCATGGTAGACGTGAATGTGCACTACGAAGACATAATCCGACTCACGCAGCGGTTCATCGAGCTCGGGAAAACAGACTGGGAACTTGCTTCGTATCCTGTCGAAGACCACGGCTTCGTTCGGCCATCGTCATGGACTGACGAATACCGGCGCATCCTCGATCTGTTCGAGAACACGATCGGTCCCGAGGGAAACAAGGCAAGGAAGCGTTAGTACTGTCGCTCGCCATCATGTAGTCAGGACAGCACGATGTCGTGGCGGCTTGAGACTGACAGCGAACAGAAAGTACAACGTGGCCATGAGAGCGAGTGCACTACCAACGCCAAATGCAATGGGTGCGCCGAGCTGGTCCCAAAGAACGCCGAAAAGCACAGACGCCGGTAATGCAGCCACACCAATTGCGGCATGATACCAGCCGAACGCCGCGCCTCGTCGATTCGACGGAACCAAGTCGGACACCAGAGCCTTCTCCGTGCCTTCGGACAAGCCAAAAACCAGGCCGTAGATAGCAAAGAGTGCCCATGCATGCCATTGTGTGGCGGCAAAGGCAAAGCCCAGATATACCAGTGCGTAAAGCGACCACCCTGCGGCGATGAGTGGACGACGGCCAACCCTGTCCGAAAGTGCTCCGCCCGGGGTGCTCGATAGCATTTTCACGACATGTAGCACCAACCAGATGAGCGGAATCTGCGCTACAGTTACACCAAGTTGATTCGCGCGCAGCAGAAGAAACGCGTCGGTTGAGTTGCCCAGCGTAAAGATCGCAATTGCAATCATCATATTTCGGAACGGCACGCCAAGTGGTGCATCGCCGTCGACCTTCTCAGACGGAACAACGGCAGGGGTCGATATGATTTGCGCAGTCTCGCTTGCCGCCTTCGATTTGGAACTTGCGGGAAACTCTCTGACGCCGAAAATCACAGCAATGACAGCTAGCGCGCCAGGAATTGCAGCGACCCAGAATACATGCCGCAGCGGCATGCCCAGCAACTGAAGACACAGCATCGCGATCAGCGGCCCGACCACCGCCC
This sequence comes from Gemmatimonadales bacterium, assembly GCA_038235845.1. Classification (GTDB taxonomy): domain Bacteria; phylum Gemmatimonadota; class Gemmatimonadetes; order Gemmatimonadales; family Gemmatimonadaceae; genus Gemmatimonas. The sequence goes on along the minus strand of JBBSTN010000065.1, from coordinate 4,696 downwards.
CTGCATGATCCGATGCGCGATGAATCCCGAACGCTCGGCCCCGAAACTCCGGCGCAATTGACGACGCAAGAAGTGCATCCCGGGGAGCGGAGCGAATACCCTTCCCCACGCGGTCAGCAATACGAATGGCGAGCACTTGACCTGCGCTTTGCGCTATGGCCATTAGTGGGCGCATAACCGATGCGAGGGTGTAGCCCGCTACAACAAGTGGCTTGCGTTTGCTCGAACGGTCCGACCACCAACCGCTCGCAAGCTTGAGAAAAGACGCAACAGATTCTGCGCTCCCTTCGATTATTCCAACGAAGGCCACCGATGCGCCCAGCGTTCCGACCAGAAACAACGGCAGGAGCGGAGCGATGATTTCGCTCGATGCGTCGGTGAAGAAACTTACGAGCGACAGTGCAATCAGATTGCGATTCAACCTGAACTTGCTGCTGTGCAACTGATCGTCGGGTATTACTTCCGAGTTCGAGGGTTCTTCCTTCATGAAATACGTTCGTCAGGGTCAGAAGCGACCAACTCGAAGGCTGGTGCCGATGGCCGGGAAGTGAAGAAGGTCGAACGACGGGTTCTCGCCGGATATTGCGAGAGGTATGCGTTTCGCCAGCGCTCCATGAAAGTCATAGCGTCGTTTGCGGGTATCATTGCCCATACGCTGCCTCCAAAGCCGGCGCCAAACGAACTCGCTGCAACGGCACCAAGATCACGTGCTGAGCGCACGAGCGAGACCGTTTCCGCGATCTGATTTTCGAGTGCCCGTTCCGCGCCCCGTTGAGATGCGTCAACGAGAGCTCCGAAACGCGAATAGTTTCTCTCTTGCAATGCTCGTGTGGCTTCGGGAACGATAACAAAGCTCTCATCAAAAAACTGCTGTAATCGCGCCCGGAGATGCCCGGACTCGAACTCCTGGTTGGATGCCGAACGCGCAAGTTCTTCCAGTGAGGAAGGAAGCTCGGTAGGATTTTCGGAAGCTGCCGCCAACAGGACCACGTCGCGAAGCGTAGATGCCTTGGGCGACTCGCGTTCGTTCCATGCCTGTACCAACCTTGCTGACGTACGTACTGCCCGGTTATAGCGTTCCCTGGCAGATCCTGTCTTCGCCGCTATCGCGCCGGAAACCGCAATCACGAACAAATGTGTTTCATCGAGACGAGCAAACGATTCGTGTTTGACGGGCGCCCACGCAAACTGATCGAGCCGTTCGTTTTCACAACAGAGTATTGCCGTCTGGTCTTGCGCGCCGCCCATTGTTCCCACTCCGGGTTCTCCCGGCAGGCCGAGAAAAGGCGCACCGTTCTCCAGAGCTCCGATGTAGTCCGCAAGCGCGAGTCTGTCGGTAATTGATGATTTCCACTGGGAAAGCTCCGACAAGCTCGAAAGCGCTGACAAGGCCAGAGTAAGTCCGACAACAAACGCACTCGAGCTGGATACTCCCGCAGCGCTGGGGAGATTGCTGGCGATGCCAACGTCCGCGCCGCCCAACGCCTCTCCGAAGTTATTTCTGAGTCGGCGTAATACTGTGTGCGGATAGATGAACCATGGAAGGGCTCCCTGCCTGGCACCGTCGAATGTCATAGAAACCGCTTCACGCCTTATGGCATCACGCACAACGAGAACCGGGGCGCCATTAGGACGAGCAACAATTACCGTTCCGCGCTCGAGGCAGCAAAGCAGCGATCTTCCACCGGCGTAATCGACATGCTTGCCGAGAACCTCGATACGTCCAGGCACGATCCATGTACGCCGACCGTCACTCGGCACACCTCCCATGTCGAGCGACTCGTTGGCACTTTCGATGAGTCCCTCGTATGCATGCTGCACTGATTGCCGAAGACGCGAGCGAAAGAACGACTTCTTCGGCAACAGCTCATCGAACGAGGTAACTGACACCCTCTTTCAGGTGTGTGGAACGATGTCGGCCAGCGCTTCGGCAACAGCAACCACGTCTGAACGCCGCGAGAGATCGAACACAGCCGCCTTGGCCGGACCTATCCGAATTTTTTCTCCCTCACTTATCGCCAGCGCGACAGCCTGCGGCAGCTCGTATTCACCCCGCTCCGACAGCGGGACACGCTTGCATGCGTCTACAATGTCAGCTGTTATCACCCAGCAGTTCATGCCCACAAAGCGCGACGACGGGATTTCAAACGCGTCTGCAGCCGACGGCTTTTCGACAATGGACTTGAGGTATCCCTCCGCGTCGGATTCCAGCACCGCGAATGCCTTTACCCGATCGCGTTGGATGTTACCCTGTGTGACCAGAGCATCGACATCGAAGCCGATGGTAGCTGCAGATTCACATTCCGCGAGAGCGCAGAGAACCGACACCGGGTAGTAGTTGTCAGCATTCACCACGAGAAAGTTTCTATCGCCGGCCAGCAACGATGCGGCCACGACTGCGTCCGCCGTTCCTCTCGGCAGCTGCTGCTCGGCAAACCGTACTCTGGTTCGTTCTGGCGGAAATGCAGCCAGATAGTGATCGCGAATGTCCTGCTGCGCCGGATCTATGACTATGATGACGTCTTCGATGCCCGCGTCTGCCAGAGCGGAAATTGCATAATCGAGAAATGGTCGCGCAAATGGCATCATGACCTTCCCGCCCTTGTCCGCCGCCGCTTTTTGACCGTCGGTGAGAGTTGCTGATTCGTCAGACAGCCGCATACGCTCACCGCGCCCGCGGGCGAGAATTGCGGCAGTGCGAATCACTTCAGGACGGGCCCTTCGGCAGTACGCTTTCCGACCAGGCACCTCTCGTAAAGTCAGGGAACTTGATTGGAGCACTGCCTTTCTGCACGGATTCTTCGCTTAGCGGAAATGGCACGCTCCAGGCCGCGGCGTCGTAGACATCGAAGTCCGGTGCAAGGCCCTCACGCATGCACTGAATCAATCGATAGCACATCACGAAGTCCATTCCCCCATGTCCGCCATTCTTTCGCGCGAGATCTCCCACGGCGGTCCAGAGAGGATGTTCGTACTTGTTTGCGAGCTCCGCGAGCGGAGTCCACTTTTCTCCGCCTGCAGTGCCGTCTATGTAAATACGCGGTGGATAGTCGTTAAAGATCGCGCGGGAACCTTGAAGATTGTTCAGTCGCGAGTACGGACGCGGATTAACCACATCGTGTTGGAGCAAAATGGTGCGGCCCTTGGCTGTTCTTACCAAAGATGAGTTCACATCACCAGCAACATACTTCTCTTTCCACTTTAGGTTGGCCCGGTCGATCTTCGCGTCGCGCCACTCGGTAAGACCGGCTTCAGGCGAGGCCATCGACACCATGTAATCGAAGCGGTCGCCGCGGTGGATGCCAAGATATTGCGCTACCGGGCCCAGGCCATGCGTCGGATAGAAGTTAGCGTTGCGTTGAGTATGCGGAACTCTGCGCCACAACCCCTCGTCGCGATCTTCAAAAAGAATCTCGCGAAGGTCGTGAAGATACGCGGCTTCGGCGTGTAACAACGTTCCGAACACTCCTTCCCGCACCATTCGCAAAACCGTGAGTTCGCTGTTCCCGTAGCAACAATTCTCCATCATCAGACAATGCCTGCGTGTCTTCTCGGAAAGGTCGACGAGTTTCCAGCAATCCTGCACAGACATCGCTACCGGCACTTCGCTTCCTACATGCTTGCCGGCGTTCATCGCAGCGATAGCCACCGGCGTATGCCATGGCCACGGGGTCGCGGTGTACACAAAGTCGATGTCGTCACGGGCGACAAGTCGTTCAAAATCCCGTTCACCTGACACATACAGCTGTGGTGCAGGCTGCCCAGACTTCACCACCATCGCGGCCGCTTTTCCGGCTTTCTCAGGCACTATATCGGCGAGAGCGGTGATACTCACGCCTTCGATAGCGAGCAGTTCGCCAAGCACCGACCGACCGCGAAGTCCGGTGCCCACGATAGCGATTCGCACCTTATCATGTTTCGCAAACGGAACTCCCAGCATCCGCTTCTCGTCGGTACGCACTGGATGCGTGAGATCGACGCGCCAGTCATCTGTCGCAGCGAGGACCTTCGCAGGCTTACCAAGTGCTGCTGCGGCAGCCATCGCAGCAGCGCTGGCGATCAGATCCCGACGTGTTAATGACCTCGAAGACCGTTCGTCGTCGCTCATGTTCCCCCCAGAATCTCCGAGTCGTCGCCAACGTTGACTGAGCCCGTAACCCCTTGCACCGTCACGCGGTCACCGATGAATGAATGATGCAACTGGCTGCTCAAGACATTTGACTTGTCGCCGATAACAGCATCCGTGATTGAACTGTCGCGAATTCGGGTTCCCGTACCAATCGAAACATTTGGTCCGATTGTGCTGTTCTCGATGTTGCAACCGTCTTCGATGTAGACTGGATCAACGATGGTGGTATTGGCACCCAGCGACTCGGGCTGCCGCGCGCGTCCCTTTTCGAGCACCGTTCTATTAGTGTCGAGCAAGGTTTCCAGTTGACCCGCGTCGTACCAACCTTGCACATCAACCACCTTGATGTGCGCACCCTTGTCGATCATGTACTGGAATGCATCGGTCAGATACCACTCGCCCTTGTTCGGAGCCGAAGCGAGCACGTGATCGATACCTTCGTAGAGCAATTTCCAGTTCCTGATGTAGTAGAGACCGATGTTGGCCCGCTTGGAGATTGGCTCCTTGGGCTTCTCTACGATGCGCGTCATGAAACCATCTTTGTCGGTCACCACCACGCCGAAACGC
>JBBSTN010000064.1:0-12484 GCA_038235845.1 Gemmatimonadales bacterium | reverse complement strand
TACGTCGCAGATTACCGCACCTTGCAAGCTCGGCACTGCTCCCGAGATCAATGGTATCGGCCAATGAATGCATGTCCACAGCAATGGTGTCATTGAAACTGCGTGCCCGGCTCCAGCCACTGTCACACCCAGCACGCGCCCGATCGATTCGCGCGAGTCGCGCAACTCCGTTGTCTGCAGCATTGGACAAACCGATCCAGGTGAGTATTCCAAGCAGGAACGCAACTCCCATACTAATTAGCGCAACGTTTCTGGTATGCTTTTGCGCGGCCACATTTTCGACGCGCAATCTGGTTTCATGTTTTGGCAAGCAACTCCCCGGACATGTCAGTCCTATCGGTCTTATCGTTCGTTCCAACCTGCTGTCCCGCGGCGTTGAGGGCCGTCGAAAGATCGTGCAACAGGTCTCGCACATCTTCGATACCGATGCTCATGCGCACAAAACCTTCTGAAACGGCATCGCCGCCCCATCTCGCACGCCGCTCGGCGCTGGTGTGAATACCACCGAAGCTCGTCGCTTCGTGTATAAGTTTTGCCGCTTTGAAGAATCGCTCGACCCCTGCACGATCGGCCAGCGCAAAGCTCACCACAGGCCCGAATTTTTTCATCTGTCGACGTGCAGTCTCATGCGAGGGGTCTGAAGCAAGACCTGGATAGCGAACCATTTCCACGTTCGGATGCGACGCCAGAAAGTCGGCAATCAGCGCTGCGCTTTCACACTGTCTGCTGAGACGTACGTCCAACGTGCCCAGCGAACGATGAGCCAACCATACCTCCATTGGACCCGGGATTGCTCCCATACGTGTTCGCCAAATCCGAATCTTTTCTTCCCACTCTGAGTCACGACACGCGACATGGCCGAGTATGACATCGGCGTGTCCACACATTGCTTTTGTATCGGACATAACCACAAAATCCGCGCCGAGAGCAAGTGGACGTTGCAGCATCATTGTTGCTGTCGTGTTGTCCACGGCAACCAACACACCGGCCGCATGCGCGGCCGTTGTCAATCGCGCGATGTCACAAACATCAAGACCAGGATTACTTGGCGTCTCGAGCCACAACAGTCGGGCTCCGCTCAGCAACTCTGACGCGCCCTGCGCGTCGTTGGCCGTCGGGGCCGTAACCACCTCGATACCAAGCGGCGCGAAATACTCGGTCGCGATCAATCGCGTCGTGTAATAGCCGTCAGCGGGCATCACAATCTTGTCGCCACGCGAAAGTACGGTGCCCAACAGCGCAACACTCGCCGCCATGCCGGACGAAAACAGCAGCGCGCTGCCACCTTCCAGTTCCGTCAACGCCTTTTCGTAAGCGCGCCAGGTGGGATTGTCCATTCGCCCGTACGCATACGACGAATCCGCCGGATCGCCCGGCGAGTGATATGTGGCAGCGAAAGTGGGGCCGGGCAGATACGGGGTGCCAGCCGCAGCCTGCGGTAGCCCCGCACGAACCACACGCGTCGCATCGTGCATCGGCGGGTCAGGCGCGTCGGACAATAATTCGCCTGTCGATTTGCTTGCAGGTTCGTTTGTCGACGCGCCTGTTGATTCGCTCATCATCTTGCGGCCACGACTACTTCGACTACTTCGGGCAACGCTGCAACCAGTGCACCCAACGGCAATGTGTTCATCGTTTCTCCGTTGCCGGTAATCATGCGGCGGTGATAATCGATCTGCCCGAGATGATAAGCTGAATGGGGCGCCAGATGCACAAGCATTACGTCCACGCGAAGTGTAATGTCGCCAACCAACTCCAATGGATAAGGAGTGTCCATCAGCGATAAATCCATACCGCGCAGCGTGTGAGTCACATCGCGTACTGCTGCCTCGAGAACAGCACATACGGCCGAACGGGTTAGATCTCGCGTGTTGAATTCCTCCTCACGGTCGCGGGCGTAACCGGTACCGCCAATCGTTGCGCCCACGAAGTGCCGAAGATTACCGGCTACATGCAACGCCAATGTGCCACCGGAGTTTTGTATTCCGGGAACGATTTTCCAGAGCGATGCGTCATCGGGATACCCTTTTATTTCACGCTGCATCGCTTTCAGATCGCGATGGATGAGACGTAGGACAGTGTCTTTTAAAACCGAGCCCGATTCACTCATGCTTCACTCCTGTTTCCCTGGTTTTGCTGTTCCCCGCCCGCCCCGATGATGCACCCGCGAACGACTGCCGGTTGAGCCAGTTGAGCGTCGTTTCGATCGCCACCCTACGCACTTCCGGGCCGGAAAGGAAGATATCGTGCATGCCTCCATCAATTGAAACGACCGTCACGTTAGGTCCCAGCTTCTGGCCAACACGACGCATGTCATCCACCTCCAACACGATATCCGAACGTAGAAAGGCATCTTTCCAATCGCCTGTGGCAGGCATCGACCGGCCCGAATGCAACACAAGCACCGGAAGCTCCAGTGAAAGACCGCGCGCCACAACAGATTGCACCCTTCTGATTGCCCGCACCCAGCCGTAATAAACCGGAAAGCCTTTCACCGGTTTCCATCTGACATCGTATGTCCATTCGCCGTGGTATTCTGAAAGCAAGCTCTGTCCGTAATGCTCCGAAATACCTATGGGGTCGTACCCCCACGGTGCGAGCGCTCCCAGTGCTCCTGCTATCGGCAATAGATAGCGACGAACGGACGGTACCGAGAACGCGAAAAACGGGCTGTTGAGAACGAGCGCATCAATTGTTTCTTTTCGCGCACCGCGATGAAGGTAAAAACTGGCAGTCAGCCCGCCGGTGCTATGTCCCATCATCACGAGTACATCATGTCGATCTTCGCTTTTAATAATCTCAATTGCAGATTCGATCTCCGCGTCGTACTCGGCGACATCAGTGATGTAATTGGGACGCTGTCCGGCTTTCAGCGAACGTCCGTACCTCCGTAGATCGAGCGCGTAGAAATCCCATCCACGATCGACGAACGCGTGGGCAACGTGCGACTGGAAGAAATAATCGATGAACCCATGCAGATAGAGAACGGCCCGACCGGTTGCTTCCTCTCCCTTCTTTCGCACAAGCGTTGCGACCAGCGGCCCGTCGTTGGCATCGCCCAGCTCAATCGTCGTAGCGTCAAAACCGTCGAGAGCCTGATCAGGCTGCCATTCACGTGGCGGGATAGACTTGCTCATCGAGTGGCTTCGCTTCGTCGATAAGCATTACCGGAATTCCGTCCTGCACCTCATAAACGAGCTTGCATTTCCGGCAAACAAGCACTTCGGGCGGGCCCTCGTAATGCTCCAGCGGCGATTTGCTCTTCGGACAAACGAGAATTCGAAGCAGTTCGGGTGCGAGCGTGGACGACTTCATGAGGGGTTTGCCTGAATGCAGGGTGATGAGCTGAATGGCGGCGCTTCGTTTGTGAGTTCCAGCATCGGCCCGCCAATAAGTTTTATACAAGGCGCCACCGCACTGAAAATCGCGCCGAGGCATTCCTCGATGGCTTTTGGTTTTCCGGGAAGATTGACGATCAGCGTGCTTCCACGCGTTCCTGCAATCTGGCGCGACAGGATCGCGGTTGGAACACCCCTCTGCGAGACGGCGCGCATCTGCTCACCGAAACCGGGGAGGATGCGATCACAAACCGCCGCCGTAGCTTCCGGCGTTACGTCCCGCTTGGCAGGGCCAGTGCCACCCGTGGTAACAACGAGCGCGCAATTGAAATTGTCTGACAGATCGCGCAGCGCTAGCTCTATGCGATCCTGCTCGTCGGGTACAACGCGGTACTCTGCATGCCACGACGACGCGAGCCACCGACGCAGTACATCCTCGATGGCAGGCCCGGATTGATCGTTGTATCTCCCGTCACTCGCGCGATCGGAGACGGTGAGAATTCCAATGGGAACAGACATTCCACAAGCTAATCCGCTTTGACACTACTGCAGTCCGGCGCAGATACCGCGGCTACGCGCTCACTCTTTCGCTCGTTTGCTCGACGTGGCCAGTTCCACTGGCTTTGGGATGTTGTGACCAACCCTTAATTGCAGCGGCCACCTCATCCGGTGGTGCCCCACCGAGCCCCACGCAATCGCCAGCTTCACCGTAAGAGACTCCAACGGGTCTTTGCCGGTCTCCGCCCTGCATCTCGTTACTGCGGACCAAGTGCCGAGATAGCCCAGGAGATCCTCGAGCGTCCAGTCGGCTTCCATCACGAAGGCTCCCAGATCGACCTTCGCAAAGGGGAAATCCAGACTCTCATAACCGGTCTCAATATGCTTTCGCTCGTCTGGCCACCACTTCCCGACATCCTGATCCAGTCCCGCCAGCAGCGACGATACCACCGGCGCTGAGGGCACTTGGACGAGCGCGTAGCTCCACTCGGCTATTACGCCGTGCGGCAGAAGGACTCGCTTTGCCTCCGCGTGAAACGCGTCGACATCAAACCAGTGCAGCGCCTGGGCAACCACTACCAGACCCACACTCCCGTCCTCCAGACCGCTTTCGTGAGCGGCTGCCACGCGGTACGTCACCCGCTCATGGGGAATTGCCTGACTGATCTGGGATGTACTGGCATCGGTTGCCAGGACGGCGGTAAAACGATGCGCCAGCGCTACGCTTGCCTGTCCCGTCCCTGCACCACAATCCCACGCCAGCGCACACGACGGCGCGATGTCGGTGAGCGCGTCGAATAGCGCCTCTGGATAGCTGGGTCGATATGCGGCGTAGCTGCTGGAGACTGCGGAGAAGTGGTCCGGAAACGATGCGCCGGCAACGGGCCCAGTCAAAACCTAATTCCCCATGGAGGGGCAGCCGGGCGCCCTTGGCGGGTCCGGCGCGCCGTACTGGACACGAATCAGCTCTGCGGGCTTACCGCCGACACCCGGTTTGAGCACGAAAAGATTGTTGAATTCCGAATCGCAGAGATCTCGCATCTCCGGCCCGCCCAGAGCTTTGATGATCGCGGAAATGGTATTGCTATGTCCCACCACGACCACCACGCCGTCGTGCTTCATCACCGCGTCAGCAACTGCAGCGATGTGAGCGGCGGCGCCCGCCAACGCCACTGCCTCGGGTCTGACGCCGTACTTAGCCGCCAACGGCGCTGCAGTTTGTGCGGTGCGTCGAGTTGACGTGACTATAATCGCATTGGGAGACAGTGTGACCAACGCCTCCGCTAATGCTTTTGCGCGCTCGACGCCCGCTGGCGACAGGTCCGGGTCTGCAGCGGGCTCCGTAGCCTTTTCAGCGTGACGAACCAGGACCACGAGGGAGGGGCCGGCGGCGCGAGTCATGGGGGGCACCGTCGTCACTGTCTGTCCCGCCAACCTTTCCACGGGGATGCCAGCCCCGACGAAACCCACAGCAGCCAGAGACATCGCTAGCCTGAGCGCGCCGGGCGCAAACAGTATCCGCTTGAACGCGTTGCGGCGATTCATAAAAGCGTCACCCGCAAAGCGTCACCCGCGATTTTACTCATGCCGTGCCTCCCTTGGAGCTAGCGATATAGCCAGCGATATGGTTAGCGAGACTTCGAGCTGACGCCCGCCACGACCAACACCAGTCCCACACCCACGGCAAGTCCCCCGACCCAGGGAGGAATGGACTGCTTCTCTTCTACTGACGCCGAGATCGGTCCGACTTCCAGCACACTCTTGTCTTTCGTGAACGAGAAGCCTCGCAGCAGCACGAAGCCGCCCGCAAGAATAATGAGCGCGCCAATGATCGTGAGTGGCTTCATGGTTACCCCGGTGTTGGTGAGAAAGTGCTCGCAATTCGGACACTTTCGGGACACCAATAGCACGTCACATGCCAGCTCATCAGTAACGTGCTAGATAGCGGTCCAGCTCCCACGAAGTTACCTGCTGATTGTATTCCTGCCACTCGGCTCGCTTGGCAGTGAGAAAATGCTCCGCGATGTGTGCTCCGAGCGCCGCGACGATCACGTCGTCCTTCTCGAGTTCATCGCACGCCTCATTGAGATCCTGGGGCAGATCGTCTACCCGCAGCCGACGCCGCTCGCGGTGCGACATTTCCCAGATGTTTGTGTTCACCGGCTCCCGCCAGTCTGCTTCGGTTGCGATACCGTCGAGACCTGCGGCAAGCATCACCGTGAGCGCGAGATAGGGGTTCGCACTTGGATCCGGCGTTCGGAGCTCCAGACGCGTTCCGGCACCCCTCCGCTCCGGAACACGGATCATTGGAGACCGATTCCGCATGCTCCAAGCGACATTTACGGGTGCTTCGAAGCCTGGAACCAGCCGCTTGTATGAATTGACGAGCGGGTTGGTTACCGCGCACATCGCCCTCGCATGCTTGAGCAATCCGCCGACGTAGTGCAGGGCCGTGCGGGATAGCTCCCATTCGCTTTCCGAATCCCAGAATGCATTCTGGCCACCCTTGAACAGCGATTGATGCGTATGCATCCCGCTCCCGTTCTGGCCGAAAACGGGCTTCGGCATAAACGATGCTACCAATCCAAATTGGCGTGCAACCTGTTTTACCACGAACCGGAAAGTGGCGATATTATCCGCTGTCCTGAGCGCGTCTGCAAAGCGGAAATCAATTTCGTGCTGACCGTGCGCCACCTCGTGATGCGCCGCCTCGACCTCGAATCCCATCTGTTCGAGAGTGTCGACGATCGCTCTCCGGGCATCTTCGCCCAGATCCATCGGCGCCAGGTCGAAGTATCCCCCGATGTCGTGCGTATCCGTCGCCGCACGTCCGTCGGCCGCCGGCTTGAAGAGGAACAACTCGGCCTCCATACCGGCATTCATTACGAACCCTAGCTTGTCGGCATGGGCGAGCGTGCGCTTGAGAGTCCCACGTGGGTCGCCCACAAATGGTGAGCCGTCCGGCATGTTGACGTCGCATATAACCCGCGCCACCCGCGCTGCGGGATCACCCCACGGGAATATCTGGAATGTGGTGGGATCGGGTGCCAGCAGCATATCCGACTCCTCTACACGCACAAAGCCTTCGATGCTCGATCCGTCGAACATGAGGTCGTTCGAGAGCGCTTTCTGAAACTGCGAGGCCGGAACCTCGACGTTCTTGATGACACCCAGAATGTCGGTGAACTGCAGGCGTAGGAAACGAACCTGCCGGGCATCGGCAAGCTCCAGAATATCCTTTGCAGTGGCACCGCTAAGGTCGGCGGGAAGGATGGAACGACTCGAACGGGACAAGGCGAAGATGAGATGGGGAGAGTTGACGCGCAGTTGAACAGCTTTAACGCACCGGACCGCCGGTTACGAATAATCGCCCGCGGACTTCTGAATTTTACCGAGTCGCACAACAGACTCGCACGGATGATGGCTGATCCGCTGTGAATTCAAGTATCTTTCGCGTTCCATGACATCATCCTCGACACCACCTTCGACTCCGACGCCAGCGAGCGTTTCGTCAAGCCAGTCAGTTTACTGTTCTGCTTGCGGCGCAGCACTTTCCGCAGCTGCGCGCTTTTGCCACCGCTGCGGCACTCCGGTGGGTCAGGGAGCGCCGTTAGGAGGGCAGCCTGCGCCACGCACAGCTTCGGGCACCGCTGCCAATGTGTTGCCTTGGGGCGTCGCCTTCCTGGCCCTGCTGGCGCTCGTCGCCGCCTTCGCCGGAAAAAACTTCGGTGCCGCCAAGGGCTCGAGCGTGGGAGGATCCTCCAACTCGCTTCCAACCTCCGCAATCGACGGCCCCGCCGCAGCTCAGGCGCAGGGGGCCGGCCCCGCTCCGAACATCGCCGCCATGTCGCCAGGCGAACAAGCCAGCCGCCTGTACATCCGCGCGATGACGGCGGCGGAGCAAGGCAAGGTCGATTCAGCTTCATTCTTTGCGACGATGGCAATCGCTGCGCACGAAATGATCCCCGACATTACCCCCGATGAGCGCTATCATCTCGGGCGCACGGCGGAGATCCTGGGCGACGCGGCATTGATGCGCGCGCAGGCGGACACCATTCTAAGTCAGCGCCCGACTTCGCTACTCGGGCTTATCCTTGCATCTCGCGCAGCCATGGCTTCCGGAGACAGCAGCGCCATGCGCAATTTCAACGCCCGATTACTGAAGGTCGCCGATTCGGAGCTTGCCACTGGTCAGATCGAGTATGAACAGCATCGGGTGGAAATAGATGACGCAGTTGCAGCAGCAAAACGTGGCGGACGTTAGAGCTATGTCCGCCACCCGCACGATTGAACGCCAACGAGTGAACAGCTGTGAATAAGCCGTCGGACACAGACAACATGAGCACGGATACCGCGACTGACGCGCGTGTCATACATGTCGCGCATAGCCCCGATTCCGATGACGCTTTCATGTTTTACGCGCTCGCCGAAGGGAAGATCGATACGGAAGGTCTTCGATACGTGCATGAATTGCAGGATATCGAATCGCTCAATCAACGTGCGTTGCGTGGTGAGCTCGAGGTAACTGCGGTTTCCATTCATGCGTATGCCTATTTGAGCAACCGATATGCCCTGCTGCCCCACGGCGCCTCGTTTGGCGACCGCTACGGTCCGCGGCTGGTTGGAAAACGCAGTTTCACGCGCGCGGAGGTTCGTGGAAAGCGCATCGCAATCCCCGGCCCGCTAACAAGCGCATATCTGGCGCTTCGGCTCTACGAACCAGACTTTGAAGCAGTGTTCGTTGAATTTGACCAAATCGAAGACGCAGTCTTGTCCGGGGATGTAGACCTCGGCTTGTTGATTCACGAAGGGCAACTCACGTTTGGCGACAATGGATTGCAGCTTGTTGTCGACATGGGTGAGTGGTGGTTCGAAGAAACGGGGCTTCCGCTTCCCCTCGGTGGAAACGTGGTACGGAAAGATCTTGGCGAAGAACTGACACAGAAAATCTCGCGTCATCTCCGAGCCAGTATCGCGTATGCGCTCGACCATCGAGCGCCCGCGCTTGCGCATGCGATGCAGTATGCGCGCGGACTTGATCCTGCGAAGGCTGACACCTTTGTTGGTATGTATGTGAATGCGTGGACTCTGGATTATGGCGATCGCGGACGTGAGGCAGTGCGGCTATTCCTGCAGCGAGGTGTCGACGCAGGTCTTATCGATAGGAAGGTCCAGGTCGAGTTCGCCGACTGACCTCACCGGCTCTGCGCTGTGAGTACGATTCTGGAGCGGCGTCAGAGAATTGATGTCGTCGCACTCGGGCAAAGTCTCTTTTCGAGGCTTGCCCGAACTTTGGTTCGTGCGAGTTCACGCGAAATCGCGTTTGATGCATTTGCACAGCTGTTGCACGACGATCTGGGTGCAATCAGCGTAGCTGTATTCGAGATCGACCCTCTGCTTCAAACCTCTCGTCTCGAATTTCAGACGGGGGTACATGTGTTTGATGCGAACGCCGTGGTGCCTCAATTCTGGCAAACGCGCTGCGGATGGGTCGCTGAGAATTCGCGACCACAGTTCATCGAGCAGGTCGACCCGACATTTGGCCTTTCGACGGGTAAGGTTTTTAGCGCGAGCGTTCATTCGGTCGCGATCCTGCCGTTGCTTGCGGGAGGCGCGACAAATGGAGTGCTCACGCTCTGTCTCGACGGTAGCTTGTCGCTTACGAACGATGCCTGTGAATTTCTCGTCGATGTGGCAACGCAGGCGTCGATGTCTCTCCGAAACACCGCCGAGTTCACGGACATGAAGCGACGTGCGCAGCGTTTGACTGCGCTCGCGCGTGCGCAACAGCAGCTCACTCAGATCAGTAACGAGAAGTCACTTCCAGCACTGATTGTGGAGGCAGTAAGAAGCCTCATCCCGGCTGAGGCTTGTGAGGTGTTCAGCGTCACGCGAGAAGGGCTGATGCGCGTGCTTGCAGTGCGCGACGGGCAGCCGATTCAACGGGCCCCAGCGTTGAAAGACGAGCGGGAGATCGTCGATCTCACTCTTTCCACGGGTATTTCCCGGCTGTCAGTGCACCTCCACGACTCGACCTATTGGAAACGTGGTGCCATGGAGATCTGTGTGCCGGTGCGGTTCGGTTCGCGAACCTCCGGCGCGCTGAGAGTCGTTTCGTCCAGCTCCTCGGCATTTGACATGGAAGACATGGACGCGCTCACCATTCTCGCGCGGCACGCAGGAGCGGCTGTCGAAACATCACGGCTGTTTGCGATACAGGAATTTCAACGGCAACGCGCCGAAGGCGCTGCGGAACTTGCTCGCGTAACTCTACAAGCCACCAATCTCGCCGACGGCGCGCGGGAATTGCTCGGCGTTCTCGACTTGTTCGTGCCGTCAATCGGGAAGGCTATCGGAGCGGCGCGCGGTCGCGACGGAATGATCGAGTACGTGGCGACCAGCGGAACACTCGACGTACTGCTGGGTCATCGGCCCGGGACGGCCGCTGCTATCGCCGGACTCTCGCCGGGTGGTGCACCCGTCGAATTGGCAAATCTGAACGAGATTGCCGCACCGGCTGTTGCCGACGCGTTGCCCGACGAACGCGGTTTTATCGTGCCACTCGCTGCGCGCGACCGAACGATAGGAGTTCTGGTTACAACTGTGGCACGCGGTGCACCGCTTTCAAATCGTGATCAGGTGACGCTGCATCGACTTTCGTCGTCGCTCGCGCTCGCTCTTGACGCACTTCTGCACGATGACGAGGAGCGTCTCGCAAGAGAGCGTGAGCATCTACTTGCGACTGCGCTAACGACCATCGACCACCCGATATTCATTCTTGACCGCGCGGGGGTGCGATACGCCAACCCGGCTGCAGCCCGTGAATACGGATGGACGCAACTCGAGCTGATGGAGATGAGTTTCGAACAGCTCGTCACAACCGACAATCGCACTGAACTACGCACTAATTCAGCGTTCGTCGAAGCGGGTGTCAGTTTCGCCGAGCATGTTCATCGACGGCAGGACGGTACGGAATTTCCCGCAACGGTAACGGTCAGCCCACTCGCGTCGCATGATGGACAACGAATTGGCGAGGTGGTCAGCGTCAGAAATGTGACTGCCGATCGTCGCATGGCGGAGCAGCTCCGCAATACGGAGAAGATGGTCGCGTTAGGCGAGCTCGTTGCTGGCGTGGCGCATGAAATCAACAATCCCCTTACTGGCATCTCCGCATTTGCGCAGATTCTGCTAGAGGAGGATCTCAGCGAAGATCAGCTCGAATCAGTGGGTTTGATCAAACATGAGTGCGACCGCGCAGAAGCGGTCATACGCGACCTGCTGGTATTTGCGCGGTCGTCCGAAACAGATTCCGGCCCCGTCGACATCAACGTCCTGATCCGTCAAACCTTGCGTCTCCGGAACTACCAGATGCGCCACGTTGATGTGAATGTGGATCTCGACCTCGACCCAGTGGCGCCACAGGTGAGAGGCGATTCGCAGAAACTGCAGCAGGTCTTGATGAACGTCATCAGCAACGCGGAGTTCGCGATGAGTGGACTGTCCACCCGAACGCTCACCCTGCGCACGGTTCAGGACGATGGATTCGTGCGAATCGAGGCCGGCGATACCGGTGTAGGAATGGCCCCCGACGTGCGAAGAAGAATGTTCGAACCCTTCTTCACGACCAAACAGGAAGGCGTCGGCACGGGTCTTGGCTTGAGCGTGAGCTACGGAATTATTCAGGCGCATGGTGGAACCATAGATGTGCGTTCACAGCCGGGACTCGGCACAACGGTTTCGATTATTCTTCCTGTAGTCGGCCGTACCGCACCAACCGCAGACGCACCCCTGGCTGCAGGGAATCCACCCGTTCCGGCATCCTCGCAAAACACAGATCCGCTGACATGAGCGACTCGTTCGTCAACCGACTGGTTGAAATCGACGCAGCCGCGGCGGCGATGGCAGACGACGAGCTTCGCCGCGTGCTGGTGGTCGACGATGAACTCACGATCCGGCTTGCCCTCAGTCGTTTCCTCAGGTCGCGCGGCTACGAAGTCGAAACCGCCGAGTCGGGGACTCTCGCTATCCAGATCCTGCGCGCCAATCGGTTTGCCTTGATGATCTGCGACGTTCGGATGCCCGGCGTGAGTGGACTCGATGTGGTGCCCCGTGCACTCGAAGTCGATCCCGATATGGGCATCGTGATGCTCACCGCCGTAAATGATGCCACAAGCGCTACCGATGCTCTGTCGTCGGGAGCATTCGACTATCTGACCAAACCCGTCGAACTGGTCGACCTGCAAGCTTCCGTAGAGCGGGCGCTGGCAAAGCGCTTGAGAAGCATGGAACGGCGGGCGGTCGATCGGCTGATTCGGGAGGAAGTGGCAGCACGCACCATCGATCTCGAGCGGGAGAAAAGTGCGCTCAAAGCACTTACCGTTAGTATCGCGGAAACGCTCATCAACGCGATGGAGGCAAAGGACGTCTATCTCCGCGGACACTCACATCGCGTCTCCGAACTCGCCGCCGCTGTTGCGGCCGAGCTCGGCCTCTCCGCGCAATTGCAGGAGTACGTGCGCACCGCTGGTCGCCTCCATGACGTTGGCACAATCGGCATCAGTGAAGAAATCCTCAACAAGACGGGGCCCCTGCCAGTCGAGGAATTTGCACACATCAAGGGCCATGTCCGCATTGGAATGGACATCCTC
>JBBSTN010000063.1:0-12642 GCA_038235845.1 Gemmatimonadales bacterium | reverse complement strand
TCCAATGAATGGCCACAATATCGTCGAAATGTTCGACTCGGCGCAAGGAACGGGCCTTACGCCGAGTCAGAGCAGGAACGAACTCAACGCTTCATCGCACTCATCATTCGCTGATGCATCGCCGTCAGGCGCTCTACTCGCTTCGCATGGTCGGGCATTGCTTCCTTCAACGCTGAGCCGCTCATCTCGGGCATGCGCACGAGATCCTGGCGTAGCGAATCGACCAGCGCGTTCCAGTCGGCGTCCGCAGTCATGTTCATTCCGCGCATCTCCGCATTCATTCCCGCCATCATGTTCGCCACCATTTGCCGATGCGCTGGCAATGAATCCATCATCTGAGCTGAGTTCATATTGCCCATCATGCTCGCCATGTGCGCTTGCATTCCCGCGGACATATCTTGCATTCCCGCGGACATATCTTGCATGCCGCCACCCTGCATCATGCCGTCCATACCATTCATACCGTTCATACCACCGGCGGATTGCATACCCTTGCCAGCGTTCATGTCACCTT
The DNA here is from genome assembly GCA_038235845.1 of Gemmatimonadales bacterium. Taxonomy (GTDB): domain Bacteria; phylum Gemmatimonadota; class Gemmatimonadetes; order Gemmatimonadales; family Gemmatimonadaceae; genus Gemmatimonas. The sequence continues at coordinate 12,128 of JBBSTN010000063.1, read as the reverse complement.
CCATTCCCGGCATGCCTTCCATGCCGGCGGGAGTGGGTTTATCCACCTGAGAGCCGGACTTATCGCCACCGCAGGCAGCAAACAACGTCAGTGCGGCGAGAGCTACAACTTTAGATCTTTTCATGTGAGGTATTACCTGTCTGGAGTTGAGGTTGAATAGAAATTGATCGAGCTGTAACAGTCGAACGACGAACTTCCCGTTCTTTCCACAGCGAGTAGATCGCGGGGATTACAAGCAGTGTCAGTATTGTGCTGGTGATCATTCCACCAACCATCGGCGCAGCGATGCGTTTCATCACGTCGGCCCCCGCTCCATTACTCCACAGTATTGGAATCAATCCGGCCATGATCGCCGTAACTGTCATAAGCTTGGGGCGAACCCTCTCCACAGCGCCGGATTGAACCGCCGCGTCTACATCCGCGCGTGACCGCATTCGACCTTCTTCCGTTCCTTCCTTGAAGGCCTGATCGAGGTAGATGAGCATTATCACTCCTGTCTCCGCAGCGACGCCAGCAAGCGCGATAAATCCGATGGCAACCGCCACACTCATGTGGTAATCGAGTATCCACATCAGCCACACGCCACCAATCAGCGAGAAAGGCAGCGAAAGCATCACCAACGCACTCTCGGCAACACTTCTGAACTCGAAATAAAGAAGGAGAAAAATGATTGCCAGCGTTATCGGAACAACAACGCGAAGACGACGAGAAGCACGCTCGAGCGCCTCGAACTGCCCTGACCACTCGATGCGATATCCGGTGGGCAACGAAAGACGTGTCGCGAGCAGCTGTCTCGCCTCGGCCACGTAGCTGCCGATGTCGCGCCCCTGTACATCCACGTACACGATGCTGTTGAGCTCTGCATTCTCCGACTTGATGAGTGTAGGGCCTTTGACCACTTTCACGTTGGCAACTTGACCAAGTGTCACCTGAGCCCCCGACGGCGCTGCCACGAGTGCGCTGCCGATACTGGATGGGCTGTCCCTGAGCTCACGCGGATATCGAACCAGAACCGAGTAGCGCTCGCGCCCCTGAATGACTTCACCGGCCATTGCGCCGCCAATGGCTCCCATTGCTGCAGCCTGCACACCGTCCACCGTCATTCCATATCTCGAAGCGGCGGCACGGTCTACCGTAACATCGAGATAGCGTCCGCCCACTGATCGCTCAGCAAATACCGTGTTCGTTCCGCCAACTTCGGGCAGAATCCCCTCGATCTGTTTGCCGATGCTCTCCAGTATTGACAGATCGGGCCCGAAGATCTTGATGCCAACGGGAGTCTTGATACCTGTTGCAAGCATGTCGAGTCGATTCTTGATCGGCTGTGACCACATGTTGCCGACACCGGGTGTGCTGACTGCATTGTTGAGGGCCGCTGTTATCGAATCCTGTGTAATACCGTCACGCCACTCGCTTTCGGGTTTCAGAGTCACAATAGTCTCGAGCATCGACATCGGCGCCATATCCGTGGCCGACTCCGCACGCCCGACTTTGCCAAGCACCAGCGCAACCTCGGGAATACTCTTTATAGCCCGATCACGCTGCACGAGAATATCCTTCACCTGATCCGTACCAACGCTCGGAAAAAGCGACGGCATATCCATGATAGATCCCTCGTTGAGAGGCGGCATGAATTCGCTGCCGAGCCGACTCCAGGGGAGCAGTGTCACCAGAAGCAGTACGGTCGCCGATGCGATGGTTATCCATCGGTTGCGCAACACCAGCGCTATCGCCGGGCGATACGCGCGGATAAGAAACCGGTTTACGGGGTTGGCCGCCTCCGGCTTCACCCGCCCCCTTATGAAAAGTCCCATCATTACCGGAACGAGCGTAATGGATAGAAGCGAAGCCGAAGCCATCGCGAGTGTCTTGGTCCACGCCAGTGGTTTGAAGAGGCGCCCTTCCTGAGCCTCGAGCGCAAACACCGGTACGAAGGAAAGCGTGATGATCAACAGCGAAACGAAAAGTGCGGGTCCCACTTCCCTGCTCGATTTTGCCACAAGCTCCCAGCGGGAAAGGCCAGTCCCCCTGCTTTCATTTCGCTCCATGTGCTTGTGCAGATTTTCTACCATCACTATCGCCGCATCGATCATTGCACCAATCGCGATCGCGATACCACCAAGCGACATGATGTTTGCGCTCAGACCCAGGAATCGCATGGCGAGAAGTGCCATGCCTATTCCAATCGGAAGTGTCACTATCGCCACGAGTGCACTCTGGGCATGCAACAAAAACAGCAATGTAACCACGGCAACTATTATCGATTCTTCAACGAGTTTCTCACGGAGCGTGTGCACCGCATTGTCGATGAGTCCCGAGCGATCATATCCCGCGAAAAACCTTACGCCTTCAGGCAGTGCGCGCTGTACTTCCGTCATCCTTTTCTTGACGCCTTCAATGACTTCGCGGGGGTTCGCTCCGTAGCGCATAACAACCCAACCGGTTACTACTTCTCCTCGGCCGTTGACTTCGGCAATACCGCGACGGATGTCCGGTCCGAGCTGAACATTCGCCACATCACCCACTGTTACCGGCACGCCTCCTGGCCCGGTGCCCAGCGAAACGGCGCGAAGATCGTCGAGCGTGGAAAATCGTCCGCGAGCACGAACGACATACTCGCTTCCGGCCATCTCGAGAACCCGGCCGCCGACATCACGATTGGAGGCCTGAAGGGCCTGAACCACCCGCTGCATCGGAAGATTGTAAGCAAGCAATCGGGCGGGGTCGACCTCTACCTGATACTGCTTCTCGAAGCCGCCCAGACTGGCAATCTCGGCTACTCCCGGCGCTGCCGTGAGTGCTGGCTTGATCACGAAATCCTGAAGACTGCGAAGTTCGGCCAAGTTGAGCCTGCCGGTTGTGTCCGCAATTACATACTGCATGACCCAACCCACCCCAGTTGCGTCCGGGCCCAGCATGGGAGTGGCTCCATCAGGCAATCGTGCGCGGGCGGAGTTCAAGTACTCGAGTACTCGTGACCGGGCCCAGTATAGATCCGTTCCGTCTTCAAAAACCACGTACACGGCGGACAGTCCGAACTGACTCATACCGCGCACAAGCTTGGTATGCGGAACCTTTAGCAGCTCGGTCGACAGCGTGTAGGTGACTTGATCCTCCACGGTTTCCGGAGCCTGTCCGGGATATTCTGTCATCACTATTACCTGCACATCCGATAGATCGGGCAGTGCATCTACCGGCGTGGTCAGCGCCGCCCAGAGCCCGGCAATACTTAGCGCGGCAGCACCCACGAGTACGACGAGACGATGACCTACAGACCAATCGATGATTCTCCGGATCATCGCTTCCTCCCGCTTGTTTCGGGAGTCGGCGGCGCGGGGGAGGCAGTAGTCATTCCCGGCATGCCCTTCATGTCATTGCCCTTCATGTCCATCTCACCCATTCCGGGCATGTTACCCATGTCGCCAGACCCCATCTGCATCATCATTGCCTTCAGGACTTCGCCGAGGTTGCTCTCGGACTCCAGCAGGAACTGGGCGGAGGTTACGACTCGCTGCCCCGGTTCGAGTCCGGAAAGCACTTCCACCGCACTATCCGACCATGTGCCCGTTTCAACCTCCTGCGGAACGAGCCGAAGCCCTTGTCCGTTTGCTCCCATGTCTACGAAAACCATACTGCGGCTGCCTGTTTGAACGACCGCGCTGGCTGGCACGGACAACACCGTGCGGGTAGGCGTGGAGAGCAACACTGTTGCATACATGCCAGGTTTTAGCAATCCGCTGCCGTTCGCCACCACGACACGCGCCCTTACGGTTCGAGACGCCTCCTCGAGAGTGGGATAGATATAGGCAACGCGCCCCCTGAATGTCTGGCCCGGGAAAGACGCGAATTCGAGCACTGCGCCGGTACCTTCCCGCACCCCGGAGATGTCAGTTTCACGCAGGTCGACGTCGACCCACACGGCCGACAGATCTGCCAGTGTGTAAAGCGTCTGCCCAGCCTGAAAAGCCTGACCCTGCACAACCTTCTTGTCCACCACTACGCCCGACGATGGTGCAGTAATGGTGAGAGTGCGAAGTGCGCGCCCGGTTCGCAGCACCTGTGCAATCTGCGCATCGGAAACATCCAGCAGTTCGAGCCGACGCTTCGCTGCAGCCACGAGATCGCTCGAACCGCTCACCACACCGGGAACAGTGCTGGCGTCCAGCGTTCGGTCGAGGCGTCCAGCGATTAGAAGCTCTTCCTGCGCGGCAAGAAGTTCAGGCGAGTACACATCCATGAGTGCCTGCCCTCGGCGAACCGGTTGACCCGTCGTTTCTACGTACAGCTTTTCGACGTATCCCGAAAATCTCGGCGCGACCTGCTCCATGCGGGTCTCGTCGAAGGTCACGTTGCCCACCGTGCGCACCTTGGAGTCGAGTGTTCGCATCTCGACGGTGCCAAACGTTATTCCGAACTGGCGGATCTGAGATGCCGAGAGCAGCACGTCGCCGTTTCCAGCGCCGGACATATCCATGCCGTCCATACTCTGAATGCCGTCCGCTCCCTGCATCCCGTCCATACCCTCCATTCCGGACATGGCGTTTGCTGTCGCTGAGCTCGTGGGAGGGGACGAAGGCTCGCGTGTCGCCAGATAGACCCAGAGCGCGCCGCCTCCGAGCGCCACAAACGCGCAGACTGTAAGAAACATCCGGTTGCGCGTCATTTGAGCACCCCGCTGCCGACGACCCGTTCAAGCTCCGCGAGCGTCTTTGCAAAGTCACTCAGTTGACGGAAGTACTCGGTCTCATAGGTGAAAAGAATTGCCTGACTATCGAGCAGCGCGGAAAACGCGCTGCGGCCAGCCTGATAAGATGCGGTCGTTGATGCGAGTGAGGCATGTGCCTGAGGCAACATGGCCTTCACATACAGCGCCAGTTGTGCGCGCTGTCGTTCGAGCTCGCTGTAAAGGCGGGTAACCTCAGCGCGAAGCTCGTTTCGCCGATTCGACTGATCCCCTTGGAGCGCGGAAAGCTCAGCCCCGGCCTCCGCGACAACCTGATCCTGCTTGCTGTGCTTCTGGAGGGGTATCGGAACCGATACGGTGGCGCTCACCATGTCGGAACGACCCGAACGCTGTCCGTATTGAAGCGAAAGGGAAAAATCCGGAAGATGTTCACGCTGGGCAAACCCGACGCGAGCTTGCTGAGCGGCAATGAGCTGTTCCTGTTCCCGCAGCGCGGGGCTTTCGAGCGATGCCAGCGCCTGTACATCCTCGAGCGCGCGAAGCGGCGAATCAGCTGCTCGTGCGCCCAGTGCTGCGGATACAAATCGTATGTTTTGTGCGGAGTCGGCTACCGCGGCGCGAACGATACGATCTGGCAGCCTGGTGTCGCTTACAGCGGTCTCGCCCGGACGGTCCAGAATCGCGTTGAGCGAGGCGAGGGCCGAGCGACGGCGCTCGGTTAGTGTCACTGCCTGCTCTGCAAGCCGCGTGGCTTCCATCCGCACATTTATGACGTCGGCCTGCTGTGCGTTGCCCGTGCTATAACTGGCCTCGGCCACTCGAGTAAAATCTCCTAGCACCTGCTGATTTCGGGCCACCACGTCAATGGCTTTGTCAAGGAAGACAAGCTGGTAGTAGGCTGCGCGTACGTCGTACTCTACCCCGCGTTGAGTTGCCAACAGCGCTGCCTCCTGAGCGTCCCTCTGACGTTCGGCAGCCAGTTTGAGCAGAGGGAGCTTACCGGGATAGGGGACGGTTTGCATGACGCCGACCATCGTCATCGTCATCATTTCCCGTGAGAAGCTCGGGTCGCTGATAGGAAGATTGACGACCCCGGCCATTAAGCTGGGGTCAGGGCGACTGGCCGCCGGTCCGATTCGGGCGTTCGCGGCCCGCAAGCGTGCTTCCGAAGCTCGGAGGCGGGGGTTTGACTTTTCAGCCAGTGTGAGCAGCCCAGCGAGGTCGCCTGTTGAAGGCTGATTCACGCTATCTGGCGCGGGCGATGTTATTGCCGCCCGTGGCGCGTGCGGTTGTCCCTGCGGCGACGCCGGCGTCTGTGCGGAACCGCTTCCAGGTACGAGCGCGCATAGCAAAGCAGCCAGCCACAGCGCGTTCGGCGATATGCCAAACGCGGCGGGTGTTCGAAACGAATGCATTTGTCCTCGAGGGAATCTCGGAGGTTTCCGCAGCGACTACGGCCCGGGACTGTCCCAGCTGGTCGCTCGTACGGATTGTGCGGCCCCCCAGCAGGGGTACCGCGGCGCTTTCAGGGCGCCGTTCCGGGACTAGGCTCGCGGAGGGGGTAGGTCGGGCGAGGTGGTCGCCGAGGGCGGAGCGAGAACAGTTAGCGCAACGTGATCCTCTCGTACCACGCCCATTTCGAGCGATGCGGTAGCGATCGCTGGCAAGGTAGCAAAAACGCACGGCGCCATGCTTGGGCAGTTCGAGCCCGTTCTGCTGGTGCAGGGTGCGGGCGTTGAGTCGTTATCACCCGGCGCGACGATGGCGTTTTGCGAATTGGCACCGCGCATGTCTTCCACGCGTTCTGCAGATGCGGTAGCGCCTGACTGCGAGTCCATCTCCATGCCCATACTGGCCATGGACTGCGCGTTATCCACCCCAAACGGCAACGCACACTCGGGCCCGCCACTCAATAACGAAAGTTGAAGAGTGCAGAAACTCAGAACGAGCATGAAGGATCTGACCAGGCGGAGCATCTCCATCAAGTAACCGTATTCGACCCGAAAGTTGCAGTGGGGGGCGATTGGAGGCGCCAACTCGGCCATCGCTCTTCCAACCACAGGTAGACTACCGGAAGCACCACGAGAGTAAGCAACGTCGAAGTCATCAACCCACCAATCACCACCGTGGCCAACGGCCGTTGCACCTCCGATCCAGCGCTGGTGGACACGGCCATCGGGATGAAGCCAACGCTGGCGACGAGGGCCGTCATGAGCACAGGGCGAAGACGTGTTTGTGCGCCTTCACGCACCGATTGGTCCAGATCCTTTCCGTCTTCACGAAGCTGGTTGATATAGGCCAGGAGCACCACGCCGTTGAGTACGGCCACACCGAACAGAGCGATGAAGCCCACCGACGCACTGAGATTGAGATTGAGACCTCGGAGCCACAGGGCGGCGATGCCACCGACCAGCGCGAAAGGAACGTTGAGCATCACGAGTAAGGACTGACGAACGTTGCCGAAGCTTCCGTACAGCAGGCCGACGATGAGCAGCAGAACGAGCGGAACAATGAGCGTGAGGCGCTGCATCGCGCGCTCCTGGTTCTCGAACTGTCCCCCATAGCTGATGAAGTAACCTGCGGGAAGTTGCACTTGGCGCGCTACGGTTTCACGAACATCCGCGGCAAACCCGCCAAGGTCACGGCCTCGCACATTACTTTGTACAATTACAACGCGTTCTCCATCTTCGTGCGAAATGAGCTCAGGACCTTCGACAACCCTCACGTCTGCGACCTGCGAAAGTGTAATCCTCGCTCCGCTATTGGTCGGAAGCAGTAACTGGCCGATCGCGTCCGGAGTTCCGCGGTACGCCTCGGCTAGCCTCACGACAACCGGGTACCGCCTTCTTCCGTTTATAACTTCGGTTGCAGTCGTTCCGCCAATGCCGCCACGAACCGCATCGCGAACATCCGAAACGTTCAAACCGTAGCGAGCAAGCGCACCGCGATCGAGGTCGAGCTCCACCTGCATCGCGCCTGCGCTCACATCCACGGAGACATCGACGGCGCCCGGTATTTTCTCGATCACGTTGCGCACTTCAACCGCCTTCGCCTGCAGTATCTCGAGGCTGTCGCCGAATATTTTGACACCCAGTTCTGTTCTCACTCCCGATATCGCTTCGTCAAGTCGCATGGCCATCGGAGCCGTGAAATTGAAGTCGATGCCTGGGATCTGAGAGAGAGAAGAGTCCATGCGAGCAATCAGCTCGTCGACAGAACCCGACTTCCATTCTCGGCGCGGGTTGAAGTTGACGTATACATCGCCCGCGTAGAGCCCCATCGTTTCTGTTGCAAGTTCTGGCCTTCCCATCTTGGTCACTACGCCTTGAACTTCAGGAAACTTTCCCAGCGTGCGCTCAATCTCACGCGCGATACTCATTCCCTGGGGCAACGACGTACTCGGTAACCGACGCGTCTCGATAAGCATCGAGCCTTCATCGAGCTTTGGCATGAACTCAGTGCCAAGAAAAGGCACCGAGCCCAGCGCGAGAAAAAGCAACAACGCTGCAGATGAAACCACTACGAGACGGTTACTCAGCGACCAGTCGAGCAAGCGCGCATAATTAGCGCGTACTGCCTCGTACCAACGGGAAGGCTTTTCCTGCACTTGCGTCAATACGAAGGACGACACCATTGGCACATACGTGAGCGCGATCAACAATGACCCGAGCACGGCCACACAGACGGTAAACGCCATCGGTGCGAACATTCTCCCTTCCAGGCCCTCAAGCGTAAAGATTGGCAAATAGACGGCAATGATGATGCAAACCCCGAACACTATGGGACGCCCAACTTCGAATGCAGCGCGTCGTAGAATCTCGCGACGCTGTTGTGGGTCGGTCTGTCCCGAATGTCCGAGCTGTCGCACGAAATTCTCCACCATCACCACCGATGCGTCGACAATGAGCCCGAAGTCGAGCGCACCCAGACTCATGAGGTTTGCCGAATATCCGAAACGCTTCATGAGAATGAACGCGAACAGCATGGACAACGGAATAACGGAAGCGACAATCAGTGAAGCACGAAGGTTTCGAAGAAAGAGAAAGAGAATCAGTGTTACCAGCAGTCCACCTTCGATGAGATTCCGGAACACGGTCTTCGTCGTTCTGTCAACAACATCGCCCTGGTTATAGAATGCATTGAGTTGCACGTCCGCAGGCAGTAACGGCCGGACCTGATCGAGTCGTGCCTGCACCCTTGTCACGACGTCTTTTCCGTTTGCCCCCTTGAGCATGACGATCATGCCGGAAAGGATTTCTCCTTCACCGTCGCGTGACACCGCACCTTCACGGGGCATTGCGCCAACCGCTACATCGGCGACATCTCGCACGTATACCGGCGTTCCACCCTCGCGGGTGGCAACAACGACATTGCCGATGTCTTCGGTACCGCCAAGTCTTCCCAACCCGCGCACAGTAAAACGTTCGCCGCGGTTTTCGATGTATCCTGCACCGAAGTTTCCATTATTGTCGGACAGCGCATGCTCGAGTTGCTCAAGCGTCAGCCCATACCCTGCAAGTTTTCCAGGATCGGCCAGAACATGAAACTGCTGCACCAATCCGCCCCACGAATTCACATCAGCAACGCCCGGTATTGTGCGCAACATCGGCTTGATCGTGTACTCCTGAAGTTCCTTGAGCTCCATGAGAGAGTGTGTTTTCGATTCCACTATGTACTGAAAAACTTCTCCCATTGGTGTCGCCGCAGGCCCGAGAACCGGCTCTGCTCCAGCGGGAAGTGCAGCGAGCGCATCCTGCATTCGCTGCTGCACCTGTGCACGCGCAAAATACAGGTCGACCTCATCCTCGTAGGAGACAGTGACAACCGATATACCGGCCTTGGAAATGGACCGCACGCCGGTTGTCTGGGGCAGCCCCATCATCGCTGTCTCCATGGGGTAGCTCACGAGATTCTCCACCTCGTTTGGAGATAGTTCGGGTACAGCCGTTATCACCTGCACCTGATTGGGCGTCAGGTCAGGGAATGCGTCGTAGTTGATTCGGGATAGCGACCACGAACCGCCGACCGCGAGAAGCAGTGTACCTGCAATTACGGCAAGGCGGTAACGCAGCGCGAACGCGATCAAGCCGTCAACCATCGCGTCAACCCTCCGCCATCTTGGAGCGCGCGAATTCGGATTTCAGAGAAAATGCTCCACCGATCACCACTAGTTCGCCAGACGCGACACCACTTATTACCTGCGTTTGCCCGCCTGCAGACGCGCCGAGTTCAACATCGCGCCGTTCGAAGAGGGTGGGGCCACTGCCGCTCTGCTTCACAATAAAGAGAACCGCGCGATTATCGAGAAGCTGGACGGCGCTGTCGGGCACCATCACGACGTTTCGGCGACCACTCTGAACCCATGCAGTGGCGAACATCGCAGGTCGAAGCTGTCTCGACCGATTGTTCACGAGTGCGTATACCGTGACGGTCCGGCTCACGCTATCCAGGGCGCCACTTATGCTCTCGACGCGCGCGTCGAAAGTGTCGCGGGGAATTGAAGAAATCGCGAAACGAACTCGCGAATTTTTGTTCAGGGATGCTGCCACACTGTTGGATGCTGCTATCTCGAGCCAGAGTGACGTCGGATCGCTCACCGTGACAAGTGAAGCACCTGTCTGGACGACCTGGCCGGGCGAAGCATCATGACTGAGCACAACTCCGGACATCGGTGAGCGAATCATCATGGTGCCGTCAACAGTGGATGCACCCATCTGCGTAAGCGTGGAGCGCGCACGTGCCAGCTCCGTCTCTGACTGCGCAACTGCGGCCTGCGCAAGTTCATCGTCGGCAGCAGCTCGCTCCGCTTCGAGACGAGAGCCTGCCTTGATAGCGAGCAGGCGGTCCGCTCGGTCCTTCGCCGAGCGTGCGAAGTTAGCCGCGGCACGTCGGGATGTGAGTTCGGCTGTCGCCTTTTGCAGGTCGGACGCAGCAGCGCTCGCGGCTACACTCTCGAGCGTCATGAGTGCTTCGCCCTTTGCAACAACGTCTCCCGGGTGAACGTGTAGCACCATCACTCGGCCCTCTGCCGGAGCTCCCAGGCGCGCAGTACGGTGTTCGTTGGGCACCAGCTGGCCAGGCACCTCCACAGTTGCCAGAACCTCGCTCGTCACCGCTGGTTCCCAGCGTACTCCGCCATGTTCGATCTGCGCGGCCGTGAAGCTGATCTGCGATTGTCGGCTGCCCGGGGCATCGGGCGCGATCGACTGAGCGGAGTCCGTTGCGGCGCTGGTGCCGTCGCCGGAACGGTCAGAACCGCCACACCCGGCTAGTAGCAGCAGGCTCGCTATAATCGCGAACCGTCGGCGCCCCGAGGCGCGCCCACTGGCGCTGCGACCGAAAGCGAGAGAGGCGGCGAACACGCCAGGCGCAATGCGAGGCGCAGTGCGAGGCGCAATGCGAGACGCAACATTGGTCATAACACCAGGTACTCGCTCGACGGCTAGGTGCATCAACGACATCATGAATTATTTCCGGTAGTGTCTGTTTTCGGTTCAGTCGACATCGGCGCGTCGAGAGCATGCGCACCCACGGCAGCATTCAGCTCCAGGAGACTTTGCTGGAGCGCAAAGATCGTTCGATAGTACGCGGATCGCGCGTCACCCAGTGTTCGCGACGCGTCGATCACCTGCAAAAGCGAGACAGCCCCTTCCTGGTAGGCAGCAAACGCGATGCGCAGTGACTCTTCGGCGCGCGCCAGGTAGCTTCCTCGGAGCCCGTGGAGCTGGTCGGCAATGAGATTCGCAGCCCTCCACCTGGCCTCGACCTCGGCTTCAGCCTCCCGCTCTGCCCATATGAGCTCGCGTTCCGCAGCCGTTACCTCGCCCGAAGCCCGCTGCATTTCGCCGCGATTCTGGTCGAATATGGGTACGGGGAGCGACAGCCCGGCGATGAAGGACCTCACTCCCATGGTCCGTTTCTGACCTACGGTCGCGCCGAGGTGGCGAAATGTCAGCGTGCGCTGGAGCGACCGTTCTTCGCGCGCTGCGGCAGCTCGCGCACGGAACGCGACAAGGTCGGGCCGGCCGGTTCTGGCGCGCGAAAGCAGCGCGTCCAGCGTCGGCAACTCAGCGGTCGACACCAACTGCGGCAGGGAATCATTGACCGTGACACGGAGGGAACGGGCTGGCCACGCGTCGCCTGCGCGTGACAATGCCTCCGACCGCGTGAGGTCTGTCGGAAGTCGGCGTTGGGGTAAGCCGCGCCCCGAAACATCGACCTGATCCTGCGACGTCGGCTCGAGATACGGCTGTAGCATGGCGCGGGCGCGGACGAGGTCTACCTGGGCCATCGTTGCCGCAATGGAAACCCGATCGAGTTCGAGTTGAGTGCGAATAAGGTCAGCCTCCGCTGCCACGCCTTCGCCGACACGTGCTCCATTGAAGCGCACAAGCTCCTGAAAACGATCGCGCATTTCCTCGGCTGCCTCGAATGCGATCTGGGC
>JBBSTN010000062.1:0-12691 GCA_038235845.1 Gemmatimonadales bacterium | reverse complement strand
TGCTTTCAGGGCCTTCGCCGCTGCTGGGCTCAACACCGGTTTCGACGCGCGATTCGCTGGTTGTTGTATCGCTGGAGCAAGCGGTTTCGGAACTGACGCGAAAGTTTGGTTCGGACACGTCCGCATGGAAGTACGGGAGTGCCACCTATCATCACGCCCTCATTACCCATCCTCTCAGCGCAGCGGTTTCGCCTGCGATCCGCGCGAGGTTGGATGCGGGGCCTGCTCCGCGCGGTGGCGACGGCAACACTGTCGGGGCCACGGGCGGCGGAGATAACCAGACGTCGGGTGCGTCATTTCGAATCGTTGTCGATGTCGGGGCGTGGGATAATGCGGTCGGTACAAATACTCCGGGACAGTCGGGCGACCCTGCGAGCCGCCACTACCGGGATCTCTTTGCGGGGTGGGCAGAAGATCGCTTCTTCCCCGTGGCGTATAGTTCCGACGCTGTGGCGAAGGTATCGGAATCGACGACATTGCTGGTACCGGCCGCACCAGCATCGCGCAAACGCTGAAGTGGAGTTTTGCAGCTCACTTCTTCCGTTATCGTGCACGCAAGCGCTATTGTGCTTGCGTTCGAGTCTGATGCGTCGCTCAGTCTCCTCATCTCTCTCCGCTCTCTCCCCTCGCCCTCATGAATGAAGCTCTCGTCGGCGGCATCGTCGTTTTCGTTTTGGCCACTTACCTCGGGGCGTCCCTGATTGGTCGGGTACCTTCAACATTGCATACGCCACTCATGTCAGGAGCGAATGCTGTTTCTGGTATCACCATTGTCGGTGCCATGCTCGTGGCTGGCGCCGGGTTTGGATGGCTCTCAAGCGTCCTCGGATTCGTGGCAATCGTATTCGCGATGATGAATGTCGTCGGTGGTTATCTGGTCACCGATCGCATGCTCGAAATGTTTCGCAAAAGTCCGCGCGCGGCCGCGGCTGACGTGGCCAAGGCTGCTGCGGGAGACGACAAGTGATACCGGACTATCTCGAGCGGATCCTGTACCTGGTGGCGGCCGTGTTGTTTATCACTGGCCTGCGACAGCTCGGCAGCCCCGACACTGCACGGCGGGGAAACCGGATCTCCGCACTCGGCATGTTGTTGGCCATTGTCGTAACACTACTCGACCAGGCCATTGTTTCCTACGGCACCATCATAGCCGGCATTGTAGTAGGAAGTGCAATTGGTGCATTCATGGCTCGCACGGTCAAGATGACGTCGATGCCGCAGATGGTAGGGCTGTTGAATGGAGTAGGCGGCGGCGCGTCGTTACTTGTCGCGTCTGCAGAATTTCTTCACAGCGAAGAGCGTGGCGTTGCCGTTACCGCCGACGTGGCCTTCTCCACTCAGCTCGGTGTACTCATCGGCGCTGTTACACTCACCGGCAGCATTATCGCGTTCGCGAAGCTGCAGGAGATGATTACAGGCCGTCCGATCACGTTCAGCGGGCAGCAGGTGTTCAATGCCCTGCTCTTTGCCGCAATCGTCGGACTCGGCGGATGGTTGATCTTCGATCCAAACGCCCCGGAATGGGTTTTCTTCGTTTTTATCGGTCTCGCCCTGCTGCTCGGAGTGATGCTGGTGCTGCCAATTGGTGGAGCCGATATGCCGGTGGTCATTGCATTGCTCAACTCGTACTCCGGTATTGCGGCTGCGATGACCGGCTTCGTCATTCAAAACGAGGTGCTCATCATTTCCGGCGCATTGGTGGGATCGTCCGGAATCATCCTGAGTCAGATCATGTGTCGCGCCATGAACCGATCGCTGTCGAACGTATTGTTTGGAGCCTTTGGCTCTGTGGTTCAGCAATCTTCCAAGAGCGCGAGCGGTCTTACAGTTAACACGACATCGATTGAAGACGCGGCGATTCAGCTTGCGTACGCCCAGAACGTCATCATCGTGCCGGGATATGGCCTCGCGGTGGCGCAGGCGCAGCATCAGGTGCGGGAGCTGGCCGACCTCATCGAAAAACGCGGTGGCACGGTCAAGTATGCTATTCATCCGGTTGCCGGACGAATGCCCGGACATATGAATGTACTGCTCGCCGAAGCCAACGTACCTTACGACAAGCTGTTCGACATGGATGACATCAATGACCAATTCGAGCGTGCCGATGTGGCGCTTGTCGTGGGCGCAAACGATGTGGTTAATCCTGCCGCGCGCACCGACCCGTCGAGCCCCATCTTCGGCATGCCGATTCTCAACGCAGACAAGGCACAACGCGCCATTGTCATGAAGCGGGGAATGAGCGCGGGCTTTGCGGGAATCGAAAATGAACTGTTCTATGACTCAAAAACCCAGATGCTCTTTGGCGATGCGAAAGGGTCGCTTTCAAAGCTGGTATCGGAGATCAAACAGCTGTAGAAGTCACGTTCAGGAGCCGAGAGATAACGGAAGCGGTTTCTGTGGCCGAGCGGATTTCCCTGCTGCTTTGCCTCGTGAAGAAGCCGTTTTGACAACCCCTTTCTTCGCTTTGGTAACGCGCTGTGCCTTCTGCCTTCGCCCGGCTGTTTTCTTCGCGCTTGCGCGAGAGCCGACGCTATCGCGCACATGCGGGCCATCGACGACTGCGCTGATCGCCTTTTGCAGCGCAACAAACGACGAGAGCTGCCCCGCCTCGAAAGTAAGCGACGCTGGCAACGCGTCCAGCTCCTTTTTCCGCTGCGCGAACGCGTTTGCGTTGAAAGGAATTCCGACTTCCCTGGCGTGGCGTTTCTGCGCTTCGGCTGCATCCGCCAGTCGCTGAAGCGCTCGCGTCCGATCCTTCGCGTCAGCGATAAGTCGCTTGAGGCCAACGATCGAATCCTGCACGCTGGGCAGCATTGCTGAAAGCTGGTTTCGCTGTTTATTGGTGAGACCTATGGCCATTTTACGTCAATCTGAGGGTCAGGAGAGGGAGTGGCGCTTCAGCGGGACGGCCACGCGGGCCGCCATTGCTTCGGCTTATGTTCGGAGTCAGGAAATCTGACGGTTGGCATCACTATTCGCAATTTGTCGAGTCGGCTGATCTTGCGCTGATCTGCCTCACGCGACCGATCGTTGATTTGGTGGAGGAGCCATCAAACCAGGTTGACGCGTCATTGGACTGACATGAACCGCATCGATATTGTTCTCAAACTTTCGCCGTTTCCCTCTCTCAATTTTTTCTTGACCGATACTCCGAGATGTATGGCGTGTGACTCGTGAAGATGCATGCGCAATGACCGGCTCGTTCACGAAGCCGGTGTAAAACATTGATAGTGCGTTACCTATCCCAGTGTACGAATGTGATTCTTCTGGCGGCAGCTCTTTCCAATGTGGTCGGCGCGCAGGCACGTTCACTGCCTGTCTCGCGCGCCACGGCGATAGATGCGGCACTCATGTACTCGCCGCGAACGTCGGTTGCTAGAGCAGATTCACTCGCGGCAAGAGCACTGTTGTCCGTTGCCCGTCAATGGGAGAATCCGATTCTGGCTGCTTCGTACAGCGAGTCGACACCGCAAGCTCATCTCTCCCTCGAGTTTCCCATCGATTGGGCGGGCGCGCGCTCCCCGAGAATTGCCGCAGCCCGCCTCGGCCTTGAAGCTGCGAGTTTCCGCTCCGCCTACGCACGCGCGCTGCTCATACTGGACGCCGACACCACTTACACGCGCGCACAAGCGTTCAAGGCACGTTCAGCAATTGCTGCGAGGTCGGTTCGCGACGCGGACAGCCTCCTCACCATTGCGCGTTTTCGTCGCGACGCGGGTGACGCAAGTGATCTAGATGTGGAACTTGCCACCATCTTTGCCGCGCAGACCGCCAACAACGCGTCGGCAGACTCCGTGTCGTTCCTGAGTTCGAGACTCATTCTTCAGAGTCTCATGGGCATTTCGCCAGACTCACTTTCCATAGAGCTATCAGACAGTCTGGAAGTCGCCAGCTCTCCGCTGGGTACATCACCGGCCTCCATACGAGCCGCGTCGATTGGGGGAGTTCCAACCGGGGCGCAACGAGTGTCGCCTCTCTCGTTGCCGGTTGCCGCATACTCGCTCGATATCTCCGCCGCATCATCGCGATTACTCGCTGAGCAACGGAGAAGATTTCTTTCGCCCGCGATAGCGATTGGCTTTGAGTCGTTCAACGGTGGCGACACGCACGGAATACTTCCGACGGTGGGGTTCACACTTCCCTTGCCGTTTTTCAATCGAAACAGCGCTGCCATTCTTGCGGCGAACGCGGACGTCGACCGTGCCCGTGCGGCGTTCCAGCTTGCTCGACTTGAAAACAACATTCAAGCGCGAAGTGCGCAACGCGAATTCGAGACAGCGCAAGCTCGCTTCGCAAGATCGCGGACGCTGGTAGCCAGTGCCAACCGAATCGCTTCGTTGTCCCTTCTCGCCTATCGAGAGGGCGCAGCCACGCTCAGCACCGCGCTCGATGCGCAACGTTCAGCGAGAGACGCACTTTTGCAGTTCATCGACGACGTTGCCAGCGCACGAATCAGCCAGAGTGTGCTTCGCCTTTACACCGTTTCTTCGCCAGTTTCCCCTCCATGACGTGAAATACCATCGCTTGCCCTTGCCATGTTCAAAGATTCGGGCGGCACTCGCCGCGCTTACGATTCTTCTGGCGGCCTGTGGCGCGGCAAATGAGCAACCGGCCGCATCAGTTGAAGCTCATCCGGTTGTTGATGCGTCCGTGCAACGGGTTCAGCAAGCATCTTTCACTGAGACCGCTTCCGGCATCGGCACGGTAACCGCGCGAGTTGGACACGTTGCGACACTCTCGGCGCCTGCCCAATCCCGCATTACCGCCGTGCTCGTTGCACCCGGCGATCGGGTTAGCAAGGGCACCGTACTGGTCAAGTTTGACCCAATTCCGGCAGATGCTGCGATGGCGAGTGCAGACGCTGCCCTGAGCGCTGCGCGCGAAGCAGCATTACGGGCGCATCGTCTCGTGGATGCTGGAGTTTCACCGCGGAAAGACGCAGAGGCGGCCGATGCGCAACTCGCAGCCGCGAACGCAGACGCTGTAGCCGCGCGTCGAGCCAGACAGCTCGCGCAACTCGAGTCTCCGATAGCCGGAGTCGTCACGCGCATTAACGCCGTGCTTGGCGCGAACGCAGACGCTGGACAACTTCTGGTAGAAGTTTCCGATCCGGCATTCGTCGACATTGTGGTGTCCGTTTCGCCGTCGCTTGCGACACATATTCGTCAAGGACAGAGCGTAGTTGTACATGACGGAGCCGCAGTTGGTTCTGTCGCGCTAGGCGAAGCGCGCGTCGAGCGTATCTCCGCGGTGGTGGATAGCAATTCAAGAGCAGTAGATGTACGGATCACTCTCAACAATCCTTCGCGAACGTTGCGATTTGGCGAAAGTCTGCTCTGTGAGATAACAACCGCCACTCATCTCGACGCTATCGTTGTACCAGAGGAAGCACTTGTCCCCGACGGTGAAGGGTTTCGCGTGTTTGTTGTCGACACCGCTGGCGTTGCTCACGCGACGGCAGTTACGGTCGGAGGTCGAAACGATCACCAGGTATGGTTGCGCGATGGGGTAAACGTTGGCGACGTAATCGTCACGAAGGGCGCATACGGAATGGACGACGGATCCCGCGTCGCAAAAGGCAATCCGTGAAGCGAGCGCGCGGGCTGTTTGATCTTCTCTCGTCACAGCGATTGTTCGTCTACCTCGCGGTAGCACTATTGAGCGTAGCAGGTATCTGGTCGGCTTTGCAGCTCCCCTCGGCTATTTACCCGGAACTCACTTTTCCGCGCATCACCATAGTTGTCGAAGGGTCCGCACTCGGCGCACGACAGGTGGTATTCGCCATTACAAGGCCGATTGAAGAAGCCATCAACATTGTCCCCGGCGTTCAACGGGTTAAATCGCGCTCGATTCGTGGAGGCGCGGAGATTAACATCACGTTCGACGAGCACGCAGATATGTCGTCGACGCTCCAGCAGGTGCGAACTCGCGTAGAACAGATTCGCGGTGTACTGCCCGCAGATCTCACCATCGAAGTAGAACGCCTCACGCCCGCGCTCTTTCCCATTCTATCGTACAATCTCGAAGGCGGGGATCCCGCGACACTCTACGATATCGCAAGATACGATATAAAGCCCGTTTTCTCGCGTGTGCCAGGCGTCGGCCGAGTGGATGTGCAGGGTTCGGACACCCGCGAAATAGAAGTTATCATAGATCCCGTACGAATTGCTGCCGCGGGGTTCACCTATCAGACGCTTGCCGCAGCTATCAACGCCAACATTTCGGTCTCAGCGATTGGTCGCGTGGCGCAAGACTATAAGCAATATCTTGTTATCGCGGCACAGGAAGCACGATCTGCGGAGGACGTCGCCAATGTGATGGTCGCTCCGGGAGTGCGGGTTGGTGACATTGCGAAGGTTATTCCAGGCACTGAAGATCACGTTCGTATTATCGCGGGCGACGGAAAGCCCGCTGCTCTTCTGAACGTCACACGACAGGTTGGTGGCAACAGCGTTGCAATAGCCGACAGTATTGCGAAGATAGCCAGCAGCATGGCTTCTACGCTTCCTCCGGGTGTACGTCTGAAGCCGGTGTACGACCAGGCTGCACTGGTAAGAGACGCTGTGACATCGGTGCGCGACGCGATGCTCATTGGAGCATTGCTGGCGATCATAGTGCTGTTGCTGTTTTTGAGACATCTCAAGATTACGGCCATTAGCGCGGCGGCAATACCACTGACGCTCGTCATCACAGTCCTTTTCATGAGACTCTTTGGACAGACGTTCAATCTTATGACATTGGGCGCAATGGCCATCGCCATCGGCCTGGTAATCGACGATGCGGTCGTCATCACGGAAAACATTGTTCGACATCTTCAGTTTACGAGTGACCGTACCGTTGCTATTCGCGATGCAGTTCAGGAGTTGATCTGGCCGGTCGTTTCGTCAACTGCAACAACCGTAGTAGTCTTCCTCCCCCTTGGGCTGCTGCAGGGAGTAACGGGACAATTCTTCACTGCGCTCTCCATTACGCTTTCGGTCAGTGTCGTCATTTCGCTGGTGCTGGCACTCTCCATAATTCCGCTGCTAAGCGAGCAGTTTCTTTCTGCCGACTCAGTCGGTGAAGGAGCTTCAGATACAGAGGCGTCGGCGAGAACCGACGGCAACTTTCTTGATCGTATAGGACGATCCATCGATCGACTCGCAGAATGGTACGTGGGGGCGCTTTCCAGCGCACTTCACCATTTAAAGACAACTGGCGCGATAGCCGTTGTGCTGATAGTTGCGGGAGTATTGGCCTATCGTGCGGCGGGAAGTGGTTTTCTCCCGGAGATGGACGAGGGAGCATTCATCGTCGACTATTTCACGCCCGGAGGCACTGCCCTCGCCGAAACAGATCGCCAGCTAAAAATCATCGAGCGAATTCTCGCCGAAACACCGGAGATTACTGGCACGTCACGACGCACCGGCGCCGAGCTCGGTCTTTTCGCAACAGCGCAGAACAGGGGCGACATTGCAGTGAGGCTCGAGCCGCCATCCCGCCGGACGCGAGGAATTAATGAGGTCATCGATGACGTGAGAGCACGAATCGAACTCGCTGTCCCGCGGGTACGCGTCGAGTTCGTGCAGATTCTATCCGATGTTCTCGATGACCTGTCCGGTGCCTCCTCTCCGATGGAGATCAAGCTTTTTGGTGCGAATCTGAGCCAGCTTGAAGCTTACGCCGAGTCTCTTTCCACGAAGGTGCAAGTGGTAGCTGGCCTTCAGGACTTCTACAATGGTATTCCCGAATCGAGCGCCGAGATGGCTATGTCGGTGAATGCTGTCGAAGCGGCCAGCGTCGGCCTCACCGCCGATCAGATTGCATCGTCAGTGAGCGGCGCACTGCTCGGTGTGCCGGCAGGTGAAATTCGTCTTGACGATCGCTCGATTGGTGTACGAGTCCGCGCACCCGACTCAGTTCGTTTCGATCCTGGAATGCTCGCATCGCTTCCCGTTTTCTCGCCAGCCACGCAGAAGGCTGCGCCCCTCGGCGCACTCGCGACGTTTCAGACGGGGGATGTACGAGCTGAACAGCTGCGGGAGGATCAACAGCAGGTGGTAGTGATAACGGCCGGTGTCGAAGGAAGAGCGCTGAGCGACGTTATTGGCGACATCAAGACCATACTTCGCGATAATCCTGCTCCTGCTGGAGTGCGGGTGGAACTTGGTGGTCGCTACGCCGGACAGCAGGCAGCATTCTCGTCTCTCCTGCTGGTCCTGGCGTTCGCATCTGTGAGCGTCCTCGCAGTGATGGTGCTGCAGTTCCGTTCTCTTGTGGAGCCATTGGTAATACTGATTGCGGCTCCGCTTTCGTTCGTCGGGGCATTTGCTCTGCTGCTTGTCACCGGGGTGTCATTGAACGTGTCCAGTTTTATGGGACTGATCCTGTTGGTCGGTCTTATCGTAAAGAACGGAATCATTCTTCTCGATTTTACCCGGCGCCGCATGGAGCAGGACGGTGTAGATCTCGAGACTGGAATAAAGGATGCAGCAAGAGTTCGATTGCGACCAATACTGATGACAACGCTTTGTACGCTTTTTGGCTTGTTACCATTGGCTCTTGGACTGGGTGCAGGCAGCGAGTTGCAAAGGCCTCTTGCGCTCGCCGTCATTGGCGGACTCGCACTATCCACACCGATAACGCTTTTCGCAGTACCAGTGCTGCTGGTTGCAGTAAGAGGCGCATCTTTTCGTTTACAACAGCAAGACATAACCCCATTGGAGGTATCATCATGAAGTTGAAACTTACAGCATTCGTTCCCGCCCTCATCGCAGGAGTCTTACTGTCATCGTCGGCGGTGCATGCGCAGGCGCCGTCACCCAAGATGACCGAGGAAGCACCCGGGCTTCTCAAAAAGGCCAAAATTACTCCGGAAAAGGCTACGGCAACTGCGATGGCCAAGGTTCCCGGTGGCGTTCTGCAAACTGCCAATATCGAGGAGGAGGATGGCAAGCTTATCTTTTCATTCGATATCAAGGTGAAAGGCAAAAGCGGGATTGAAGAAGTGGCGGTCGATGCCATGACTGGTTCGGTTCTTAGTGTCGAGCACGAAACGCCGGCCAACGAAGCGAAAGAAGCGGCCAGGGAAAAGGCTGAGAAGGCAAAGGCAAAGGCTGACAGTGCGAAGGCAAAAGTAAAGAAGGGAACTGAAGGCTCCAACTAAGGGGCTCGAGGGGGAGGGGGACGTCGATGCGCGTGCTTGTGGTAGAGGATGACGAGGAGGTCCAGGAATTTCTGCTTCGGGTAATCACCGAAGCAGCGTGGGCCGCCGACGGTGCAAGCACAGGAAAGCGCGCGCTCGACGCTCTTGCCGTTACCAATTACGATCTCGTCGTTCTCGATCTGGGGCTGCCCGACCTGGACGGCTTCGAAGTATGTCGCGCACTGCGCGCCAAAGGTGATCGTACTCCTGTGCTCGTTCTCACCGCACGAAACGCGGTCAATGATCGAGTGCGCGGTCTAGATGCAGGAGCCGATGACTACCTATCAAAACCGTTTGCTGTGAGCGAGTTGCTCGCTCGGCTGAGAGCGCTCTCGAGAAGGCCGAGCGTTTCGCTGGATACTGTGCTGCGAATGGATGATCTCGAGCTCGATCCCGCAACGCACCGCGCGACGAGATGCAACACGCCGATCGAACTTACGAGTCGTGAATTTGCGTTACTCGAATACATGATGCGTAATCCGCGGCTTGTTCTTTCCCGTGCGCAGATTCTCGAGCATGTTTGGGATGACAACTTTGATCCTATAGGCAACGTGGTGGATGTGCTGGTGGGACGCGTTCGTCGGAAGATAGACACTGATAGAGTCAGTCCACTGCTTCACACGATTCGCGGTTCCGGCTACGTGCTTTCCGATCAGATCATTCCCGCCCATGCGGGTTAGTCGATTACGGCTAAAGCTTTCGAGCGGTTTTGCCATAGCATTCACCATCGGCCTGATATTGCTCGCTACCGGTGCGCTCGGGTATCTGTGGCGGGAGTCAAACCGCCGATTCGATAAAGGCCTGGAATACGTTGTCTCGGGGGTGGCTGCTGCCCTTGCCCGGGAGTTTCAGGACACCCCGGATTCATCGCTCGCCTACGTCAGTAGAGAGGTGGCTGCCAAATGGCCGGGCAACGGAGACGGGTTTCTTGTACTCGACGCCAATGGAAATCTTGTTGGCTCACTTGACCAGCAGAAACTGTCCGCGCAGGTACTACGGGCCACTCGACAAAACCCCCGAGTGCGTCGACAGCTTCTGGACGGCGAGCCGCCCACCCGCGTCCTCGTTGTTGATACCGTCATTGCAACGCGTAGCCTTCCGATACGCGCAAGGGTTGTAGCGTTTGGATCTTCCGAGGGAATCGATCGAGACGTTGAGCTTCTGTCGCTGGTGTTGCTGGTGAGCCTACCCGCGATCGTCGTTTTCAGTCTTGTTTGCGGCTATCTCGTCTCTGGGCGTGCATTGCTGCCAGTTCACAATCTTGCTGCGAGTATCTCCGCAATAAACCCGTCCGATCTCGCTCGTCGGATTGAGGATAGCGGTGGCGATGATGAAATTGGGACACTTGCCTCCGAGTTCAATTCTTTGCTCGATAGACTCGAGGAATCTCAGGAAAACAATCGTCGATTTGTGCGAGAAGCCGCTCACCAGATCAGAACCCCGCTCACTCTGGTATTGGGAGAAGCAGATCATGCCTTGAGCCAGCGGAATGGCAGCGAGGGTCGATTCCGTGATGCGGTCGGGCGGATCAGGATTGCAGCGGAACAGATGCGTCGCCGGGTTGACGAATTGTTTTTACTTGCAGAAGCAGAGGCAGGCGAAGCCCCCCGGCTTGAGGAGGAAGTTGAACTTGATGGCCTCCTACTCGAATGCCTGGATCTGATGCGAGCCAGGGCAGCAACTACCGCTCATGGACTGTCAATTGAGTCAGCCGATCACGCCGTGGTGATGGGAAACAGTGCTCTGCTTAGTGAGGCAGTTCTGGAACTCCTCGAGAACGCATGTCGACATGGCACCCCTGGCGGTGAAATCGTGGCGTCTGTCGTGAGACGTCAGGAGATGGCAGCTATCGAGGTGACGAGTGCAGGAAGCGCTTTTTCATTGCCAACGGTCAAGCGCTCGGATGGAAGCAAGCTGGGATTGTCAATCGTTCAATGGGTTACCCAGTCACACCGCGGTGAACTTTCCGTTACGCACGACGGCAACCGCAATCATGTGCTGCTTCGACTTCCGCTCCTTCTTCGCCAGAACGCGTAAACGGGTAATCCCAGCGCCAGCAACCCGGCACCACGAACGGCGTTGAGTGGGTTCGATACAATCGAACCGACCACCACGTACATCGCCGCCAACACAAAAAGCAACGTGCTATATGGATGGAGCGGCGTCAGAATCGAAACGGTGCGACCTGACCTATCGTCGATCCGCCGCAGGACAAACAGAGATGAGGCGCAGGCGCCAAAAAAGATCCAGTCGGCAAACACGACGTAGTCGAGAAGTTTCGAGTAGCTGCTGGAAAGCAATAGCACCAGCGCCACCACACCCTGCGCTACGAGAGCCCACACGGGCGTACGGGTTCGAGGGTTCAATGCAGCCAGCTTCTGAAAGAACAGTCCATCCGCGGCCATCGCCTGATATACACGTGCCGACATCAGTATCACCATGCACAAAAATCCGACCGTAGAAGCCACGATACCGACTGCAATCAACGTACGTCCCGCTGGCCCCATGTAGACAAACATGCTATCCGCTGCGGGCGCGTTGCTTCTGGCAAGCCCGTCGACGCCGAGTGCTCGAAGATAGGCAACGTTGACGAGAAGATATGTTGCGACGACCACACTTACCCCAAACAAAAGCGCTCGCGGCAGCGTGCGCTCTGGCGTCCGAAGCTCTTCGGCAACTGCATTGGTCTGTTGCCAGCCGCCGAAAGAAAAGAGCACAGGTGAAAGCGCCGCGCTCATTGCATACACAACCGGAAGAAAACCCTCTGGTCGCGCTATCTCGACGTCGACACCGCCCGAGAGGATTTGAGGCAACACGTATCGTGGCGCAAAGAACAGCGCAGTCATAACCAGCGCAGCGATAGCCGCGAGTTTGAGAATAGTGAGCACGTTGCCGGTTGATGCGCCCATTCGGACACCAGCAATATTCACCAACGTGAGAACAACGATGAACGTCGCACCAATTGGTTGGATGGCATTGCTACCAAGCCCGAGCAGCGCGGCGGTGTAGCCAGCGCCGGTGATGGCGACCGCAGCGATGGCTCCCGTGGCAATAACCAGAAAGAGCCCCCAACCGTATAAAAAAGCCGGGAGCGGCCCCCATGCATCCCGCAGGTAGATGTATGTGCCACCGGCCAGAGGACGCCGCGCACCAAGTTCGCCGTAAACGAAGCCACCAATAATCGCTATCAGGGCACCTGCACCCCAAGCCGCCAATGTCAGCGACGCGCTGCCAACTCTCTGCGCAACAACCGCCGGAGAGAGGAAAATACCCCCACCGATGACGCCGCCCACAACCAGCATCGTTCCAGAGAAAACTCCGAGCCTTGCCTCATATCCGACCGTCGACGGCGTCATACTGCTCTCACCGGAGGCGCGAGCGGCGCTCTCCCGACCGGAGTCTATCATCGTCAACGATGATAGATTGAAAAGGGAGACTGATCTCTGATTCCTGGGGGCTACGGTGCATCCCGCCAAACTGTGTGGTGTACCTCTATTACGCCATATT
>JBBSTN010000061.1:0-12695 GCA_038235845.1 Gemmatimonadales bacterium | reverse complement strand
TCATTTACCCTGTGCCCGACCCGCGATTCCCATTTCTCGGTGTGCACCTGACGCGGATGATTGGTGGTGGCATCGAGGCCGGGCCGAACGCGGTACTGGCGTTTGCGCGTGAGGGTTACAGGATGTCGACCATTTCGCCGCGTGACATGGCGGGCTATCTCGCGTTTCCGGGCATCTGGCGGTTTCTGCAGCGGTATCCGCGTATGAGCTGGATGGAGCTCCGGCGGTCGTTCAGCCGCGAGCTTTTCTGTGCGGAATTACAGCGTTTCGTGCCGGAGTTAACCGTGGATGATCTCGAGCCTGGGGGCGCTGGAGTGCGGGCGCAGGCGATGTTGCCGAACGGCGATCTGGTGCAGGATTTCTATTTCGTGAAAGGAGAGGCGGCGCTACATGTACTGAATGCGCCAAGTCCGGGTGCGACGGCGTCTCTGGCGATAGGGAGCGAGATTGTGGGGAGATTGGGCGAAATCGCCTAATTGCCAGCTGCCTGCGCGCTGAACGACGCAGATGCAAGTTCGGCGTATGGTTAGGTATTAAGTCGGAAGAGGTGTCTTGAAATCCTCGTGCGTCTCAACCTGCGCCGCTCAGGCTCTCTCGAAAACTCAGCGACAGTCGTGAGTAGACCGGTTCCGGCATGAACAACTCTCGCCTCGCGACTGATACTCGAGACTGGAGCTTTTCGTTAACTGTGAAGGAATCCAGGCTCGAATATTCGACTTGAGCCGTGAGAGTTGAAAATGCCACCAGTTACCCTGCCAGGTATCCGGCTGCTACCGGGCCGCCTTTTTGAACACCATCCCATTCTTCAAAACGAACTGCACGTCGCGAAGAGCATCAATACTTTCGATGGGATTGCCCGGCACGGCGATCAGATCCGCGAACATCCCCACCTTGATCGGTCCGCGCACTTTCTCCGTCTCACTAACCTTGTAGCCGCTTACCGTCATTGCTCGCAAGATGTCGAGGTTCGGAATCTTCGCCGCTTTCCATGTCTCAATGAACTCGATAGCTACTTCACCGCGTGTTTTGCCCGGAACCCAGTAGTCGGCGTCTGTCGAGAAGGTCAGCGGCGTCTTGTTCTCCCAGGCGTTTCGCAGCATCGCAACCGTTCGACTATAGCGCGCCTCTGTCGTATGTCCCGTGAGCGAGATGGGGGTTTCAGTGCCGGCGCGCCACACACCTTTTGCCGCCATCTGTTTGTGTAACTCGTCGGTCATGCCGTTGTCGTGCGCGATTGACCAGATGCCCGCTTCGACTGCACGCTTTCCACCGTCGATGGTTTGTACATGTCCCTCGACCTTGAGGCCAGCCTTGGCGGCTTCGCGTATCACAAGACGGATTTCGTCAGTCGTATAACCCCATGGCTTGCAATCCACACAAATCTTGATGACACGAGCGCCAAGCAACGCGTTCTGCCGTACGGCCTTCACTATTTCATCGGGTGTGTCGGCCTCCAGATACTCCGGATACACAATTTTCCGATCGAGCGCCATCTCCGCGTTAGGTGAGAACTGTCCGCCCATCCCGCCAATGATCAGTCCCGACGCAATTATTGTTGGCCCGGGAACCCACCCTTGTTCAATTGCCTGACGCAGTGCGACGTCGGCGTAGTTGCCGTTGTTACCCATGTCACGCACGATCGTAAAACCGGCCGCGAGCATCTGTATTCCATTTGATACAGCCTGTATGGCACGCCGTGGTGTGGCGTCGAGAATAGACGTGATGTAGTAGCTGTTACGTTCTGGCACCTCCTTGTAAGTGAGTGCGAGATGATTGTGCGCGTCGACGAGACCCGGCAACACTGTGAGTGCAGAAAGATCGATCACCGCTGCGCCGGCGGGAATCGCAATGTTGCTGCCGATGGCCGAGAATTTTCCATTCTCCACGAGGATGACCTGGTTCGTGGCGAAGGTGCCTGTTTCAGGGTCGAGAAGCCGTCCCGCCCTGATCGCCGTTATCCGTGATCCCGCCACCTGTGCGGATATTGGAGCTGCTACACTCAAGAGGACTGCAAGGAAAGGTGTGGCGATCGCGAATCTTCGCGCGCGGGAGGTCAGAGCGGTTAACATGATAAAGCCTTCGGATGGGAAGTTGGTGTAATTATCCGGTGCACGTCTGCATGCACCAACAATTGGTTCAACGCACAATCACGGAGAAAGAGCTATGTCAGAGAACAAACACACGTCAGCGGACGCAGCCACCGCCGCATCGCAGGTATTGCGGGACGGCAGAACGAGCGCGGATAGCAAGACCGCCGCCGCCAGCGCACTTTCTCAGGCCGACACCGCCCGGAATAAAAGCACGGGCGACGATGCCGCGACCGCAGCGTCGAATGTGCTACAGAGCGACGAAACGGGAGATCGGAGCAAGACCGCCGCCGCCAGCGCACTCTCCCAGACAGAAAACGAAACGCCCTGAGGCGGTGCAACAGCCCCGCGCGACTTTCGACATCGAACCGCAGGGCGAAGGCCTCTGTCTGAACGGATTGAACGCTCCTCAAACATGGAAACAGCATGGCGTGGCTGACATTGGTGCTCGCGGGCCTGCTGGAAGTTGCATGGGCGGTGGGGCTCAAGCAGACTGAAGGCTTCACAAAACTCTGGCCAAGCGTGTGGACGCTATCCGTTATGGGCGCGAGCATTTTTCTGCTTTCGCAGGCGCTCAAGACAATTCCAGTTGGAACCGGCTACGCAATCTGGACCGGAATCGGTGCGGTGGGAACTGTCATCATAGGCATGACCTATCTGGGAGAGCCACGAGACACTGCGCGCATATTGTGTCTCCTGTTAATTATCTCTGGCATCGTTGGTCTCAAGCTTGTAACTCGATAGCTCTTCACCTCAATCTACAGGCCATATGATCCGTCGCGAGTTTCTAGTCACTTCCGCGCTCGGGACTGCGGGTGCGATCGCCAGCAGGATAACGCCCGCTGGCGCCGGCTCGAGTGCGATCACTGATCTATCAAACAGCAACCTCGAACGAGAGACAGAGCATTTGACTCGAAACCCACTTGGCGCGCGCGCAACGCGGAAGATCCTGATTGCCGGGGGCGGCTTCAATACGGCATACATCCGCTATATGGAGCAGCTCACGGGCCAGGATCGGCCGCGGGTCTGCTATCTGCCGACCGCGTCTGCCGACAGCCCAGCGGGAAGCATTGCTTTTTTTCGCAACTGCGCACCGCTTAACGTCGAACCATTTGTACAAAACAGCTTCATCGAAAGTCTGTCGCAGACGCAGGGATGGGACGAGGTGCTGCTTTCGATGGACGCGATCGTCTGCTCCGGTGGCAACACGCTAAACCAGCAGGCGATCTGGAAAGCGCAGGGCATCGATGTTGTGCTCAAGGACGCGTGGGACAAGGGCATCGTGCTCGGTGGCGCAAGTGCAGGTTCGCTGTGCTGGTTCGAAGAAGGCACAACCGACTCGCGCCCGAAAGCACTGTCGATTGTAAAATGTCTTGGCTTTCTCAAGGGCAGCCACTCGCCGCATTATGATGCGGAGCCGGGGCGTCGTCCGCTTTATCAGAAGCTGATCAGCAGTGGCGAAATGAAGCCCGGCTATGCTTGCGACAATGATGCGGGCATCTACTTCGAAGACAACGAGGTGAAGCGTGTCGTCTCTGCCCGCGCCGGAGCCAAAGTATATTACGTGAGTATGGTTGGTGGAAAGATCAACGAGCGCGTAATGGAGCCGGAAAGCATCAGCTAACAGGGCCTGAACTCCCCCTCAGGTGGAGAATCCTTCGACGTCTCCGATGCGGCTCACCCTTGAAATGAAAAGGGTGCATATTATTCCAACCACACCTCTGGCCCTCCCTCCGTCCAGCTCACGATGACTTTCTCCGTCGCACGCCGCGCGTCACTGCCTTTCCCCGTCTTCGCGCTGCTATGTTCGCTTCCCGTCTTCTCCGCATCTGCGCAACGGGATGGCGCTCGAAACGTCACGATGCGCGACGTACTCGCTGAGCCAACCTACGGTGGATACCAGATCTCGCCGACAGGGGAGCGGGTGCTGTTTCTCAAAACCACTCGCGATCCGAAGGACTGGGCTGCCACAAGCCACGTGTGGATTCACGACCTTTCCACAAGTCGCACTTTCCAGCTCACCAATTCGCCAAAGGGTGAAGCGAGCGCGCGCTTTCTACCTGATGGGCGCGTTGCGTTCACCTCCGCGCGGGACACCAAGCCAGCCTGGTTTGCCATCTCACCCGACGGCGGCGAGGCCTTGAAACTGGTCGATGACGACAGTATTCCCGCAAGCGGGTCCTTCTCCGCCAGCGCCAGTTACTTCATCTACACCAAGGCGAGCGATCGACCCGACAAGAAAGAATGGGACGAGCGCGTCAAGAAAAAAGACGACGCTTACTACGCCGAGAAGAAGAATTCGTATACGCACATCTGGTTGCATGACATGCAGGGCAAGAGCCGCAAGCAGATCACAACCGGCACGTTGGACAATCAAAGCGCTGAACTCTCACGCGACGCAAAGTGGATTGTATTTGCATCCAATCGCACCAACACCACCATACTCGACGCGAACGCGAGCAACAACAGCGATATCTTCGTGGTGTCTGCCGACGGCGGCGAACCACGCCAGCTCACAACCAACCGCGGGCCCGACAACTCTCCTGCCTTTTCGCCCGACGGCCGGTTCATCGCCTACGCCTCGAGCGATCATCTCAACAGCACCGCCGATCAAACCGATCTGAAGGTGGTCAGCGTTGCCGGTGGAGAGCCGCGCAATCTGACCTCAAATTTCGACTACTCGATTTCGAATATCCTTTGGGCGCCGGACGGAGCCACGATTTACTTTGTCGCCGCAGAAGGATTGACCTCCAAACTGTACAAAGTGTCGGCGAGTGGTGTTACGCCAACCGAAGTCTCGCTTGGCAAAGGCTTTGTTGTCAGCGACCTCACGATATCGGATGACGGATCCAAATGGCTGGTGACCGGTGGTACGCTTGCCGATGGCAACATGGTGTATCTCACTGGTCGGGATGGAGCAACTCCGCAGCGGCTGTTCCCCGATCACAGTGGCCTGAGCGATTTCCGCGTTGCGAGAGCACAGGAGATCACCTGGAAAGGCGCAGACAACATGGAAATCGAAGGGGTACTCACCTATCCGCTTAACTATCAGCCGGGCACTCGCTACCCGACGATCCTGCAGGTGCATGGCGGTCCGCACGGTCGCTACAGTGCGACATTCAACGCCAGTGCACAGATATGGGCGGCTCGCGGATATGCAGTATTTCAACCCAATCCACGCGGCAGCTCCGGGCGAACGTTTGCGTTCAGCAACGCAAATGCGAACGACTGGGGCGGAAAGGATTTCGTTGATATCATGAAAGGTGTCGACCACGTCATCGCACTTGGAGTGGCGGATTCCTCACAGCTTGCGGTCATGGGTGGCAGCTACGGTGGCTTCATGACGTTCTGGGCGGTCACGCAAACGCCGCGCTTCAAGGCCGCAATAGGCCACGCCGGAATCAGTGATTGGTTCTCGTTCTTTGGTCAGACCGACATTCCGAATCTGCTCGAAGGCGGTTTCGGTGGACTGCCGTCGCAGAGCAAGGCCACATATGAGCGATGGTCGCCAATCGAGCATGCATCGAAAGTGACGACGCCGCTGCTTATTACACACGGTGAGGACGACCGCCGCGTGCCCATAGCGCAGGCTGAGGAGTACTACCGCTTGCTTAAGAAGCAAGGGAAGACGGTGGAGTTTCTTCGCTTCCCCCGTGAGGGGCATGGTATCGCCGAACCGATGCACCGCCTGTTTCTCGACGCGGAGCAGGCCAAGTGGATGGATCAGTACGTTCGCCGCAATACAACGCGCGCGGTAAGCGGTGTTACTTCCCCAGGTTCTCCCTGAAGAAAGCTACAGTTTCATAAGGGAACCGGTCCCGGAACTGTTGCGCCGACGCGTGAATCACTGCCACCGTGAAGTCCGAGAACCACACTTCTAACGTGCTCTTCTCAATCGCTTTGCCTTCTTCAACCCGAATCCAATTCGCATGACCAACCGTGAGTGGTGGCAGCGCGGCCCGATTGATGGTGTTCCCGGACTCCTTCAGCCGGTCGCGCACATTCTCTTCGAAGTGCGTGATAGCGTTGCCGAGTTTACAAGCCACCTGTCACCCGTTCAGTGGAACGCTCGCCCAGCGGGAGTTGCATCTCCCGCGTTTCACGTGCGGCACATTGCAGGTGTAATCGATCGCCTGTTCACATATGCGCGCGGAGAGCAGCTTTCGCCGCAGCAGTTTGAAGAACTCGAAAAGGAAGGAAGCGAATTGCGCGAAGCGGAAATCGCGTTGACAGTAGACGCGGTTTGCAAGCGAGTCGACGCAGCCATCGCGGAGTTGGGAAACATCGACTCGGCGACGCTCACCGATTTTCGTACGGTTGGTCGCACCGGGCTGCCGTCAACCGTTATCGGATGTCTGGTGCATGGCGCCGAACATGCCATGCGTCACGTGGGACAGCTTTCGGTGACGGTGCGCGTACTCGCGCCGATTGGAGATGAAGTGCACACTGGTTGACCACCCGAAAGCGTTTTACCAGCAACGCTGTTGTTTCTTCCGCGGGAAGTGGCATGCCAATCAGATAACCCTGCATTACCCGACAACCTTTCTCCACCAGGAGATCACGCTGTGATTCACATTCGATGCCTTCTGCAACCGGTGTGATGCCGAGACTGTGCGCGAGGTCGACGAGCGCGCTGACTATCTGAATTTCACGTACGCCGTCGACCAGATCATGTATGAACGAACGATCGATCTTGAGAGTGTCGAGTGCAAAGCGTCGGAGGTGGCTAAGTGAGGAGTAGCCAACACCAAAATCGTCAAGTGCGATTCTGTAACCTTTGTTCCGGAGCATCGGCAGTGCGCGTTCTGCTGCTTCGGGGGTGTCGAGCAGCGCAGTCTCGGTAATCTCGAATTCGAGCATCGAAGGATCGATTCCGCAGGCATGAGGCACTTCGCTCAACTCCTCGAGAAGCGCGGGCTGTCGGAATAGCTGAGCGGATATATTCACGGCCATTCGCATCTCCGTAAGACCGAGAAGATGCCATTCATGCATCTGCCGACATGCGGTCCTCAGCACGAACTCGGTTAACGGAGCAATCAGTCCAATCTTTTCCGCCACCGGTATGAACCGCGTTGGGCTGATATCCCCAAGCTCCGGGTGACTCCATCGCAGCAGCGCCTCTACGCCCAGCAGCCGATCAGCCACTATATCGAGTTGTGGCTGATAAACCAGCGACATCTCTCCACGTTCGAGACTTCGGCGCAGACTCGTCTCGATCATCATTCGATAGACAGCCGATTCGTTCATGCTTGCACTGAAGTACTCAGCGTTGTCCCGGCCGGCATCCTTGGCGTGATACAGTGCCACATCGGCGTTCTTGAACAGCTCCTCGAAATCGGTGCCGTCGTTGGGGAAGATACTTATGCCGATGGTTCCGGCAACAAACAATTCATTGGAGTCCACGATCAACGGTGCGCGCATGGCTTCGAGCAGTCTATTCGCAATCGACCCGGCCTGTTCCCCAAATTCGAGATCGCCAATCGCCACCAGGAATTCGTCTCCGCCCAAACGCGCCACCGGGCAGAAATCGTCGTGTCCGGATTCCCGGGCGAAAGTGTCGTAGTCGCGCACGACATTGCGAAGTCTCGCTCCCACTTCCCGCAGCACCTGGTCACCGGCGCCGTGGCCCAAGGTGTCGTTGATGCCCTTGAAGTTGTCGAGGTCGATGAGAAGCAGGGCCAGCTTGGTCTGACGCCGACTGGCCATCGAAATTGCGAGACGCACGCGTTCGGTGAAATACAGCCGATTCGGGAGTCCGGTAAGACCGTCGAAGTAGGCCAGGCTTTTGATACGATTCTCAGCGTGCGTCCGTTCAGTTACGTCCTGGATCGTGCCTGCGACGCGCAATCCAATTCCAGGCTGGCGTGGCAGAGTCTTTCCGAGAATATGGAAGTGACGTTCGCGTGAGCCGGGAAGGCCGGTTTTAAAGCCGGCATCGAGGTTTGACGATGTAGTCACTACAGACTCGAGTGCTTGTTCGATCCGTGCGCTGTCGTTGCCCGATACGAGCTCGCGAAGCTGTGTCACATGGATCGAACCGGCTCCACGATCGAGGCCGAGAACACCGTACGCTTCGGGAGAGCCGGTAAAAGTGCCGGTCTTTACATCCCACTCCCAATTGCCGATTCTGGCCAGGCGTTGCGCATCCGCAAGTCGCGACTCGCTTTCTCTCAACTCGCGCGTGACCTCGACGGTGCGCAGCATGAACTTTGCGCGATGGCAGAGTAATGGAGCGCTCAGCGGTTTGGTGGCGAAGTCCGTGGCGCCGATCTCGAAGGCGCGGCGAATCGCAACGGTGTCATCAAGGCCGGTAAGCACCAGGACTGGCGTTTCGGCGAGATGCTCGTCGGCACGCAGACGTTCGCATACTTCGAAACCGTCCAGACCGGGCATGACAAGATCGAGCACGATCATGTCTGGCTGGCGGGATCGCGCGATGTCGAGCGCCTGAATGCCGTCTTCCGCCTCCACGATGTCGTAGCCGGACTCGCGCAACACCGCCGACATCATGCAGCGCATCACGAAGTCGTCGTCCGCAACAAGTATCAGGGGCTGACGCCCGGTGAGCGCTTCAGGCTGTGACATACACCTGCAAATCATTGCATCCCGCATCGAAGGCGCATTCTGCCGAGCGGCAGAGTCGGGTGAGCTCACTGTCGTCGGCCGACTTCGCTACCTGCTCCATCTGGCGAAGGAGATCGGCGAGATGCGAGACTCCCAACATTGCACTACTCGACTTCAAGGTATGCGCAATGCGATGCACGTCCTCTCGGCGGCCAGTTTCAATGGCTTCGCGAAGCTCCCGGATTTGCGTCGGGGCGACGCGATGGTATGCATTGACCGAATCCGAAAGTATGCGGGCACCGCCGGGAAAGGAGAGTATGCTAGCAAGGGCGTCTTGATCAAGCACTGACGCGACGATCTCTGTTACGGGATCCGTTACGTGATCCGCTGTTGGTGGGAATATATCATCCGTCGTTCCGGATGTCGGAATGCGTGGCCGTCCCCAGCGAGTGAGCACCTGCACGAGTTGGTCGAGTCGGAATGGCTTGGACAAATAGTCATCCATTCCAGCGGCCAGACAGCGTTCGCGCTCGCCGTCCAGCGCTGACGCGGTGAGCGCAACAATGGGGATCTTTGTTGGCGAAGCAACAGCTGCAAACTTGCGTATGGCATGAGTTGCCTCGTAACCATCCATCTCGGGCATCATGCAATCCATGAGGATAAGATCGAAACACTGCGAGGTCGCTTCACGCACTGCTTCCACGCCGGTCGATGCGAGCGTGACATGGCAGCCAAAACCGTTGAGAAATCCTATCGCGACACTTTGGTTCACCGGGTTGTCCTCCGCGAGGAGAACTCTCATTCCACCGAAATCGAGCGGTACCTTCCCCGAGCGAGTTCGGGAACTTGCGCTGGCGGCTCCGTCGAAGTTCCGACCTTCCCTTACCAGGGCTACCAGTCTCTCGGCGAGTTCGCGTTGACGTGCGGGCTTTGTAAGCACTGCGTCAACCGGCGCTGCAGACTCGAGTGCCTGCGCCGTACCGCCAACGGAGCTGAGCAGAAGAATGGGCATCGATTTCCACGCTGGATTTGCGCGGATCTTACGCGCCACCACTCCGCCATCCATCTCTGGCATGGTGAAGTCGAGAATTACGACGTCGTATTTATTTGGTTGGTCGACAGCTCCGAGCCGGATGAGCGCCTGCGGGCCATCCTCCGCCTCGTCGATCGTCGCGCCCCATGCGCCAAGCTGTTCGCGCAGCATCTCGCGGTTCAATGCATTGTCGTCGACAACGAGAATTCTTCGACCTGCGAGCGCCTGCACTGCGGTTAGCGGGCTACTGGTATCGATCGGACGCAGGTCGAGAGGAACCGTGAAAGCAAATGTAGAGCCAAAACCGAGAGTCGACACAATCGATATCTCTCCGCCCATTAACCGAACGAGTTGCTGAGCAATCGCCAGTCCGAGGCCGGTACCCCCGAAACGTCGCGTCGTGGTGGAATCTGCCTGGACAAATGGACGAAAGAGGCTCGATACGACTTCGGGCGAAATACCGATACCGGAATCAGTTACCTCAAAACAGACGAACTGTCGCTGATCCGTCCTCTCACTTACCGTTACCGAGATCTGAACGGTGCCACGCGATGTGAATTTCACCGCATTGCCAAGAAGATTTACAAGCACCTGGCGAATGCGAATTACGTCGCCATGCACGCTGTGATGCAGCTCTGGCGAAATGCGTGTTACGAGATCAATGCCTTTCTCGTGGGCTTTGGGAGCCAGCATCTCGCAAATGTCTTCCACGGTCTGGCAGAGATCGAAGCTCGTGCGATGAAGTTCGAGGTGTCCAGCTTCGATTTTGGAGAAGTCCAGGATCTCGTTGATTACGTCCAGGAGTGATTCGGCAGATCGGTAGGCCGTATCCGTGAAACGGCGCTGCCGTGCCGTCAACTCTGTCGCGTTGAGCAGCTCGAGCATCCCCATTACTCCATTCATCGGGGTGCGAATCTCGTGGCTCATCGTCGCCAGGAAGTATGCCTTCGCCCGGTCGGACGCCATGGCTTCGTCGCGCGCGCCTGCAAGCTCATTCACGAGATGGGTCAGGCTTTCGCGACTATTGCGAAGATTGTCGACCATGACGCGAAAGTCGTTGGATAGGTCTCCGATTTCGTCCTTCGCCACTCGTGGAAGCGCGACTTCGTAGTTCCCATGGGCTACCGCGTCTGCGGCAATGCGCAGGTCCATGATGGGGCTGGTGATGCGTAGCGCGAAGTACCATGAGACCGCGCCACCCATCACGAAGACCGCAAGACCGATGAAGAGAGCCAGCGTTCGCTCAGCGTCGATCAGTTCATGCATCGGCACAAGTGATACACCAAGCAGCAACGTACCAACACGTATTCCCTCAAAGTAGATCGGAACGGTTGCGGCAAGCACATCATCCCGAACATCAAAACTCTTTGGTGCTTCCGTGGGTGCCATGTCGAGCGGCTGAGCGCCGGGATTGAAGTTGGCGATAACGGCACCGCTCGAGTCGGTAACCACCATGTACGCAAGGGTCGGATCCTGCTTGACCCAATTGACAGCGGTGGCAATGTCGGAAAAGTCGTTTAGATGAAGGCCACGCCCAACGCCTAGCGCTACAAACTCCGCCATGTTTGCGGTTCGGGAATGAATTGCATCAAAGGCGATATCACTTTCACGAGAAGGGAAATACCAGTATATGAACGCGGAAATCGGGAGTAGAACCAGAATTGCACTTGTGAGCAGTTTGATACGGATGCTGAACGAACTGAATCGCTTCAGCACGTCAGAATCCAACGACCAGGGCTTGCCGATAATCACTCGCAGCATGGAATCTGTCGGTCTCAGACAGGTTGATATCGTCGAACCTTACGTATGGAACCAGATTTCCCAGACGATTGGCAAATGTGCTGTTCTGGCCAAGGTAAAGGCGCCTCAGTGCATCCAGCGAAAGGTTGGATACGGGATTCTTCGAATTAACGATGACTGCTACCGCTGCCTGTGCGTATAGCCTCGCAGGCACCACCAGCCAGACAAGCAGAGCGAGCGCGACAACGGTCGCGGTCACGCGTCGTTTAAAATTCAATGATCCGGGCAGATCGCGTAGAAAGTGTGGCCTTCGAGTAGAGTATCGGAGGCGGGTGCCCATTCTTTACCAGTTCTTCGGACGTCGCCTGCCTCTCCCCGATATCTCGCGTGGAAACTTCAGTAAACCAGAGCCGGAATGTCAGCACAACTCCTGAGTGTCACTCATACGCACCCAGATTGGGCACGGGACCGATTTCCATTTACCGTCCCTGCCATAGCCAGCATTACCACTCTTGACGTGGGCGTGCCGGTCACCTTTTTCGTGGGGGAGAACGGCTCCGGCAAGTCAACGCTTCTCGAAGCGATCGCCATTTCTGCGAATCTTCCGTCGGCGGGGTCGGTGGCGCAGCCGAACCTCGATCCATCCCTTGATCAGCAGAGATGGCTATCGCGAGCACTAAAGCTCACGTGGAGTTTGCGTACAAACCGGGGGCTATTCCTGCGCGCCGAAGATTTCTTCGGGTTCCAGCTGCTGCTTAAACGGGAACGGGCGGAGTTCGTCGAAACTATGAGTCAAATGGACCACGATTATGCCGATGCGTCCGACTACGCGAAAGCGTTGGCGATGGGCCCGCTGAAGACGAGTGTGTCGGAGATGGATCGGCGTTATGGCGCTGACTCCGACGCGCAATCACATGGAGAGGCGTTTCTCAACTTCTTCCAGCAGCGACTGGTGCCAAAGGGCCTCTATCTGTTGGACGAGCCGGAGGCAGCGCTGTCGCCTCAACGCCAGCTTGCGTTGCTCGCCATGATGTTCGATCTGGTCGACGAGGGTGCGCAGTTCATCATGGCGACCCACTCGCCACTGTTGCTGGCCTTTCCGGGTGCAAGCATTTTCTCATTTGATGAGACGCCGATTGCGCCGGTCGCATGGGATGACACGGAGCACGTCAGGCTGACCCGCGATTTCCTCTCGCATCCAGGCAGGTACCTGCGGAATGAGTCGGGGGAGGAAATAGTTTCAGGCCTCGTCGACAATCATGCACATTACT
>JBBSTN010000060.1:0-12728 GCA_038235845.1 Gemmatimonadales bacterium | reverse complement strand
ATCCGCAGCACGCGATCCTTGTTCCTGTCGCCCACATAAAGCACGCCGTCCCGCGCTGTGATCGTGGTGGCGTAGCCCGCCTCGCGAAATGAACCGAGGATTCGAGCTCCATTTGCCAAGCTCACCTGCGTCACGCCGTCCACGCCGCCCGCCACATAGAGATTCTCCCCCACAAACGCCACGCCAAATGCGAACCTGGGTTCGCCCCTCAGCAGTATCGGAGAGGTGAGGCCGCCGCCACCCACGCTTGCACGCGGCCAGATGGCCAGGCCATCGCTGCCAAGGGCCACCGCCATCCAATTGCGGGAAAAGGCAACTCTGCGTGGAGTACCCAAAAACTGGGCGCGTTGCGCCAGCACCGGTATTCCATTGGTGATTGTCAAGTCAAAAAGTAGTGAATCGCCGGTCAACCACCACTTGGCCGCGACATCGTCATATTCGATTGACGAAATTGGCGCCGGCGATATCACCGAATCGATTGTCATGGCGCCGCCCACCGACCGGCGAATACGGACAATGTTGCCGAATGACGCCACTATGGTGCCTTCGTGCACACTGAGAGCGTCCACCGCGCCGTTCATGATTTGCGACAATACCCCAGTCGTGAGCGGCGTTTCCCAGAGCGCCGTGCCAGTTCCGATAAGCAGCCCATTGTCAGAATTGGCGAAAGCCACGCTTCTGATATTGGACAGCCCGCTTCCCCGACGACGAAGCGCGACCGGGCGTGGGCCGCTCCGCAATAGTTGCGCACCGCTATCGGTGGCCGCAACCATCAACGTGTCACGCACATCGATATCTAGCGCCGCAGACGGAAGCCTGGCTTCGGTGAAAGAAAAGTGGAGCGCATCCCCGGCCCTGGGTGCTTCCGCCCGTCTCTGCGCGGCCACTTCGCGGGCGAGGAAAAGCCCTGAAATCGCCCCGCTAAGGGTGAGATAGGGTAGCGCGCAATTGATCGGCATACAACGACCACTCTGTTTGCCACCGTCGCTCAACTGATAATATCCAAGCGCGAGTAAACCACCGATGGCCGCGCCACTCAACAGATATCGGAAGCGGTGATCGCCTTGCTCTTTGGGCTCCTGATTTCGCGTCGAGTATGACGACTGCGCCTCGAGCGCCTCAACTATTGGTGCCGCTATAGGTGCTGCCGCGGATGCAACGACTGTTGCCACCACTACGAAGCGCATCGAGCAGGCACGCAAGCCTTTCGTGGTCATCGCCTTTGGGGGGACAGGTGAAAGATCCTCTCTGAGGTGGCCGAGTTGCCCGACACCCGATCGGTAACAATGGCCTCGAGCTTGTAGGTGCCAGCGGGAGAAGTGCCCAGCCCTATAGTTGTAACTTGCGGCACCCGATCGCGATTGCCAAGAAGTTCGTCTCGCTGAAACTGAACGCCGAGCTGCTGG
Organism: Gemmatimonadales bacterium; assembly: GCA_038235845.1. GTDB lineage: Bacteria > Gemmatimonadota > Gemmatimonadetes > Gemmatimonadales > Gemmatimonadaceae > Gemmatimonas. The sequence goes on along the minus strand of JBBSTN010000060.1, from coordinate 11,322 downwards.
TCTCCCTCTTTGGTGAGACCGACGATGTCTGCAATGCTGCCCAGGAACCGACTTACCGCCTGCTGACCGGATCTGTCGATTTCGAGTAGAGTGACTCTGAGTTTCACGTCGAGTTTCACGCGGCCAAGTGTATCCGGCCGGAGCCCGTAGTTTTCCCAGTAGACGCTGAAGGTCTCTCGCTGCGAAAGCGTGAGGTCTCCGCGTGCCGTCAATCCTGATTCGGTGAATCCAGACATGATGCGGCCCGGATCGGCCGAACGGTCGGCGATGAGCAGATCGCTCAGCTCAAGTGCGCCTTCAACGGGTCGCACAATCTTCAGGTCTGTTTGCGAGCGTCCGGCTGCGCCGACAACCGCGACATCCTGCGCTTCGACACGCACGCGGTAATCCCCTGGCACGAGCTGTCGAATCCAAACCCGCGCTGTTGCACCCGGCGCAGGGAGGCGAATCGGAAGGGTGTCCGCGTCGACGAGCCGGAGACGCGAAGGCACACCTATGCGAAGCGAGAGCGCGAGTTTGCTTTGGTCGAGTTCTACGGAATTGTATAAACTGCCCGTGTTGACCGATGCCGCTACGACAACCTGCGTCGTGCTATCGGTTTTGCCGCGAAAGCGCGCAACCTGAACCGGAACCGTATCAATACCCGCAGCGAATGGAAGATTGTCCAGAAGAAACGGCGACTCTTCCCGCACTTCTTCGGTTATGCCGCGCATATCACCAGCAAACGTGGAGTAGTTCATGGCCGGTGGCCCGGTAAAAACGAACTCGCGCTCGGGCCGCGGATAGAACCACACAGTGATTACCCGTCCGATTACGTCGGCGGCATCGGCGGACGAAGACGGTGCAAACGTGGCGACAACAGGGGGTTCTCCGTAGCGAATAAGAATCAATCCCCGATCTGTTCGCCAACCCGTTTGCTTCATGTCACCGTCGGAATAGCGCAAATCCGCGAGCGCAACACGAGCCAGGAACTCGAGCTTACCTTCGTTCACTCCGGTGGAAAGAAGCGGGTCGGCGGCCTCCCAGTAAGCGCTATCCGTTCGAGTTCGTTCGGCTGCGCCGAGCTCCTCATATGCAATGGCGTCACGTCGTCGGATAATGCGCGAAAGGTCGGTGGCGTCGTCACGCTCTGCGGCCGAGAGCCTGGTGAGCGCTTCGTCGAACAACGATTCGGCGTCGTGCAGATTTCCGGTTCTGTAGGCTGCGAGACCTGCCGCGAAACGAAGACGGGCGCTGCCGGTGCCTGCATCAAGAAATGGCTTCACCACTTCGCGCATTTCCTGAAAGCGACGTTGGTCGTACAGCAGGCCCAATAATCCAACCGCGTTCGCTTCGTGTGTGGGGACTGCTCGAAGCCCTCGTCGATAGAGTTCTTCCGCCTCGGATCTGTCTACCGCTCCGACGTTTTCTATTGGTCGCGCGTGTGAAGAGAGGAACTCGCGCGTGTAGTGTCGCTGGGAAATCGCGTCGGCCGTTTCGTACATCAGCCCGGGACTTGTGATCATGTAGCGATCTCGCGCGGTGGCGTAGCGACGTTCCTTGATCTGGCCCAGTTCCCACGCCACGTCCGCGAGCTGCTCTGGCTGCCCACTCTCTTCAGCTACCCGTAGGGCTTTTCGAAACAATCGCTCGGCTTCGATGCGCAAGAGTGGAGTGTAGAGTCGAATACGACCCATTTCCAGCAGGTAACGCGGATTGCGGGGGTCGAGCTGTGCGGCTTTGTCCAGCAATCGCCACGCGAGCACATTGCGCGGTATGTCGCCAACGCGAAGAAAAGTCGACCGTGCTAGCAGTGTACCGCGCCAGTAGAGCACGTCGGGGTTTTTGGGCGCGCGCTTGTTCGCGCGCTCGAGCATTTTGAGTGCGGTGGATGTGTCACCCCGGGCGACGCTGGCGATTGCGCCGTTGAGAAGCGAATCGATTGCTGAGGTTTGCGCATGCGCGGCCAGCGGCATGGCGACCAGTGCTGCGACGGAAACCATCAGTGTTCTCATTTGCGCATTATGTTGCACCGTGTGCTGCACCGTGTGTTGCACCGTCATCTTTCACCACTCTGAATCTTACGCTATGGGAGCGTGCATGTCTTTTAATCATCGCCATCGTCGCCCGTCCATGTTCAATCGCGCCACCATCTTGACAACTCTCGCTACGCTAGCGGGGATAGTCGCGCTTTCAGTCGCGCCAGCCGCGATCGTTTCGGCACAGGCAGCCAACTATCCGTCCCTGCAGGTACCAACTGCGTCTACCCGTGATTACACCGCAGCAATAGCCAGCGGTTCCGGCACGCTGGCGATCTTTCAGTGGCGTGAGGGAGCGGGGCCGGGAATGCACCTTGGTTTGGAGGCTGGGCTGGCCGACTATCGGGGAACTGACAATCTCACTCTGTTCGTGGGCGGTTCGCTCGCGCGTGAACTGTTGAGAGCTGACGGAGATCAGCCTTTGGATGTTCTGCTCACCGGCGGCGCAGGCGCGGGGTTTGGCGGCGGGTCGACGGTGTTCCGATTGCCGATTGGTGTGAGCCTTGGCCATACGTTTCCGCTGGAGCAGGGAATGTCGCTCACTCCGTACATCCACCCCCGCGTTTCGCTCGACATCTGCAATGATTGCGGCAGCGGAAACAACAACCGTTCGGAAGCGAGCCTCAATTTCGACCTGGGCGTGAGTTTCCAGGTGAACCCACGCTTTTCGGTTCGTGCGGCTGGCTCGTTCACGGGGTCGGGATTTTATCCCGACGACTCGTTTGCGGTGGGATTCAACTGGACGCCGTCGGCTCTGTCGGGTGGGCGTTAGGGGCGAGTAGGGCGGGAGAAAGGCCAGGATCAACCCCGCGGCAAAATGAGAAACTGAGACGGGACGACACGAGGGCGGCGCGCTACAGCGTCGCCCAAATCGTTGCTCTTATCGTCCTCCCTAGGAGTGCTCGCCTGGGAGAGCTCAGCGGCGGCCGATGTGCCCTGCCGACCGCACGCTCACAAACAAAATTTTTTTCTCAGCGTGTGACGCGATTGGACACTACGCTGTTGTTGAATTGGGACTCGCCGTTTGTCCCATCGAGATACCCTCTGTCCCGCGTTTCCGCGTGCAACCCCCGTGCTGCAGTTTGTGCGGCAATATTTTCTGACGACAAACAAATGCCACTACGAGTATTGCGGAGCCGGCTTGCACCCCGTTACACTAGCACCATCTGGGATGAAACGCTTTTCCCAAAATGTTCCCTCCGTTTGCCCCGTAGTTCCCTCCACCTTCCCCACCCCGTTCCCGGCCGATTTTCCCCGCCTCGGCTCGCAGGCAAGGACGATCCTCTTCTGGGCACCGCCGCCCCCAAGAGATCGCGCCGAAATACCGTTTCCCCTTTTTCACGACAAGGGAGTGAGATGAACCCCATGAGATTGCTGCACCGCGCGCGATGGATTTTCCCAGCTGTGCTGGGCGCGTTGCTCACCGTTGCCGCGACCGGCGCACAAGCGCAGAACGCGGTAATTACCGGGAAGGTTACCAGCGAAGCTGGCCAGCCACTCCAGTTTGCCAACGTCTATATCACCGAGCTCTCGATATCTGTTCCCACCAATGAGACCGGCAACTATACGCTTGTGATCCCGGCTGCGCGTGTGTCGGGGCAGGCGGTACAGCTTCGGTCGCGTGCGGTTGGCTACAAGCCCACGGCGGTACCGTTAACGATTCGGGCCGGCAATCAGACATTCGACTTTTCGCTCAAGCAGGATTTGAACCGGCTGAGCGAAATTGTCGTTACGGGCTCCATCGAGGGCACAGAGCGCTCAAAAGTGCCGTTCTCGGTTGGTCGTCTGACGGCGGAGGATATTCCAGTACCTTCCATTGACCCGCTCACAGCGTTGGCTGGCAAGGTGGCCGGCATGCGCGTCGCACGGACGGGTGGAAAGCCGGGAAGCACGCCTGAGATTCTGCTTCGGGGGCCGACCTCGCTCAACGCGAGCGGTCGTGAAACCGGGCCACTCATTATTGTCGATGGCGCCATTCAACGTGTAGGAAGTCTCGAAGAGATTGGTGGGTTGGATATCGAGTCGGTGGAGGTCGTTAAGGGAGCGGCCGGAGCGTCAATTTACGGATCGACTGCTGCGAACGGCGTAATCATTATTAAGACGAAGCGTGGTGCGACGAGAGAAGGTGTGAACGTCAGCTTTCGCAGCGAATACGGCATCAGTGATTTAAGCAGCATCGATTACGGCGCGCCGATCAATCATCACCTGCAGCTTGATGAAACCGGCACGCGTTTTTGCATTCAGGGCAGCTCGAATATCGCCAATTGCTCTCGCACCACTCCGTGGATGGCGGAAATTTACCGCATCAACAATGTGAATGCGGACACCATTCGTACCCCGTACAGTTTGCAGTGGAACGCGCCCGCCTTTTCAGGTGGCGAATTGCTCAACGTGTATCAATCGAATGTCTGGCCGGGTGAGCGCTATAACTCGATTGCGCAGGTGGTTTCAAGGAATCCGGTTACGCTGAATCAGATTGACGTTAGCGGACGGTCGGGAAGCGTTCGCTACTATGTAAGCGGTTCGTTTACGAGCGAAGAAGGTTCGATACAAGGGCTGAAGGGCTCTCAGCAAAAACGCGCACGAATCAATCTCGACTACGATGTGCGTTCCAACTGGACCTTTTCACTTAGTAGCCTTTTCGACCGCGCGAACACCGACCTCCGAAACGGCGGATCGTCCAACGGCAGCATCTTTGGTCAGCTGCTTCGCGGTGCGCCGGCGGGAACCGACTATCTCGCCATCGATACGCTGGGCCGACCGATCATCCGCGGCGGCGGCGCCAATCTGCGAGGAACGGGCAATGGCGGCGGCACTTTTCTCTACGATCAGCAGAACTATTTCTCCGACCAAACGGCTAATCGATATCTTGCCACGATAGCAAGCACGTACACGCCATCTGAATGGGCGACCATCGAAGGCACGTACTCTTACGACAACCGTCAGCGTGGCAATAACTCGTACGAAGTGAAGGGATACCGCACATTCAAAGCCTCGGACGCGGACAACTTCGGGCAGCAGACTCTCTCGGATCGGGCGGAGGAAGCAATGAACGCCCAGATCTCGGCGACGCTTCGAAAGCAATTAAGGTCGGATCTGAGCGGAAAGCTCAATTTTCGGGCGCTGTACGACCAGGATATACTTACGTCGAACTCTGGCACGGGTGAGCAGTTCGTCGTGAAGGACGTATACACACTCAGCAACACAAAGACCAACCAGACGGTCAGCTCGTATGATCAGACCATCAAGAATATGGGCTTCGTCGGCGGGGCCAACCTGGATTTAAAGGGCCGGTACATCGTCGAAGGCACTTATCGGTACGACGGTAGCTCACTGTTCGGAGCCGGCAACCGCTGGGCACCGTTTGGGCGTTTCTCTGGCGTATGGCGCATTTCGGAGGAGCCTTGGTACAACATTCCTGGCCTGACTGATTTTCGGATTCGTTCGTCGGTCGGAAGCGCTGGAAATACTCCTCGTTTCGACGCACAGTACGAAACGTATTCATGCAGTACAAGCGGCTGTTCCCTGGGCCAGGCGGGAAACCGAAATCTCAAGCCTGAAACAACCACTGAGGTAGACGCCGGAACAGATTTCACACTCTTCAACCGCCTTGGAGTGGAGTTCACGTACGTAAATTCGAGCACCAAAAATCAGATTCTCAACGTGTCAACGCCTGCTTCACTTGGCTTCTCCAGTCAGTGGCAGAACGCCGGAACGTTGCAGAACAAGACGTTCGAGCTCGCGCTGAATCTTCCGCTGGTTACCTCAAAAGACTTGCAGTGGAACGTGCGCGGCACATATGATCGCACGCGAACGTACATCACTCGCCTGGATGTGCCCGAGTATTTTGCGAGTGCAAACACTGGAAATGGCACCGGAAGCTTCTTCAAGATCACTGCTGCGCCGGGCAAACTCGACGGTTTCCAGATCAATCGGTACGGCAATGTCTATGGCCGTAAGTTCTACAAAAATTGCGGCGACATGCCGTCTTCGGTGCAGGGGCAGTGCGGCGAAGGTCGCGCCTATCAGATCAACGATCAGGGCTGGGTAGTTTGGACGGGTGAGGGTAACAGCTGGAGAGACGGTATTACAAAGAACCTCTGGCAGACGAAGTTGTCGGCAAATGACTCGCCATGGAATTTCCCCCTCAGCTTTGGCCATCCAATTGTTGACCGTCCCCTCGCAGGCCAACCTGGAGAGAAGGTCGGAGCACTCCATATTCTGGGCAACACGCTCCCCGACTTCCGGTTTGGTTTGAACAGCACACTCACCTACAAGCGTCTGTCGCTGTATGGCTTGCTGGACGGAACAATTGGCCACGAGATTAACAATCAGGGCGAAGGTTGGGGCCTGCTCGACTTCAGTTCAGCAACCTTCGACCAGGGAGCGGCTACAGTCGAGACGGCAAAGCCCACCGGTTATGGCTGGCGAGCGGGCGGCTCTGAGGGTGCAGGTACTGGTGGTTTCTACGATCAGCTCGGCCCGAACAATTACAACGTCGAAAATGGATCCTACGCGAAACTCAGAGAACTTAGCCTCAGCTATCGCTTCGGCAAGATCGGAGGGGTAGGCGACTGGTCAGCGTCCTTCATAGGTCGTAATCTGCTCACGCTTACCAAGTACAGTGGTTTCGATCCGGAAGTGGGCGTGTCGGGGGGTCAGGCTGGCTCTGGATTGATTAATCAGGTTGACGCGTTTGGCTTCCCCACGCTCCGCACCTTTACATTTTCAGTTTCCTCGCGCTTCTAAGGGCCAATAATACATGACTCGCAAATTCTTCACTGGCGCTGCTATAGCGGCCTTGGTCGGCCTTGCAGCCTGTGAAAAGAACCTGGAGGTCACCAACCCAAACTCCGGAGACACCAAACGAGTTCTTGGTACTCCAAACGACGCTGAGGCGCTTCTTGGCACCTACTTCAAGCGCTTCATGTCTGGGGTGTACGGAAATGGAACGGACCTGGAGGGCATGGCGAACGTCATGTCTCTCGAGAACTACTCGAGTCTGGCAAACAACTGTCAGAATCAGCGCGCGCCCTTTTCTGGGGCGGCCAACGACAATTCTCCAGGAAATGCGTGCCGAGGCGAGCAGTTCCGACTCTACTCCTATATGGCTGAAGTCGATCGGGTCGCCTCGAGCTTTCTGGCGCAGGTGGAAGGAGGTCTCACGCTGGGGTCGGTTGCCCGCGATAACCGTGACAAGGCTTATGCCGAATTTCTTCGCGGGCTAGCTCGTGGATACGTATCGCTTATGCATGACTCGGCCGCCGTCGTCTCCACTGCGACGGGCCCACAGGAAGCTGGAGATCTTCTCGGCTATAAAGCGGTCAATGACTCCGCCATGGCGGCGTTTCAGCGTGCGCTCGATCTCACCGCGCTAAGCAGCAATACCGCAGAAGGCTTTCCGTTGCCGTCGGACTGGATTCCTTCCCCGACCGGGATGAACAAAGAGGAGTTCTCAAAGCTCATTCGGTCCTATCGCGCCAGGCTGAGAGCAGATGTTGCGCGCACTCCTGCTGAACGGGCCGCCGTGAGCTGGCCGGCCGTCATAGCCGACGTGCAAAATGGTATTACCGCCGATCACTTAATCACGACCAGCACCACAAGTGGTCCGTCTCCGTCGTGGCGAAATACTTATCTGACCTTTGGCCTTTGGCATCAGATGACTCCGTTCATCATTGGCATGGCCGACACGTCCGGTAGCTATGCCGCCTGGATCGCGCAGCCAGTCAGTCAGCGTGGCAGTGGTAATAATGGATTTTTTATGGTCACGCCCGACCAGCGGTTTCCTCAGGGTTTAACGCGTGCTGCGCAGCAGGCGGATTTCACATTATCATCCTGCCAGACACCTTCTACGGAATGCAAGCGATACTACGTCAACCGCCCATCAGGTGCCGATCAGTACGCTGGGCTCGGTTTCGGATGGTCAAACTATGACAACGTTCGGTTCTATTCCTGGAAGATTGCGGGGGATGGAACAGCGCGAAATGGCGCCACAGCCTTCATCACGAAAGCAGAGATGGATATGCTTGAGGCAGAAGGCCAGTATCGGGCCGGCAACTTTGCGGCCGCTGGCGCACTCATCAACAAAACTCGCGTAAAAAATGGGTTGCCGCCCATTACAGCTTTTAATGCTACATCCCCCGTCCCTGGTGGGTCGGCCTGCGTTCCCAAGGTTCCTGTCGGTCCCAACTTTACCACGATCGCCTGCGGAAATCTTTTCGAAGCGCTCAAGTATGAGAAGCGCATCGAGGAAGCCTATACTCACTACGCTGCCTGGTATCTTGACGAACGCGGTTGGGGCGACTTGCCGGAAGGCACACCGCTTTTCTGGGCCGTGCCTTACCAGGACCTCCAGGCGCGCGGGTACACCACCTCGCAAATCTATGGAGCAGGACCGGGGGCAGGGAATGCGCCCAACTCCACTGCTGGAAAGAGCACGTACGGGTGGTAATTGCAGGTAACGGGAGCCAAGGTGCGATGAGTACGCGTGGGAAGTGGTGCGCTATGCAACGCTTTGCTCTCGTGCCATTTCTCGCAAGCATCGCGCTTGGCTGCTACACTCTTCAACCGATTCGGACCACGTCACCAATACTGGGTTCGGAGATCGGACTCGACTTGAACGACGCAGGACGCGTGGCCCTCGGCGGCACGATGGGGCCAGAAATCGGGCAGATCGAGGGTAGGCTGGTTCGAATGGATAGTTCCGGCTATCTGCTTTCCGTTTCGACGGTGCATTTTCTGCGCGGTGGCGAACAGGTGTGGACGGGTGAACGCGTTTCCGTAAAAACCGATTACGTCAGTTCGGTTACAGAGAGAAAGTTGTCCAAAGGCCGAACTGCGATCCTGAGCGCGGCAGGTATAGCAGCAGTTGCAATCATTGTCACGAGAGCGATCGTGGTTTCCGGTCGTTCGAACCCCGACGTCGTCCCGGTCGATACCGCACAAACCATTCGTATCCCATGGCCCTGATGCTGGATACGCTTAGGTCTAACCTTTAGGGAGTGTTCATGGAACGTCAACTTCGCGCCTCGGCATTTGTCATCGCTTCACTCTTTCTCGCTGGCTGCAGTAGTGAGGAGACAATCGTCACCCCGGACATCCCCACTGCGGGCGTTCGCTTTATCAACGCAGTGCCTGATACTGCGGGCGCGTATGGGCTCGATATGCGATTCGTCGATATCGTCGAGAGCAACGCGCAATTCCGTGTCACTTTTCGTGACAATCCGTCGACTTCTGGCAACGTCACCGCATCGACGCAGGTGCAATACAAAGCTGCGCGCGCGGGACAGCGACACTTTGTCGTCTTCCTGGACGACACAATTCAGAGTATTGCACAGACCAAGCTCAAAGATACGACGTACACTTTTGATGCCGGAACCAACTACACGGTGATCGCATGGGGCGGAGCTCGCAGCGGCTCTTCGCCAGCCCTCAAATTCAGCATAATTCCTGAAACCGTCCCCGATCCAGGCGCAATGGTCGCGCTTCGCGTAATCAATACCACCGGCCAGGCCATCGACGTACGTCAGTATGTGCAGGGCGGAACGCTGCCGGCTTCGCCAACATGGGCCAACGTCGCACCGTTGACGGCATCGGCATACGTGAACGTCGCTCCGGGTACCATTATGTACAACGTGCAGCCGGCGGGTGGTGGGGCAATGCTATTCAGCGATATGCGCGCGTTGGTGGGCGCGCCCGCGTCATCGAGCGCAGGTGCCGGTGGTAAACTCGACACGGATGCCATTCCTGGTACGACGGTCGCAGGCTCCGCAATTTCACTTTTGGTGTTCCCAGCTTCAACAACGGGCGCCCGTACACCGCAAACTACCGCTTTCCGTTCACCCGCCGGATCCTTCATCTGGGACCGCAGGCCGCCCACTATTTTCTAATCTCACTGCAGCGTTCGCGAAACCGCAAACGTAGTTGAACAGCGTGGGGCCGTCGGAGACATCTCGGGCGGCCCCACGCTCACGTCGAACACCGTTGCAGCTCTCATAACCACTCGCTCCGGGAGTCCGTATGGTTCGCACCACTGTAGCATTACTTGCAGTTATGCTGCTTCCGTCTATTGCGCAGTCGCAGCGCGGTCGCGATCGGGGCACCAAGGTGGACTTTGATGAGATGTCCAGGTCTGTGCCGCCTGGGCCCAGGATTTCGGCGAAAGACATCGAAGATATGTCGCAGCTCAAATACTTCGTTGACAAGCGCAAGGATCTGAAGTTGAGCGATGATCAGACATCGAAAATCAAGGAAATGGACAGCGCGCTAAAAGAAAAGAATGCGCCGCTGCTCAAGTCCGTCGATTCTCTTGTGAAGCTGATGAAACCCTCAACCAGTGTGCAGACCGCGGAAGATCAGGCGCGCATGGTGATTGCCCGTGAATCGCTTATGGGCGTGGTTCGCGAAATCCAGGCCAACTACAAAGTAGCGGTAGACGAAGTGATGCCTGCGTTCGATGAATCGCAAACGCCAGTGGCGAAAGAACTACTCGACAAGCACCGCAAGGAAGTTGACGAAACGATGCGCTCGAAGATGGGTGGGCGTGGTGGTGCCCCGGGCCACGGCCCGGGAAGGGGAGGAAGGGGCGCCAGTTAGTATCGTTTTTCCTATCTCCTATCAACTATTAACCATTCGCTATTCACTAACTAGTGCCCATCCTGAAACTCTGATGGAGTAGTTTTTCGAGTGTAGAAACGAGTGACGCATCCGGTATGGTGTTCTCGCTGCCGTGAGGTACGTTGGGATTGTCAAGAAACCAACACTCACGCGGAGGCACCGCCGGATGCGTCACATGTCGCCACAATTGCCGCTCACTGCACCGTGGATCGATCATCCACATGCCCATGATATTTCTGCGATGAGCGCACTGCTTGATTCTCAACCTGCATTGAGCGCGCTTGTTCAGCAAGACCTTGAAGCTCAGTGCAGGAAGAATTCCGGTACGGGCAGACCCGGCCTCACCGGCGAGCAGACGCTGCGACTCTTGCTGGTGAGGCAGTTAAGGGGATGGACGTACTCCGAATTGGCATTTCATCTTGCTGATTCGGTGAGCTATCGTGCCTTTTGCCGCTTGGGCGCACTCACCGCCACCCCATCGAAATCCGCTCTTGCGGCGACCTTGAGACGGGTGAGAGCGTCGACGCTTGTCGCTGTGAATAGGCTGCTGGTTACGAGCGCGACAGCTCGTGCGCTGGACAGCGCGCAAACCGTGCGCGTCGATTCGACGGTGGTGCCGGTGGCGATACATCCACCCACTGATTCCAGCCTTCTGCTTGACAGCGTGCGGGTACTCGACCGGCTGCTT